>JBLNAZ010000101.1:0-120087 GCA_050259615.1 Syntrophomonadaceae bacterium | reverse complement strand
TAACTGAAGAAAATTCAGTGTTAAATTACTTCAAGATACAGAATGAGTCCGATTCAGCTTTTCACATCAGCCGACTGCAGGTAAGGCAGGACAGAGCGAGCTCATTTAATTCGTTTGCTTTTACTTACGGCGGCAGCCTGGTAAGAAACGACCTCAACGCTGTCTTAGGCGGTGAATATGCCGAGGCAAACTTAAACGGGCTTTATCTTGCCGAAGGCAAGCGCCACATAGATAACCATACAGTTATAGATCACGCGGTGCCGCACTGTAACAGCAATGAGCTTTACAAGGGAATACTTGACGATAAGGGGCGCGGGGTTTTTAACGGCAAGGTGGTTGTAAGAAAAGACGCGCAGAAAACACAGGCATATCAGTCAAACAAGAACCTGCTGCTTTCAAGGAATGCAAAGATAGACACAAAGCCTCAGCTTGAAATCTTTGCAGACGACGTAAAGTGCAGCCACGGCGCAACTGTAGGCCAGCTGAATGAAGAAGCAGTTTTTTATCTGCAGTCGAGGGGCGTTGGAATTGAAGCAGCTCAGTCGATCTTAATTAATGCTTTTGCCAGCGACGTGACAGATTTAATTAATATTGAACAATTAAAAGAAACTGTAAATGAGCAGATACTTGGTAAGCTGCACAAGGTTTCTTAATAAAAATAAAAGAAGATGAATAATTCAATGTACCAGACAACACTACAATCAAGTGAAAAGACAGGGGCTGCCTTTGACGTCGAAAAAGTCAGGCAGGATTTTCCGATTCTGCACAGACTTGTTAACGGCAAGCCGCTAGTATATCTGGATAACGCCGCCACAACACAGAAGCCGTATTCGGTTATAGATACCGTACGCGACTATTATACAATGCTTAATTCAAATGTGCACCGCGGAGTTCATTATCTAAGCGAGCAGTCGACTCTGGCTTATGAGGATGCAAGGCTTAAGATAAAGGAATTCTTAAATGCTATAAGCGCCTGCGAAATTGTTTTTACAAGGGGCGCAACCGAGGCAATTAACCTTGTTGCATGGACTTACGGCCGTACACACATCGGAGAGGGCGACGAGGTAATTATCTCGGCCATGGAACACCATGCAAATATTGTACCCTGGCAGCTGCTGTGCGAAGAGAAAAAAGCAAAGCTGAGGGTAATACCTATTACCGACGAGGGTGAACTTATAATGGAAGAGTACGACAAACTCTTAAACGACAGAACAAAGTTCGTATCCATCGTTCAGATTTCAAACTCGCTTGGAACTGTAAACCCTGTAAGAGAAATCATACAGAAAGCCCACGAAAGAAATATTCCAGTTCTCGTAGACGGGGCGCAGGGCGTAAGCCACGTTAAAGTTGACGTGCAGGAACTGGGCTGTGACTTTTACGTATTCTCGGGCCACAAGCTTTTCGGTCCTACAGGAATCGGGGTTCTTTACGGAAAGGCAGAACTTCTGCAGGATATGCCCCCTTACCAGACGGGCGGCGACATGATCCGTTCGGTAACTTTCGAGAAAACAATATTTAACGATATACCGAATAAATTTGAAGCAGGAACACCCAACATCGCCGGAACTATAGGCCTTGGCGCTGCAATTGATTACATGAAGTATCTCAAGATGGATGAGGTTGCAAAGCATGAAAAGGAACTCCTTAAGTATGCAACTGAAAAGATAAGTGAAATTGAAGGCGTCCATCTGATTGGAACTGCTAAGAACAAAGCCTCACTCATCTCATTTGTGATGGATAATGTTCATCCGCATGATATAGGTACAATTCTGGACAGTGAAGGCATTGCAATCAGAACGGGACATCACTGCTGCCAGCCCGTAATGCAGAGGTTCTGCATACCGGCTACAGCAAGGGCATCTTTCGCGTTCTACAATACAAAAGGTGAAATTGATAAATTAGTAAACGGAATCCAAAAAGTAAAAAGAGTATTCGGATAATGTCAGAATTAAGCGATCTTTACCAGGAAGTAATTCTGGACCATAACAGAAGTCCACGCAACTACCGCAAATGCGAAACCTGCAATCATGATGCCGAAGGGTTTAACCCTCTGTGCGGCGATCATATATTCGTATATATAGATCTTGAAGGCGACACAATTAAGGACATATCGTTTCAGGGTTCCGGATGTGCTATTTCGAAATCTTCGGCCTCACTTATGACTTCCATTCTGAAAGGCAAATCAAAGCAGGAAGCCGAGGAGATGTTCAACAAGTTTCATGACGTCGTAACCTCAAGGATCGGCAGCGAGCAGGACCTGTCGTCGCTGGGCAAACTGGCCGTATTTTCAGGCGTCAGGGATTACCCGTCGCGTGTTAAATGTGCAAGCCTCGCATGGCATACCATGATGAGTGCGCTTAAAGAAGAAAATTCTGCATCAACAGAATAATATAAATTCAATGAAAGGATTAAATTAGATGGCTGACAAAAAATTTCTGGAACAGGAGGTCATTCAGACTTTGAAGACCTGTTATGATCCTGAAATTCCGGTTGACATTTATGAGCTGGGGCTTATTTATGAAATTAATATTGATGATGAAAATAATGTACACATCAAGATGACACTGACCTCACCTGCGTGTCCTGTAGCCGGATCTTTGCCGGGTGAAGTTCAGCAGAAGTTAAAGACGATTCCGGGAATAAATGACGTATATATAGAACTGGTCTGGAATCCGCCATGGGACAGGGATATGATGTCCGACATCGCAAAGATTGAGCTCGGATTTTATTAATATTTCTTCTATTAAAATATATATGAAAGGCAATTATAATGTACAATTTCAATATAAATTCCAGACCGCCCATTTATGATCCTGATGCAGTTCAGCCGATGCGTGATGAACTTACTTACACCGGCTTCGTTGAGGCCAGAACGCCGCAGGATGTGGATAAATATATTATTGACCCGGGGCTGGGAACGGTTTTTGTGATGATCAATTCTGTTTGCGGATGTGCTGCAGGAAGCGCACGCCCGGGTGTTAACCTGGCTCTGCAGAACAGCAAGATTCCCGATCACCTGGTGACTGTTTTTGCTGGGCAGGACAGGGATGCTGTAGACAGGGTGCGCGGATACCTTTCGGAATTTCCGCCTTCGAGCCCTTCGGCAGCCTTATTCAAGGATGGAAAGCTGGTTTACATGATGCAGCGTTACGACATTGAAGGATACTCCCCGCAGGAAATTGCAGAAAAACTTGGTGATGTATTTAACCAGTACTGCACAAAAGAGGGTCCTTCTATTTCAAGGGAAGATTATGCAAAGCTGGAATACGCCAGGGCATGCGGATCAAGCATCCCGCGCCACAAGGCTAATTAAGACGGTTGTTCAGCAGAGCGATTTTAGTGTTTTAAGAATAAATAATATCCACGGATTAATATGAAATTCAGTGCACAGGAAGAATATGGGCTTCGCTGCCTGCTTAGGATTGGCAAGTTTTACAGGATCAACAAGTCGCTTACCATTCCTGAAATCAGCCAGTTCGAAGGTTTAACAACGCACAATGCCGCAAAGCTTCTGAGAATACTCCGTATGGGAGGATTTCTGGAAAGTGAAAGAGGACAGGTTGGCGGATATACTCTGGCCAAGCCGCCGGAGCAGATTGTGCTGAGCGATGTGCTTGTGCTCCTGGGAGGAAAGCTCTTCGAGGAGGAGGAATTCTGCGGAACGCATGCCGGTGTTGAAACCATATGCACGCACAACATAGACTGTTCTGTAAGGTCCCTCTGGAGAGTTGTTCAGAATTCTGTGGATAATGTACTTAAGAACACCACACTGAAGGATCTGCTTGGAACCGAGCAGGACCTGCAGGGCAAGGTGGATAACATTTTCAGGAACTTTGCAGATGTGAACTGATTTTTTTTGTTGTTAAATGTCAGATACCCGGTCCCCTGAAAAGGCCGGGTTTTTTATTTTAAAAAGACCCGATTTCCCCTCCGTTTATCCCCCCTAAAAGCAGAAAGGTAAAAAAAAGGTTTACTTTTTAAAGAATATTAGCTAAATAAGTATGAAAGCGGCATTTGAGGGCAATCTGGCCGCAAGGATACCTCCCGGTATAAAATCAGCAAAAGTAGTTTTGACCGATTCTTTTCATAATATAAATATCAGAATGGATAAAACTTTAGCTTTGGAATTGAAATGCTATCACTGCGGCAATGACTGCGCAGACATGGATATTACTGCCGGCGAAAAGGTCTTCTGCTGCAGCGGATGCAAAACAATTTATGAAATTCTTGAACAGAATAAACTGGGCAGGTATTATTCTATAAATGAAGCTCCGGGAATTTCACAGAAAAATGGTGCAGCCAGAAATAAATTCGATTTTCTGGAAGATCCCGAAGTAAATAGAAAGATTGTGGACTTCCGCAGCGGTCATGTATTGACAGCTTCGTTCTACCTTCCGGCAATGCACTGCAGTTCATGCATCTGGCTGCTGGAAAACCTCTATAAATTTAACCGCGGCATTCTTTATTCCAGAGTAAATTTTCCTCAGAAAAGAATTACACTCAGATTTAATGAAAACCTCATAAGCCTGAAGGAAACGGCTGAACTCCTGAGCACAATCGGCTACGAGCCTGAGTTTAACCTGTCCACAACAGAAGGTGAACCAAAGAAAACCTATGATTTGGGTATTTACTATAAAACCGGCATTGCTGGATTCTGTTTTGCCAATATAATGCTTTTAAGTTTTCCTGAATACCTTTCTGTTGTAAACAATATGGACCTTTTTCTTAAGAGCATTTTCAGCTATATAATATTTGCCCTTTCACTACCCGTTTTTTTCTACTGCAGCTCAGATTACTTCAGCTCAGCCTATAAAGGAATAAAGAAAAAGATAATAAATATAGATTTCCCGGTTTCCCTCGGCATACTGGCACTTTTTGGAAGAAGCGCATATGAAATCTTCACCTTGTCCGGGCAGGGTTATATGGACTCATTAAGCGGGCTTGTGTTTTTCCTTCTGCTGGGAAGATTGTTTCAGGATAAGACCTATGAGATTCTGAACTTTGAGAGGGACTACAAATCGTATCTTCCGGCCTCGGCGGTTAGGAAAAAAGACGGGGCGGAGGCTATAGTACCGCTTAATGCGCTAAAGCGCGGCGACAGAATAATAATCAGAAATAATGAGCTCATTCCGG
Source organism: Syntrophomonadaceae bacterium (assembly GCA_050259615.1). Taxonomy (GTDB): domain Bacteria; phylum Bacteroidota; class Ignavibacteria; order Ignavibacteriales; family SURF-24; genus JAAXKN01. The sequence continues at coordinate 114,954 of JBLNAZ010000101.1, read as the reverse complement.
CTGATTCAGTTCTGATAAAAGGTACGGCAAATATTGATTACGGCTTTGTCTCAGGAGAATCGCTGCCGGTTGAAAAAGTTTCAGGCGAGGTGATCTATGCCGGAGGAAGACAGAAAGGCGCTGCACTGGAAATAGAAGTAATAAAGGAAACTTCACAAAGCTATATTACACGGCTCTGGAACAGCAGCGGCTTTATGAAGCCTGAAGAAAACAGGATCTCAAACTTCAGCAGCATTGCAGGAAAATATTTCACAATACTGATTCTGATTATTGCATCTTCTGCCGGGGCTTTATGGCTAAATGCCGGAGCAGCCGAGGCATTGAACGTTTTTACCTCCGTGCTGATTGTTGCATGCCCCTGCGCTCTGGCCCTTTCGGCACCTTTTACATTGGGCAGCACACTCAGGATTTTCGGAAGGAATAAATTTTACTTAAAGAACGCGGCAGTAATTGAAAAACTTTCACACATAGATCACATTGTATTCGACAAGACAGGTACTCTTACAAAGCCGAATGAAAAAGAGATGCGGTTCTTTGGAGAGGAGCTCTCCCTGGAAGACAAGCAGGCAATTAAATCTTTGCTATATAATTCCATTCACCCGCTTAGCAGAAGCATACTTAAAATTTTTACCGATACAGAACATGTTGAAACAGAAGAGTTTATTGAGTATCCGGGACGCGGAATGGAAGGAGTTGCAGACGGCCGGAAAATAAGAATGGGATCTGTATCCTTTGTAATTAACAGAGAGGCTGGAGCTGCTTCGGGTAATGGAACATCGGTCTATGTTGCCGTAAATGATGAAATTAAAGGTTATTTCAGAACGGGCAACTCATACAGGGAAGGGATTGAAGAAATATTGCCTTATTTAAAAAAATATAAAATATCCTTGCTTTCAGGCGACAACGATGGTGAAAGGAAAACCTTAGCCAATCTTTTTGGAAGCAGGGCAAAATTGTTTTTCAGGCAGTCACCATCTGATAAATTAAGCTACATTAAAAATCTTCAGACAGGTAATAATCATGTTCTTATGATTGGCGACGGCTTAAATGATGCAGGGGCTTTGATGAAAAGCGACGTAGGAATTTCTATTTCCGAAGACGCAGTTAGTTTTTCTCCTGCCTGTGATGCAATTCTGGAAGCTTCAGAGATCAGGAAACTCGGCAGCTTTTTAAGGTTTTCAAAAACAAGCATGAAAATTATTTATGTGAATCTTGCAGTATCTGTTCTTTACAATATTGCCGGAATCAGCTTCGCAGTAAATAACAGCCTGACGCCTGTAATTTCAGCCATTCTTATGCCCTTAAGTTCAATTACAGTAGTAGTGCTGGCTACATTTTTAACCAACATGACCGCAAGAATGAAAGGGTTATTCTGATATGTGGGTTTTAGTCATCTTAATGTTCTTCAGCCTTCTTGTTGCGCTCATTTTTCTTGGAGCATTTTTATGGGCTGTCAGAAGCGGACAGTATGATGACAAACTTACACCTTCATTAAGAATGCTTTTGGATGATGAGAATTCAGGCGCCACAAGCGGAAAAATAGAAAAGGAAAGTGAGAATAAAAATATAAAATAAGTTAATAAATCCAGGAGGGGGATTAATGGAAAATGATAAACCGTCTTACAGCGATGCCCCGGCAGGTACTGTTCCCGGAAATGCCGCCCTGCATGTGGAAACGTTCAGCTACGATAACCAGATAGTAAGGAACTTTGCGCTGGCAGCCATTACATGGGGAGTAATAGGAATGCTGGTGGGGCTTATAGCGGCCGTTCAGTTATTCTGGCCGCAGCTTAACCTGGGTATTCAGTATGTGACATTCGGCCGCATAAGGCCGCTGCACACAAATGCTGTAATATTTGCATTTGTGGGTAACACAATATTCATGGGAGTTTACTACTCGCTTCAGAGGCTCTGCAGGGCGAGAATGTACAGCGATCTTTTGAGCAAGATTAACTTCTGGGGCTGGCAAGTGATTATTTTATCTGCCGTTGTTACTTTTTGTCTGGGATATCTGACAAGCAAGGAATACGCAGAGCTCGAATGGCCGATTGACATTGCAATAACAATAGTATGGGTTGTCTTCGGCATAAATCTGCTGGGAACGCTTATTAAGCGGAGAGAGCCTCACATGTATGTTGCAATCTGGTTTTACCTTGCAACGTGGGTCACTGTGGCAATTCTTCATATCGTTAACTCACTCGAAATTCCCGTTTCGCTTTTCAAGAGCTATTCGCTTTATGCCGGAGTTCAGGATGCCCTCGTACAGTGGTGGTACGGGCACAATGCCGTTGCATTTTTCCTGACGACGCCGTATCTGGGACTCATGTATTACTTTATGCCCAAGGCAGCCAACCGTCCCATTTATTCTTACAGGCTTTCAATAATTCATTTCTGGTCGCTGATATTTATTTACATATGGGCAGGTCCCCACCATCTGCTTTATACTTCATTGCCGGATTGGGCCCAGTCGCTTGGAACGGTATTTTCAATCATGCTTATTGCTCCTTCGTGGGGAGGGATGATAAACGGCCTTTTAACCTTAAGAGGCGCATGGGATAAGGTGCGCGAAGAACCCGTACTTAAGTTTATGGTAGTTGCCGTTACGGCATACGGCATGGCTACTTTTGAAGGACCCATGCTGTCATTGAAAAATGTTAATGCGGCACTCCACTATACCGACTGGATAATAGCGCACGTGCACATAGGAGCCCTTGGGTGGAACGGTTTTCTAACATTCGGAATTTTGTACTGGCTTATCCCCAGGCTTTACCGTACTGAGCTCTTCAGTAAAAAGCTTGCAAACGTGCACTTTTGGCTGGGAACAGTAGGAATTGTATTTGTGGCGTTATCGCTTTACTGGGCTGCAGTTGTACAGTCGCTCATGTGGAAGCAGTTTACGCCTCTTGGAGTGCTTCAGTATCCTAACTTTCTGGAGACAGTGCTTCAGATAATTCCGATGTATGTCATCCGTGCAATAGGCGCCTCGGCATATTTTGCCGGCGTCATAATTATGGTGGTAAACCTGGTCAAGACGATGAAACGGGGAAAATTCCAGAAAGATGAAGACTCGGAAGCGCCGGCATTCCATCACAACGGAGGCGAAAAAGGGCACCGTTGGCTTGAAAGCCGCCCTGTGCAGTTTACTATAGCCGCAGCTGTAGCCATACTTATCGGGGGAATAATTGAGTTTATTCCGACATTTCTTATAAAATCCAATATCCCTACAATCGCCAGTGTTAAGCCACTTACAGCACTTGAACAGCAGGGGCGCGACATATACCAGAGGGAAGGATGCAATAACTGCCACTCCCAGATGATTAGGCCTTTCCGTTCAGAAACTCAAAGGTACGGCGAATATTCAAAGGCCGGTGAATTTGTATATGATCATCCTTTCCTTTGGGGATCAAAACGCACGGGTCCCGACCTGCAGCGTGAAGGCGGAAAGTATTCGGACGTCTGGCATTACTATCATATGCAGAATCCATCATCTATGTCGCCCGGCTCAATTATGCCCTCTTATCCCTGGCTATACACTCAGACGATTGACGTGGGTCAGACAGAAGCAAAAATTACGGCACTTAGAAAAATCGGAGTGCCTTATGCCGCAGGATATGAAAATTTTGCAAATGACGAACTTAACAGGCAGGCAGGTGCAATTGCAAAGGGACTTATAGGTTCAGGGGTTCCAGCAGAACAGGATAAGGAAATAATTGCACTCATTGCATATCTGCAGAGGCTCGGTACCGACATTAAAGTAACACAGGCAATGAACCAGTAAAAGGGTTATAAAATGTTTTCACAATATCTGGAAAAAATAGAAAATATCGGGATCTATCCTGCAGCTGCCCTTATAATATTTTTCGTATTGTTTGTCGTTCTTTTAACATGGGTCTTAAGGATGGATAAAAGTTATATAAGCAAAATGAAAAGACTTCCTCTTGATAAAAACAAAAACAACGGGAAATACAATGGTGAAGACACAACCACAAAGTGAAGCCCGGAGAAAAAATTACAGGTTAGCTTTTATTATACTTACAGGGCTCATAATCATTCTAAGCTGCGCGAATATATTTCCACAGGATGCAGCAGCAGCTCAGGCGCCTCCTTCAGACGAAATGAACTGGGGCAGCTATGCAAAGTGGGGATCAATACTGCTCGGAATATTGATATTTGTCATACTCATTATGACGCTTATGTATGGAAATAAGCCGGAAATTAAGGGGGAGAAAAAGAAATTCTCTTTTATTAAACTTGTGAGCAAAATAAGCGCTGCCGCCCCGCTGGAAAAAGAAAAAGACATATTGATGGAAGACGAATTCGACGGCATAAAAGAGCTTAATAATAAAATACCGCCGTGGTTTAATATCCTTTTTTATGGAACAATAATATTTGCTGCAATATATCTGCTGGACTATCATGTTTTCGGAAGCGGCCAGGTTTCACAGGAAGAATATGCCGCAGAGATGCGGGAGGCAGACTTCCAGAAAGAGGTCCTCTACCGCACCGGAAAACTTATTACCGAGGCTAATGTGGAGGAGCTGAAAGATCCAGGGTCTCTTCAAAGCGGGAAGGAAACATTCCTGGCAAAATGCTCGGTCTGCCACGGCAGGGCAGGTGAAGGCATAGTGGGGCCTAATCTGACAGATGACTACTGGATACACGGTGCCGGAATTAAAAATATTTTTAAGATAATAAAAAACGGCGTGCAGCAGAAAGGTATGCCGACCTGGGACGGACAGATAAGCCCAAAGCAGATCCAGGAAGTTGCAAGTTATGTGCTCTCAATTCACGGAACTCATCCCCCGAATGCCAAGGCGCCGCAGGGGCAGCTGATTGAAGAAGACGATACAACAGCGGCACAGGTTAAAAAATAAAGTGTTCTAACAAGCAAGAAAGATTTATGAGTCAGATAGTTTCAGATAAAAGCCAGGAGTTCAGGGATTCCCTGGGTATTGTAAACAAAGAGGGAAAAAGAAACTGGATATATCCTAAAAAGCCCAAAGGAAAGTTTTACACGGCAAGGACAATTACGAGTGTTCTTCTGCTTCTGTTTTTCTTTGGTGCTCCTTTTTTAAGGCATCAGGGAAATCCCGTTTTTCTTTTTAATATACCGGCGAGGAAGTTTATTATACTGGGAACAGTTTTCGGTCCCCACGACTTCTTTATACTCATGCTCGCAATGATTGCGCTCGTGCTATTTGTATTTCTTTTTACTGCTGTATTTGGAAGAGTCTTCTGCGGCTGGGTGTGTCCACAGACGGTGTTTATGGAGATGGTATTCAGAAAAGTAGAATACTGGATTGAAGGTGACGCCTCAAAGCAGAAGGCGCTTAATAAGTCTGCATGGACTGCTGAAAAAGTTCTTAAAAAAGGTTCTAAGAATGCAATCTTTTTTATTCTTTCATTTCTTGTTGCAAATACATTCCTGGCGTGGATTATCGGGACTGATGAACTCTTTAAGATTGTAACTGACCCTCCCGGGGAACATCTGGCAGGACTTGTATCAATTACAGTATTCTCTCTTGTATTCTATGGTATATTTGCATGGTTCCGCGAGCAGGCGTGCATTCTGGTATGTCCCTATGGAAGGCTGCAGGGTGTGCTTCTGGATGAGAATTCACTTGTAATTGCCTACGACTATACGCGCGGTGAGCCGAGAGGAAAGATAAAGAAGTCTGAAGTAAAAAGGGAAAAAGGGGACTGCGTGGACTGCCGGATGTGCGTGGATGTTTGTCCAACGGGCATAGATATACGAAACGGCACACAGCTGGAATGCATAAACTGTACCGCCTGCATAGATGCATGCGACACGGTTATGGTGAAAACAGGAAGGCCAAAAGAACTCATACGCTATGCCTCGCTTAAAGGGATAAAAGAGAAAACAGGATTCAGGTTTTCTCAAAGAGCTGCTTTCTACAGCTCAGTTATTGCAGTCTTAACCGGCATCATCGCCTATATGCTTTTGACAAGAACGGACTATGATGTGAGCATATTAAGAACACCGGGACTTTTATCGCAGGAGCAGCCGGGAAGCAGGATAAGCAATCTTTACGACTTAAAGGTGACAAACAAGACTGTCAGTGATGCACCAGTTATCCTGAAGCTTCAAGGGGCAGAAGGTGAGATTAAGGTTATTGGTTACGACAGGCTGATATCCAGAACCCAGGCTATTACAGAGGCAAAGCTTCTTGTTGTGTTAAATGAGAAAAGCCTTAAAAGTCTTATTACGCCTCTTAAAATATCGGTATATGCGGGAGATAAAAAAGTAAGTGAAATCACAACGTCGTTTTTAGGAAAAGCAGAGTAAAGCATAAACAGAACATCATAATGGGGTATTGGTAAAATGAAATTTCACTGGGGAACAAATATCTTTCTTTTTTACGGCTTGTTTGTTGCCGGGATTCTTTCAATGGTGGCTTTTTATATGGGGCAGGATGTTGATCTGGTCTCAGGGGAATATTATAATGATGAGATCAGGTTCCAGGAGAAAATTGAAAAGCTTAAACGCACAAGCGCATTAAGGGAACAGGTGGAATTCCGGAGCGAGGATGAAAAAGTAAATGTCTCATTTCCCAGGTCGATCAAAGAAAATATTACAGGGGAGATAATATTCTTCCGTCCTTCAGACAGGAAAAATGATTTCAGGATTCCCTTGCAGATATATCCTGATTTTGCGCAGATGGTAAGCTTCCGCGGAAAAAGAAAAGGGCTCTGGAAAATTGAGATGAACTGGAAAGCAGGCAGCACGGAATACCTGAACGAGAAAATCATAAATATTCAATAAGTTTAAGCAGCAAACAGGAAACACGGATGGAACTCTGGAGCGCATTTCTGATTGGACTGGCAGGAAGCCTGCACTGTGCCGGCATGTGCGGACCACTTTTGCTTGCAGTGCCCGCATGCTCAAAAAGCAGGCTGAGTATTTATACCGGAAGAATTATCTACAACGCCGGGAGAATAACGTCATATATTTTTCTTGGCTTTCTCTTCGGCACGCTTGGCAGTGCTGCAGTCCTGTACGGATTTCAGCAGAATATGTCGGTTTTGCTTGGAGCAGGAATAGTATTTCTGGTAATCCTTCCCCGAAAAAATAAAAATAAAATAAGCAGACTTCCCGTATTCGGATTCTACAATAAAAAGCTGCAGGGATTTATAGGGAGATTGTTAAATAAGAATTCAGCGCATTCCTTATTATTACTCGGCATTCTAAACGGCTTGCTTCCCTGCGGACTTGTTTATGTGGGGCTTGCAGGTGCAGTTGCTTCGGCCGGGCTGGCAAGCGGAATGATTTTTATGGCATTTTTTGGTCTTGGCACGCTGCCGCTCATGTTTACAGTATCTCTTATTGGGCATTATGCCGGTATCGGTTTCAGAAGAAACTTAAACCGCATAGTTCCATTTCTTGCTTTGCTGCTTGGAGCCGTTTTTATCTTACGCGGACTGGATCTTGGAATTCCATATCTTAGTCCAAAACTCTCCATGAGCATGAATGGAAACCACTTAAAATCAGCCCACATTAAACAAGCCGGATTGAAGTCTGAGATGAACCAGCCTCCAAGTGAAGACTGCTGCAGGTAAATGCGATAGTAATTAGTAGGATAAGAACAGAGAAAAATATCCGGATAAATTCCTGCAACTATTAAGAGCTTAATTTCTGCTTAGCCTGAAGACGTAATTATCTTGACATTTTTAGCAAAAAAAATATATTAAAATGAGTAACGAGTTATAAACTAAGGAGGAATGAATATGCAAGTCGATTCGCTGAAAAAGTTATATCTGGATGAGTTAAGAGATCTGGTAAGTTCTGAAAGCCAAATCATTGATGCCATGCCCAAAATGATTCAGTCAGCTTCTTCTAAAGAACTGAAGAATGCCTTTAATGAACACCTTGACGTTACCAAGCGTCAGTTAGACAGACTGAAAGAAATATTCCGCAATATGAATGAACCTACGGAAGGAAAAACCTGTGTGGGTATGGAGGGCATCATACGTGAGGGTCAACAGATGATGAGCCAGGCTGCGGATCCTGAAGTAAAGGATGCCGGCTTAATTGCTGCGGCGCAGAGAATCGAGCACTATGAAATTGCCGTTTACGGCGTTGTGAGAACATATGCGGAAATATTGGGAGATGAAGATTCGAGAGACCTGCTGCAGAATACACTTGATGAGGAAAAGGAAACGGACAAAAAACTCACTGAGCTGGCCGTCAACAGTATTAATGTGGAAGCCAAAAAATAGAGAGCTTAAAATGCAGCACTTTCCGGAGCTGCGTTAAGAATGGATAAATATTGCAGGCTTTGTTTTCCGGGCAGGGTTCACGAACCGGTTTCATCCTGAATAAAATTTCTAAATATATAAATGATTTGGAGGTTAAGAGATGATGTGGTTGTTAAATACTCAGGTTAATAGCTTAAGATATCTTCTTGCATTGACGTATTTCAAGCACACGTGTGCCTCACTGCCCGGAAGCGATCCGGACGATGATGAAATGGATGATGATGAGGAGATCATGCAGCCTGATATGGATGAATTTACTGATGATGAGGACTTTGAAGACGAGGAAGATGACCTCCTGGATAAGGGTCTGGAAGATGAAGCCTTTGACGAGGAAAAAGAAAAAGTTGATGAAGACGACGAGGATTTAGAAGACGACGAGGACTTTGACGAGGACCTTGAAGGGGAGGAGATAGAGGGCGACTTCGATATAGAAGAAGATGAGGACGAGGATGATTTTGAAGATGACGAGGATTTGAAATAAAGATAAGGAAGGAATAGTTATGGCAATAAAATCAATGCACGACCTTTTAGTTGATTCAGTAAAAGATATATACTATGCCGAAAAGCAGGTATTGAAAACGATGCCAAGAATGATAAAGAAAGTGTCATCCGGCAATCTTAAAAGGACATTTGAACAACATTCAAAGGAAACCGAGAAGCAGATCACAAGGCTTGAAAAGGTCTTCAAAGAACTTAATATGACTCCAAAAGCTAAAAAATGCCCGGCCATAGACGGAATAATCCAGGAAGGTAAAGAGTTAATGGATGAAATCAATGATCCCAACGTAATGGATGCCGCAATCATTGCTGCAGCGCAGAAAATAGAGCACTATGAAATCACCTCTTACGGTACTGCCAGGACTTTTGCAAATCATCTGGGAATGAATAAACTGGCACAGCTGCTGCAGAATACTTTGGATGAAGAATATGCTGCCGACGATAAGCTGACGCAGATGGCTCAAAGTGAAGTAAACGTTGAGGCAGTGGAGGCATACTGACGGCAATATTTTAATTTGCATATACAGAGAAATTTCGGAATACCCATTTAGTGACTCCTATAATATCTGCTTCTAATTGAATTTATTATAACAGATTTAATTAGAAGCAGTTCTTTTTTAAGAAATACCATATTTTATCAAATAAAAATACCCTGCCGGAAGATCTTACTCTCTCTGTCTGACTGCATGGATAATTATAGAAATCAGACCTGCCGGAGCACTTAAATGAAACGGATTTATCAGTAGATTTTTACAGCATTATTTATTTATATAATAAAAAGCTGTTTGCACCGCGGAATTACAGAAAAAGGGCATCGGGTTTTATTCCGCGGCTAGGACAGCTATTAATATTTCATAAAGGGTTGATATACAGCCTCTTTCCATACCGGAAAATATTTGTGTATAAGGAGAATTTAATGGGCGCCGATGGGAAATTCTTGGAAGATAATCCATTGTGGTATAAAGATGGGATCATTTATCAGGTACACGTAAAAGCATACCACGACAGCAACAACGATGGAATAGGAGATTTCAGGGGACTCTTAGAAAAGCTGGATTATATTGAAAGCCTGGGAGTTACGACTATCTGGCTGCTTCCATTCTACCCGTCCCCCTTAAAAGATGACGGGTACGATATAGCAGATTATTATAATATTCATGCACAGTACGGAATACTGGAGGATTTTAAGGATTTTCTGAAAGAGGCGCACCGCAGAGGCATAAGAGTAATAACAGAACTGGTCTTGAACCATACTTCTGACCAGCACAGATGGTTTCAGCTTGCAAGAATCAGCAAACAGGGTTCTGTCCAGAGGGATTATTACGTCTGGAGCGATTCGCCTGAAAAGTACAAAGATGCCCGCATTATCTTCGGTGACTTTGAAACATCCAACTGGGCCTGGGATCCGGTTGCCAAGGCATATTACTGGCACAGATTCTATTCGCATCAGCCCGACCTGAATTTCGATAATCCGCATGTCCACAAAGCCTTTTTCAGGGTTGTGGACTTCTGGTTTGAAATGGGAGTTGACGGCCTGAGGCTGGATGCTGTACCGTATCTTTATGAACGTGAAGGTACGAATTGTGAAAACCTGCCCGAGACGCACGGGTTTCTTAAGTCGCTGAACGACTACGTGAGAAAGAAGTTTAAGAGCAAGATGCTTTTAGCTGAGGCAAACCAGTGGCCAGAGGACGCGGTGGAATATTTCGGTAATGAGGATGAATGCCAGATGGCGTTCCATTTTCCGCTGATGCCAAGGATTTTTATGTCGCTTCAAATGGAAGACCGTTTCCCGATAATAGACATACTTGAACAGACACCCGAAATTCCGGAATCGTGCCAGTGGGCCATGTTCTTAAGAAATCATGACGAGCTGACGCTGGAAATGGTTACAGACGAAGAACGCGACTATATGTACAGGTTTTATGCAAAGGATAACCGGGCAAGAATAAATCTGGGCATACGCAGGCGTCTGGCCCCGCTGGTTGAAAACAACCGCAGAAAAATTGAACTCCTGAATATTCTCCTGTTTTCATTCCCTGGCACTCCTATAATTTACTATGGGGATGAGATTGGAATGGGGGATAACTACTATCTTGGCGACCGTAACGGGGTAAGAACACCCATGCAGTGGTCGCCCGACAGGAATGCAGGTTTTTCAGACGTCAATCCGCAGAGGCTTTTTCTGCCAGTAATAATAGATCCTGAATACCATTATGAAGCAGTAAATGTGGAAGTGCAGGAAAGGAGTTCCTCCAGTCTTCTATGGTGGATGAAAAGAGCCATTGCCGTGAGAAAAAGCCACAAAGCTTTCGGACGCGGAACGCTTGAATTTCTTTCTCCGGCAAATCCTAAAGTGCTGGCATTTATAAGAAAGTATGAATCGGAAGTGATAATGGTTGTTGTTAATCTTTCCAGATTTCCGCAGGTGGCTGAACTGGATCTGATAAAGTATCAGGGCTATATTCCTGTTGAAGCCTTCAGCAGAAACAAATTTCCGCTGATCGGTGAACCTACATATATGCTTACATTAAATCCATATGATTACTACTGGTTTATACTGAAGCAGGAAGAGGCAGCGCCTTCTTTAGAGGGGAAAAGAATTCCTGAAATCAGCGTTAAAGGAAACTGGAAAAATATACTCAAAGGGGAAATGAGAGCGATTTTTGAAGAAATAGTTTTAAGCCCCTACATAAAGCAGTCTGAATGGTTTGAAGGCGACAGACTGAGAATTCAGGAAGTAAAGATTGAAGAGGAGATCTATATTCCGGATGCCTCGGGTAATGAGGTGCTGCTGATTGTCAGGGTCAGTTATCTGGACAGGGTGCCTGAGCTGTATCTCCTGCCCCTTTCGGCTGCAAATGATGAAAAGGCCAGAAAAATATCGCAGACCTTTCCGAATGCGGCTATCGCATGCCTGAATGATGGAGGGCAGGTGCACACGCTTTATGACGGAATTTATGATGAGGACTTCCGCCAGGAATTCCTTAAAATGCTAATCCGCAGGCGCAATATCAGGGGCACCAGCGGGGAACTGAGGGCGACAATTGAAAAAAGGACAAAGAGCATCTTCAGCGGAGGAAGGATCTATACATCCTCCCAAGTCCAGAGAATCGACAAAAGAAATATTAATATCCTTTATGGCGATACCCTGACGGTGAAGCTTTACAGAAAGCTCGAAGAAGGGTTAAACCCAGGAGTTGAAATACTCAACCTTTTGACTTCAAGAACGGAATTTGAAAATATTCCGCCCTATGGCGGCGCAATAATGTATTTCAGGAGCAGTCTGCCCCCGATTACACTGGGTGTACTTAAAGAATATGTGGTCTACCAGAGTGACGGATGGTCTTACATCATTGACGTGGTGAAAAAGCATTTCGATAATGTGCTTGCCTCGCAGAAGGAAGAAGCAAGCGGGCTTCCGCATATTTCTTCTTTCCTGTCGGATCTGGAGCAGCTGAAAGAGTCTCCTTATTTTGGTGAGATAGTTGAAAGAATTAATATTGAAATGGTCAGTCTTCTCGGAAAAAGAACCGGGGAGATGCATCTGGCACTTTATTCATTAAAAGACGATCCTGCATTCAGCCCTGAACCTTTTTCAATGCTTTACCAGCGATCTATTTACCAGTCAGTCAGAAGCATTTTAAGAAGCACATACAGGCTCTTAAACAAAAATCTCCCTCTGATGAACGAGGAGATAAGGCAGGAGGCAAAGGAACTTCTTGCTCTTGAACAGCCCCTGTTATCATTTATTTCCAGGATACTGAACGCGAAGCTCCAGGCACAGAAAATCCGCATTCACGGGGATTACCATTTGGATCAGGTATTATTTACGGGCAAGGATTTTGTAATAACCAATTTCGAGGGACCTGCAGCCCAGTCAATAAGCGAGAGAAAACTGAAGCGCTCTCCTCTCAGGGATGCAGCGGGAATGATCTGGTCTTTTCATTATGCCGCTTATACGGCATTGGTTGAATATAAATCCTCAAGATCGGAGGATATTTCGGTGCTGGAGACTTTTGCTGAACAGTGGTGGCTCTGGATGGGAAGTGTGTTCATGCAGTCATACTACGACACTGTCCAGCAGACCGGTCTCCTCCCGCCCGAAAAGGAAGAACTCGAATATATGCTGCATGTTTACCTGCTCGAGAAAAAGCTCATGGAACTTCATTATGCTTTATCAAAACATATGGAAGAAGCGTACATACCTATAAAGGGTATAATGTACTTTACGAAGTTTTTTCTGAAAGAGAGCAGGCATGAAAGCACTGTAAAAACGTAAGAAATGCTGCATAAGTTGGTGTTTAAGTTCATGACATATAATAGGTGAATTATGAGAATTGGTGCAGACTATTCAGGTGATGGAAAGTGTGAGTTTGTTGTTTGGTCCCCTACGGCAGAAAAAATGGAAGTTAAGATACTGGATGGGGAAGAAAGATTTATACCGATGCAAAGAGATGAAGAGTACTACTGGAAGGCTGCCGCAGAAAATATAAAACCGGGACAGCATTATTTCTACAGGATTGATGGTGAAACTGAAAGGAGCGATCCGGCATCATATTCTCAACCGGAGGACGTACATGGTCCTTCTGAAATTATTGACCACAGGTCTTTCAAATGGAGCGACAAAAACTGGGAAGGCATTCCAATAACCAATTACATAATCTATGAGGTGCACATCGGAACCTTTACCGATGAAGGGACCTTCGAGGCTGCAATTGGGAGGCTGGATGATCTGAAGGAGCTTGGCATAACGGCAATTGAAGTAATGCCCGTTTCGCAGTACCCGGGTGAGAGGAACTGGGGGTACGACGGTGTTTACCCCTTTGCAGTTCAAAGCTCATATGGAGGCGCAGACGGGCTGAAGCATTTTATTGATGTGTGCCACAATAAAGGCCTGGCAGTAATACTGGATGTGGTTTATAATCATTTAGGTCCCGCGGGAAATTATCTGCACAGCTACGGGCCTTACTTTACTCCAAAATATAGAACCCCGTGGGGGGATGCTGTTAATTTTGATGAGGAGTACAGCGACGGCGTAAGAAATTACTTTATTGAAAATGTGCTATACTGGCTCAGGGATTTTCACATGGATACCCTCAGGCTGGATGCAATCCACAGTATTTACGATTTCAGTGCCAGACACATACTTGAGGAAATGGCGGAAGTTACAGACCACCTGTCAAAAACTGAAGGAAGAAAGCATTTTCTCATACTTGAAAGCGATTTGAATGACGTAAGGGTAATTAACCCCATGGAGGCGGGCGGTTACGGGTGCGACGCACAGTGGAACGACGACTTTCATCACGCACTTCACGCACTTCTTACGGGGGAGAATGCCGGATACTATATGGATTTCGGCAAAGTCTCCGACATGGCCAAGGCCCTCAAAAGCAGCTATGTCTATACGGGGCAGTACTCAAGGTTTCGCAAAAGAAGGCATGGGAATGATCCTTCCGGAAGACCCACTTTCCAGTTTATCGTCAGCACACAGAATCACGACCAGATTGGGAATAGGGCTTTTGGCGAAAGACTGAGCAGCCTCGTATCCTTTGAGGCCGCAAAGCTTGCTGCAGGTGTAATGCTGTTGTCGCCTTATATTCCGATGCTGTTTATGGGAGAGGAATACGCCGAAGATACGCCGTTTCAGTATTTTGTAAGCCACTCTGATCCAGTGCTTGTAAAATCTGTTCAGGAGGGGAGAAAAGGAGAGTTCAGGGCTTTCCAGTGGCAGGATGAAGTGCCCGACCCGCAGAGTGAAGTGACCTTTGAGAATTCAAAACTAAAATGGAATACAAGGCGTGAAGGCAAACACGGCGTGATGCTCGAATTCTACAGGGAACTTATAAGGCTGAGAAATGCTCTGCCGGCACTGAAGAATTTCGAGAGGAATGATATGAACGTCACAGCACTTGAAGAGGAGAAAGTGATATTTTTCCACAGGTGGAAACGTGAAAGCGGGGTTTACTTAATAATGAATTTTAATGAAATGGAAGTTACCGCCTTTGCACCTGCAGCTAAAGGCAGATGGAAAAAAGTATTAGATTCCTCCGGGGGCAAATGGTTGGGCAAAGGCTCCTCAATGCCGGAAAGATTAGATAAGAAACAGGATGTTACAATTAAGGAATTCAGCTTCGCTCTATATGAATTGGAAATGAAAGGATAATTAAAGGAGAATTTATGGAAAGATACGTTTGTATACACGGTCATTTTTATCAGCCGCCAAGAGAGAACCCCTGGCTCGAGGAAATAGAAGTGCAGGATTCAGCTTACCCGTACCGTGACTGGAATGAAAGAATTAATGCCGAATGCTATAGCCCCAATACGGCTGCCCGCATTCAGGCCGGAGATGGTACGGTCCTGAATATTGTTAATAATTACTCAAAAATCAGTTTTAACTTTGGTCCTACGCTTCTTTCATGGCTGGAGAAGCATTCGCCCGATGCATATCAGAGCATATTACAGGCTGACATAGAAAGCAGGGAGCTATATTCAGGCCACGGTTCAGCTATTGCACAGGTTTACAATCATATGATTATGCCGCTTTCCAACACGAACGACAAACGTACACAGGTAATCTGGGGCATTGCTGATTTCAAGCACCGCTTCGGGCGTGACCCGGAAGGGATGTGGCTGGCAGAGACAGCAGTTGACAATGAAACGCTGGACATTCTTGCCGAGTTTGGAATTAAGTTTACAATTCTGGCTCCCAGGCAGGCAAAACGCATTAAGCCGATAGATTCTGAAGAGTGGACGGATGTCAGTAACGCTTCCATTGACCCAAAGATGGCTTACCTTTGCAGGCTTCCTTCAGGCAGGACAATCAATTTGTTTTTCTATGACGGTCCGATCTCCCAGGAACTGGCTTTCGGGGATCTTTTGAAAAACGGGGAAAACCTGGCAAACAGGCTCGCCGGCACTTTCAGGGAAGATGACTCTCCTCAGCTGGCAAATATTGCAACTGACGGGGAAACATACGGCCACCATGCAAAACACGGCGATATGGCCCTTGCATACTGCTTAAATTATATTGAAACCAATAATATAGCCAGGATAACCGTTTACGGTGAATTTCTGGAGAAATTTCCTCCGGCGCATGAAGTAGAAATTATTGAGGACACTTCATGGAGCTGCATACATGGAATTGAAAGATGGCGCAGTAACTGCGGATGCAACACGGGGCG
Organism: Syntrophomonadaceae bacterium; assembly: GCA_050259615.1. Lineage (GTDB taxonomy): Bacteria > Bacteroidota > Ignavibacteria > Ignavibacteriales > SURF-24 > JAAXKN01. Next base: position 98,995 of record JBLNAZ010000101.1, on the reverse strand, counting down.
CCCGGGCTGGGACCAGGAGTGGAGAGCCCCGTTAAGAGAAGCTCTGGACTGGCTGAGGGATTCACTCATTGAATTCTACGAGAAAGATGTCGCTGATTTTACAGAAGCCCCCTGGAAGCTCAGAGACGATTACATCAATGTGATTCTGGACAGAAGTCCTGAAAACCTTAACCGTTTCTTCTCGTCTTTTGCTTCAAATGTCCTTAATGAAAAAAAGAAAACAAGAATACTGAAACTGCTCGAGATGGAACGCCATGCTCTTTTAATGTACACAAGCTGCGGCTGGTTTTTTGACGAGATCTCGGGTATTGAGACTGTGCAGGTTATTATGTATGCCGGCCGGGCAATTCAGCTTGCAAAGGAACTTGGCGGACCTGACCTGGAAGCTGAATTTATCCTAAGGCTTGAAAAAGCCCCCAGCAATATTCCTGAAGTACAGAATGGGGGCAAGACATATGAAATGTATGTTAAACCCGCATTTATCGATATGCTCAGAGTTGCAGCCCATTATGCGATCAAGACTCTTTTTGTGGAGAACAAGGATGGAGAGGATATTGAAATGTTCAGCTACAGGGTTTCAGATGAAGCAAATGAAAGATTTGATGCCGGAAAGCAGAGAATGATTATAGGAAGGGCACTCATGCATTCGAACATTACGCTGGAGGACTATCTTGTTTCATATGCGGTTATACATTTCGGTGATCAGATTGTAAACGGAGGTGTAAGGGAGTTTCAGGGAGAGGAAGATTATAACCGGATGAAGGCTGAGCTGGTAGAGGCTTTCCAAAAAATGAACATCGTTGAAATTGTGCTCCTCCTGGATAAACACTTCGGCACTCACAACTATACCTTATGGCACCTTTTTAAGGATGAAAGCCGGAAAGTGTTTAACATAATTATGCGGAAGACTCTGGAAGAAATAGAGTTCTCATTCCGCCAGATTTACGAAAACCATTACCCGCTTATGCAGGCACTTCTGGATGCAAGGCTGCCTCTTCCAAAGGCAATTTCAACAGCCGTGGAGTTTGTAATAAATATGGATATATTGAAAATACTGCAGAAAAAAGAGCCGATGGATCACGAAAAACTACAGAAACTTTCTGGTGAGGCTAAAAAATGGTCTATCCCCATTGATGTTCCGCGCTTAAGCTATATGGCTTCCAGGCGGATTAATAAGCTGGCAGAGAAGATGGCTGATAACCCCACGGATACGAATCTTATGAACGAGATGGCAGACGACCTGATTTCAATGCACCGCATTGGACTCGACCTGAATTTGTGGAAGGCACAGAACATTCTTTTCTATATGGGGCAGGATAACCTGCACACAATGAAATCGAAAGCCAAAAAGGGAACTCAATACGCCCAGAAATGGATGGAAAATTTCAAAGAGCTCGAAAAAGAAATGCAGATAAAGCTGGAATGAGCATAAACTTGTTCTGTTGCGCGTGATAATAAAGACGGAAGCCTTTAATTACTGAAATCTTTAGCTGCGCTAAAGTCTTTAGTAGCTGAAGTCTTCCGCCTTATAAATAACCTACTTTGTAACTATAACAGCATAAAGCCACAAGAGCGCTTTATGCCAAAGCGAGGCTAGCGAAAATGCATATCCCAAGATCTACCTACAGGTTACAGCTTAACTCAACTTTTACATTTAATGACACAAAGGAAATTGTACGGTATCTGTCCGAACTTGGAATTTCGGACATATATTCTTCACCCATTACCAAAGCAGTAAAGGGCAGCATGCACGGATATGATGCCGTGGACCCGAACCAGCTTAATCCTGAGCTCGGAACAGAGGAGGATTTTGATAAACTTGTTGAAGAGTATAAAAAATATAAAATGGGGTGGCTGCAGGATGTTGTCCCGAACCACATGTCATACTCGGCTGAAAACCAGATGATAGTTGACCTTCTGGAGAACGGCCCAAACTCACGTTTCTACAACTTTTTTGACATTGAATGGAATCATCCCCATGCAAGTGCAAAAGAAAGAGTGCTGGCTCCCTTTCTCGGAAAATTTTTTCAGGAAGTTCTTGAAGATGGCGAACTGGTATTAAAATACGAATCGGAAGGCTTCAGCGTTTATTACTACGACAACAGATTCCCTCTGAAAATGGAATCCTACTCCGACATTCTTTCATTCAGAATGCCGAACCTTCAGAATAAGCTGGGTAAAAACGATCCTGACGTTATTAAATATCTGGCCGTCCTTTACATCCTGCGCTCTCTTCCTACTTCAGAGGAGATGGATGAAAGATATTCACAGATTAAGTTTGTAAAGGGGATGCTGTATGAACTCTATACGGGCAACGATGTTATAAAAGAGTTTATTGATGAAAACATGAGAATCTATAATGGAAGAAAAGGCATCCCTGAAAGTTTCAACATGCTTGAAAAACTTTTAAATGAGCAGCATTTCAGGCTTGCGTACTGGAAAGTGGCAAATGAAGAGATCAACTACAGGAGGTTTTTTAATATCAGCAGCCTTATCTCGCTTAAAATGGAAAACGAGGATGTCTTTAACCGTATTCATACGTTGATTCTAAAGCTTACAGGCGACGGAAAGATTGACGGCTTAAGGATAGATCACGTCGACGGCCTTTATGATCCTACTGCATATCTTAAAAGGCTGAGGGGACGCGTGCAGGATAATTATCTTGTAGTAGAAAAAATCCTTGAGCTTGAAGAGGAGCTTCCAACCGAGTGGCCAATCGAGGGAACAACGGGCTATGAGTTTGTGAACTATGTAAACGGCATTTTTATAAAGAAAGAAAATGAGCGGGCCATTACAGGTATTTATCACAGGTTCTCAGGTCTGACGGCTCCGTACGAAAGAATAGTGGCTGAGAAAAAAAGGCTTATTATTCAAACCCGCATGGCAGGCGAGGTGGAACGCCTGGCATTTCTGGTAGAAGCAGTTTCAAGTATCGACAGGTACGGAATTGATATTACTATGCACGGACTTAAAAGAGCACTCGAGGAGGTACTGACTTACTTCCCGATATACAGGACTTATATCAATGCAGAAAACTACACCGAAAGGGATAAAAAATATCTGGAGGATCTTTTCCGCAGGGTATCCAGGATAAATCCGAGGCTTTCGCATGAGTTCAATTACATATGTAACCTTCTTATGCTCAGCTTCAGGGAGCATTTTACAGAAGAGCAGAAAAAAATTGCGCTCGACTTTGTAATGAAATTTCAGCAGCTTACAGGCCCTTTGATGGCAAAGGGATTTGAGGACACGGCTCTCTATGTATACAACAGACTGATATCAATGAATGAAGTGGGAGGTAACCCCGGGCGTTTTGGAATTTCCACGGATGAATTCCACAATTACTGCCAGAAAAGATCCGGTCTGTGGCCCTACTCTATGAATGCCACTTCCACTCACGATACCAAACGCGGAGAGGACGTAAGAGCAAGGATAAACGTACTTTCAGAATTACCTGAGGAATGGGAAGAGAAGCTAAATACCTGGAACAGGCTGAACAGTCCAATGAAAGGCAGCTTAAACGGAGAAGCCATACCTGATAGAAACGATGAATATTTCCTTTATCAGACGCTGATTGGATCATACCCGTTTGAACATGCAAATGTTTCATCCTACACAGAACGCGTAAAGGAATACATCGTAAAAGCTATCCGTGAAGCCAAAGTTCATACAGCATGGATAAAGCCGGATGAAGCTTATGAACAAGCTTATACTGAGTTCGTTGGAAAAATTCTTACTCCTGCAGATGGAAATCACTTCCTGATAGATTTCCCTGCATTCCAGAAGAAAATAGCTTTCTACGGAATGTTAAATTCGCTCAGCCAGGTTCTCATAAAGCTTGCCTCGCCAGGCGTGCCTGATGTTTACCAGGGAACAGAATTGTGGGATCTGTCACTGGTTGATCCTGACAACCGCCGCCCGGTGGATTTCAATATGAGGAGAAACTTACTTGAGGAGATGAGAAATAACTCTGAAAAAGACAAAGCAGGATACATAAGCAAGATATTAAATTCAATGTCAGATGGCAGGGTAAAAATGTACCTGATGCACCAGGCCTTAAAGGCGAGAAATGAGAACACGGAGCTCTTTCTTGACGGACAATACGTGCCTGTAAGTACCGGAGGCCGACTGGGCAATAATCTGATAACCTTTGCAAGAAAACTTAAAACCAGATGGGCTGTAATTGCAGCCCCGCGTCTGCTGACGGAATTTGTAAAGGAAGGGGAGCTGCCTTTGGGCGAGGTCTGGGGAGATACAATGATCGATCTGCCCCGGGAAGTCGGTATCTGGAAAAATGCGTTTACAGGTGAAAAACTCACAAAACCTGGAAAATCCCCATCTCAGAATCTTTTTATGGCAAAAGACATTTTCAGTCATTTCCCGGTTGCACTCATTTTAGGAGAAAAAACTTAATTTTATTTTTCTTTTTCCGATAATAAAATGGAATGTTATATTTTGGAAGGTAATTTATCCGGAAAAGGATGAAAATATTAAGAATTGCAACTTATTTAACTATTTACTGAGGTGGAATGTACTGGGAATACTTTAATCTGAAAGTTAATCCTTTCGGCATTACGCCGGATCCAAAGTTTTTATATTTAAGCACTCCGCATGCTTCAGCCATTGAATGGATGAAAATGGCAATTGAACAGCATGAGTTTGGAATGATCACAGGTGAAGTGGGTTCAGGTAAAACTGTGCTTTCGCGTTACCTGGTGGATAGTCTGCCTGAAGAAAACTTCAGGGTTGCATGGATAATAAATCCTGTCATGTCACCCACAGCGCTGCTGCGTGAGATTTATTCGCAGCTCTTTGAGGATAAGGCTCCTCATACGAAATCACTGCTGGTAAAAGCCCTTCAGGAAGGTTTAGTGAATCTGTTTTTAGAGAATAAGTATCCCGTGGTCTTAATTGATGAAGCACAGGTAATTCCGGGTACAAAAATTTTTGAAGAGCTGAGGCTTCTGAGCAATTATCAGACTGATGAGCAGAATCTGATTTCAATTATTCTCATGGGCCAGCAGGAACTCTTAAAGAAGTTAAAAAAGAAAACCCACAGAGCATTCCTTCAAAGAGTACGCTTTACAATTACACTTAATCCTCTTAGAGCTGAAGAGGTGGATAGCTACATTTCTCACCGCTTAAGAGTGGCGGGTCTTGAAGGCGGGAGTATTTTCAGCCCTGAGGCTATCCTGAAAATTCATCAGATTACAGGGGGATACCCAAGGCCGGTAAACCACCTGGCGGCTTTTTCGATGATGGAAGCCATGACACACGAAAAGAATAAAGTGGATTCAAATGACGTGGAAGCTGCAGCCAAATCAATACTGTATTTTGAAGACAGCCTTTCAGAAACCGCTGTTGAAAAGCATGAGACAGCTGCTGTCAGAGAATAATTTCTTAAACACAAGCGGGAATTTTTGACGTATGATTAATATTCTTAAACTCAGAAAAATTGAAAAAGAAAAAAAACTGCAGGAAAATGGTGATTCTCCGGAGCAGAACTTTGATGAGCTTACATCCGAAAAAAGCGCTCCAAAGGAACAGATAATTGAGGATATTGACAAGCAAATAATTGCGGAAATTACTGAGGAGATAAATAACGCCCCGGATTCTCCGTTAGAGGATTTCAGAAATCCTTCTGAAGTTCTACTCGATATGTCTCAGGATATTGAAGAAGTTGAAGGATCTGTTGAGATTCAGGAGTTCAGAAGTACTGTTGAACATGATGCCACGGAGGAAACAGCAGACCCATGGATTACGGAATACAAGGATAACCCTCTTAAGAATGAAAGCCCTGATGGCGCAGCAGAGGAACTTATAAATGAATCCATGGCTGAAAAAGAGGAGTTTAAGGAGCCGGAAATTGATCCTGCCGAAGCTTTCAGGCAGGCTCTTATTGCAGAGGTGTTAAGAGACGAAAGCATGCTGACCCGTTCGCAGATAGAAGAAGAGGAGAAAATGAGTAAACCAAGTGCTGAAGCTCCTCAGACCAAGGTTACTGAAAGCAAAACTGCGGGTGAAAAACCTTCTGCTCTAAGTCTGCCGGCCGAAAGTGCAAAGCAGGAAGAAAAGAAATTGGAAGTTAATAAACCAGCAGTCGGCCAGCCTCAGGATGCAATAGTCCAGGATGCAAAGGTTCAGGATACGAAACAGCATGAGTCTATTATTCAGCTTGTTGGATTTAATCTTGGTAAGGAATGCTATGGGGTTGATATTAAAAGGATAAAAGAGATCAACCGTATGACAGAGATTACCAGAGTTCCAAGGGCTCCCGGGTTTATTGAAGGGGTAATTAACCTGAGGGGATCGGTTATTCCAGTTATAAATCTGCGTAAAAAAGTAAAAATGCCGCCCCGGGAATACGACAAAGATACAAGGATCATAATTGTTGAGTTAGCGGGTAAGACGATCGGTTTTATAGTAGATGCAGTAAAAGAGGTTCTGAGGATTCCGGAAAGTCTTCTAGTTCCGCCTCCGACGCTTGCAGTAGGTAAAAATGCAGATTATATTACTTCTGTTGCAAAGGTTGAAGATGAACTTGTAATACTGCTTGATCCCGACAAAGTACTTTCACGTGAAGAGACCGAGAAACTTGAAGAAACTGACGGGAAGAAAAAGAAGTAATTAGGAAAAATAAATAACCAGGAAGAATATAGTAAAGAGGCAGGCAATTAACCTGCCTCTTTTTTTTGCGAACTAGAACGCTAATCCAACAGAGAACACATGGTTTGCATCGAAGCTGGTTTTCACATGCCTGTAGGCATAATCTACTTTTACTTCAGTACCGCCTCCGATGTCATAATTTAATCCTGCGCCGGCAGTAAATCCCCAGATATTCCCGGTTTCCTGGCTTTCGGGAGTATATGCATAGCCGCCTCGTAAAGCAATGAGGTTATTAAACATATACTCTGCGCCGACCCTGTAAACATCTCCCGAGAAGTTGTTGTTTGTGAATGTGGTTGCAACAAGGAATGAATTCTGGGCATCCAGCACAGGTCTGTAAGCCAGTCCGAATTCCAGGGTTGAAGGCAGTTCGAAAGATGCCGCCTCCACCTTGTAAAGCTGGCTGGAACGCACATATGCTGAAGATGTAGCCTGTGTATAAAGCCCCGGTCCATCAAAAGTCATCTGCGGGCCGAGGTTCTTAATAGACACACCAAGGCTCAGGCCTGTCAGGTCCCCAAGGTTTTCATACATGATTCCAACATTGAATGCAAAGCCGGTGGCAGAGACCTGAGATATAGTTTCCATTATCATATTGCCTGTAATGCCAACAGCCACACGGTCGCTTAAAGCCCTGGCATATGACAATCCGACTGTAAGGAACTGAGGGTTGAAAGTCTGTCCGGTGCCATCCGGGCTCTGTGTTGTTGTTACAGGGATGTCTCCAAATGAAAGTGATTTAACGCTGAATGCAAGAGCACCGAATCCGCCGATATTGGCTTCCACAGCACCGTAAGTAACACCCATATCGGCAATGTACTTCATATAAGAGAAAGTAGCCTCGGCAACTTTCTCTGTTCTTGCTATACCAGCCGGATTCCAGTAGAGGGCTTCAATTCCGGTAGTCGTTGAAGTATTGGCGCCTGAAAGGCCAATGCCTCTTACGCCGACAGGTATAAGGAGTTCTGAAGCTCCTCCGGTCCCGTTACGTCTGCCTCCGCCAGCATACAATAAGTCAGCCGTGGCAAGGAGAAGGAGTAACATCAGGCTTATATATTTTAGATATTTTTTCATATTATCTCCTTAATTTTAATTAGAATCTATCCAGCACTTGCTGCTCTTGAATTATGGCTACTTTCAGTATCTTGGAACCGAGTCCGGGCATTTCGATATAAACTATATACATGCCGCTTGCTACAGGCAGCCCGGATTCATTGGCCAGATCCCAGCGTTCGTACTGGCTTGAGGCACTGGCTCTTGTGATTGTCCTGATCAGGGTTCCAGCGATGTTATAGATACGGATTGTAGCATCTTTAGGCAGATGGCTAAAAGTAACGAAACGCTGATATTTATTTAGCTCCTGCGGATTTACACCGTAATACGGATTTGGGAACACATTTATATTCTGTACATCCTGCGCTGCCTGCTGTGCATTATAATTTATCGGGGCGGGTGCAGTAAATGTATAGGTATCCGTTCCGGGAATAATATTGTTGGCAAATTTTATCAAAAACCTGTCGCCTGTATCCCAGTGGTTAACATCAGCGTCAAAGTAGAGGAACCATGTTGCCTTGGGGCTGGTTACGTTGACAGTTGCGGCAGTTACGGTGTCGCTGTACGGGGTTGCCACAGGAACTATATATGCACGGCTACCGCGGATTCTCATGTAAGTTGGAGCACCTCCGGCTCCCCAGGGGTCCTTGGTATCAAAATTTCTCGATCTGAATGCAACGTTAATCTGGCGGTTGTGTTCAACTTCCCAAAGCTCGAAGGGTATTCTGATAGTTGCATGTGCCTGGCGGTTGCTGGAGAATGCAACAGCCATCTGTCCCCCTGAGGCAATGACGGTATCTTCTGCAGCCTCACTGACCCTGACGCCGGTAAATCTGAGTTCAAGGTCCTGAATGAGGTCTTCCTGCGTAGCAGCACCACCTCCGCCGGGGAAGAGTTCAAAAGAACGCCCTGTAGCGCCACCGAAAAAAGTAGCGTCTCCGGCAAAGACAATCGGTCTTGTATTCCTATTTGCCTTAACCGTCTGTTCAGCGCTTAAATAAGTTGAAGGCGGAGCAAAGTTAACGTTACCTACTTTAATCTCCAGGCCGTCAACTATCGGGTAATCCTCGCTAAGGCTATAATTCTGCTGATATGTAGCTACTCTCTGGTCTCCTTTCATAACGTACCATGGATAGCTGCTGACGCTGAATGAAGCAGTAATTTCACCCTTAGGGTTCTGTGCCGTAACAACGATTACAGAAACTCTGCCGGCTTCCAGATCCTTTACGATTGCCTGTGTCAGCGGCTGCTGTGCATCTTTTGATGTCCAGGTACCCTCTGCCACGCCAAGTTTATTTTTGCGCCCCTGCTGGGGAGTAAAAGTAATGGTTTTAAGAACCGTATCGCCCTTGCCCAGATAAGCCTGAGTGATAGGCCCGGTCAGCGAGTCTATATTCGTAATTGTAATATTATACTTCAGCTGAGTTGCATCCTCATTGAGGATTAGCTGTCCTTTCATCTCAACGGCGCCGATGGTCAGTGCTGAGTCGGGCGGCGTATATGTGGCGTCGAACTTGTCAGGTATAGTTGAGAAATTGATCGTATAAGTCTGGCCCGTAACTTTCGTCGGGTCAACAACCTTAATCTCAATATTAGCGTCACCCGTTCCAACGTGCTTAATGCCGGCCTGGCTTAAAGTATCGCCCGGGTTATAATTTGAGGCAAAACCCGGGTCGTATGTTTGCGGGACTGTAGTAATTATTGACAGCGGGTTTTCCAGCACATTAGGCACCTCAGCCGGATCGGGGTTAAATGAGTAGCTGGTAACGGCAAAATAGTAGCGGCTTCCGTTATTGAGCGGGATGCCTCCATTGAGGAAGTCCTTTGTTATGGTTATCGATCTTTGAAGTCCGCTGTTTGTACCGAACTGGATAGGAGTAAGTTCAGGTTTGCCGGTCTTCGGATTAAAGACATAGCCGTAGATTGTGCCGACAGTGTCCTTTATGTCAAAGGTCGCAATCAGCCTGGCGTTTTCAAAAGTTGCCGAAGCCGAAGGCAGCTGGTAGACGTTATAGCCCTGGAACTTGAATCCTTTTGTGTCGTAGCTTTCAGTCTGGTTGTATGTTGCCGGATCACCCCAGGAAAGTACAATAGTCCTGTTTAACGGTGTAGCAGTGACCTTAGGCGGAGTGGCGCCAGTAGGAATCTTAAAGAACGAGTTATAGGCATCCTGCGCTTTAATGTCGTAGTTCTTCAAGAGTTTTACGCTTTGGAGCTGGTCACTTCCTTCGGCAGCCATTTCAGCCACAACTATTTCCTGTGTATCGCCGACAGCCATTGTAAAAGGACCGGAAGCGGAACCGATTCTGCGGTCATCTGGTCCGATTATCTGTCCGTCAATCCATCCAGTGCCCGTAACCGGGTCACCGGGAAGAGCAAATGGCGTAGGAACACCCTGCGGGGTTTTGAAAATTTCACCGGTCTTACCCACACGTCCCTGCATAAAGTTGTAGAACTGAAGAGTACCTTCATAAGAACCGAGTGTAGGGTCGGTTACATTTAAGTTGCCGCGTGCGAAGTAGTAGAAAGCTGTCATCGGGAGGTTTTTCTTCCCCTTTACAACGCGTCCGGCCGTAATAGCAGAGTCTGTTGCATTTCCCTGAACCATAGGACCCTGGAAGAAGTCGAAGCCAACTGCCGGAGGGGCCATTTGGCCGTATGTGGCGTCATTAGGTGTTGCATTGTATGCATAGCCTAAGCTCAGGAGTGTATCGCAGCCTGCATAGTCATCTGTAGAGTTGCCGACGTCAGGATCGCTCCACATTGAGACGTACATGTCTGTAAACGGGGTATTGCTTTTATTTATAATTACATATTTTCTGAAGAACATATTGCTCAGAGGGCCTGCCTGTGAATAAGCCCACATGGTAGCCTGCATTTCTATACCCATTGGCTGTGAGCCGTACATATTGGTAGTCAGGCTGGAGTTCAGGTCGTTTGCCACGTACCATATGGTCTGGCTGGCGCCCGGGAAACCCGGTATATCGTTAGCGGGTTCATATGTGCCGTTGCCGTTAAGATCTTCAAACGGGGCGCCGTCTAAAGCCGGCCATTCATTCCAGTCCTTTTCATATTGAGCACGGGCTTCATCCTCAGAGACGCCCTCTTCCCTTGATTCAGTGATAAGGCTGGCTGTTTTATAGTCAGGTCTTACCCTGTAGATTCTGTTCTTATCAAGGTTCGGGTCTTCAGCTCTTCCGGGTGAGAGGATCTTTCCGGGCTGCAGGCCCGTTCTGTAAGTAGATCCGCCCACGCGTACTTCGCCGTTGACCTTAGCTCCCCAAATAAAACCGGATTCGAAAATGGCAGTCTTTCCGCTTCCTTTCGGATATGTAAACGCCGCCTGCTGAGTCGGATCCAGGTCGGAATCTCCATTGTTGTAAATCCAGGTGGAGATATTATTGATATTCATTTTGGCCTTATTCGGGAGGCCCAAGGTTTTATTTAACTTCTTATCCTCCTTTTTATCCTTATTTTCGGCCTGCAGGATCAGAGAAGGGAGAAGAAAAACAAAACATAAGAGCATAAGGAATAACGTTTTATATATTTTGTTCATTTTTAACTCCAAATATGTTAATCGGTCAACTATTAATATTCCAGTCTTATACCCAATCTGATCTGTCGCGGAGGACCATAGAAGTATGGGAATGTCTGCAATCCGGCCGCATTCTGATACTGTTCATAGTAGTTGATGTTAATAGCCCTGTAAACCGATGGATAACCGGGTCTGGTTTTAAGATCCCCCGAGAGGTTAGGATCACTGAGTACTCCGTTATCCGTAGTAGTACCGGTTCTTAAGAACACGTTTTCGACATTGCGTCTGTCGAAAAGATTAATGACAAAGACATATATATTAGCGCTTAGGGCGTTGAACAGTCTAATAGTTTTATCCACTTTCAGGTCCAACTGGAAAGTGGAAGGAGTAGAAGAAGCATTAAGCGGTTCAACCGGCTGCCTGTCGCGTGCGTCGCCTTCAAGATCCTGGCCGCCGATACCCAGAGTAAACGGGTGTCCGCTTGTAAATCTCATCAGTGCAGAAATACCGAAGTCATGCAGAACTGCAGGTCCCTCTTCAGTGCCGAAACGGAAGTCGACATTCAGGTTTCCGCTTACAGGGTTATTGAACTCAAGAGGAGAGATATACTGCGGAGCAAAAGGAGTCGACCCTTCCAGAGGAGAACCAACGATACCGCGGTTGGAGTTAGGGTAAGATCCTGTTCCTCGCGCATCCTGGAAAGACAGCGATGCGTTGACAGCAAATCCGGCAGTTCTTCTCATATTGAATGTAACTTCCACGCCCTTTGTAGTTGCAAAGTCGCCGTTTCTTAAGATATAATAGTTCTTAAAAGGTGACCCCTGTGCAACAATCTGCTGGTCGTAGACCACCTGGTCGATTATATCCTTATAGTATCCTGTAATGTCGAAGGAAGCAAAGTCGGCTATCTGCTGTGAGAAGCCGAGTTCGTACTGTGTTGTTCTTGTCGGGCGGACATTAAATCCCACGGGGTTAAGTATAAAGAAACCGCCGCGCAGGTTGACATAGGTGGTCGGTAACCCCTGGTATATATCAGCCAGACGAGTCTGCTGAACAAACTTTCCGAACTGTGCATGGAATACTGTCTGATCAGTGACGGGGAAGGAAAGACCAATACGCGGGCTGACAGATGTAAACTTGGGCACATCAACCAGGCCATTCGGATAGATCTCGCCGGTATTATAGTTGAAAGTAAGTTCGGGGCGGGCCATATCCACCAGGCTCTTATTATCGGTATTTATATAATCAAAACGTACGCCAAGGTTAAGTATCAGGTCTCTGAACTCAATCCTGTCCTGGACATAAGCGCCTCCAAAGACCGGATGCTTAGGGGCATAGACGCCAGAGGCATTTGTTTCATTCCCCAAAGCGTCGTAGCCGTAAGCGTTAACACCCTGGTTAATGTAAATTGACTCAAGTGTACGTTTCTGAGGATCATTATCGGCAAGGGCTGCATTCTGCGCCACCTGTCCGGCAAGAGCAAATGCGCCTTCATTTCCGATACTAAAATTTCTGATATTATAGCGCTGGAATTCGCCTCCGATCTTAAATGCATGCACTTTACCTATATTATATGTTAAGGCGCCGGATAATGAAAGGTTTTGTCTGTTTGCCTTCTGGTAGCCTGCCGTCACGTCGCCATAGGCATTAAATGAGAAGTCCCAAAGAGTAAGCCTCGTAGGTCTCATAAATCTTCCTGTCGGGTCTCCGGGTCTTCTTTCCCAGGGGAAGCCCACGTTGGCATTAGCCACGCTGTCGCCGTAGCCAAGGAGGTTATCTTTGAGGAAAGGATCATAGACGTGAAGGTACTGGCTAAAGTATCCTGCATTCAGTTCATAGTAAGCGTTGTTGCTGAGAACATGCGTCAGTTTTACTGTTCCCGATCCATCCTTGAGATCGCGCTGTTCAATTCTGGCCACGTCAAGAATATTTGCAATATTGCCGGCATTTCTGTTGGTGTTAAATGCATTTTGTCTCCAGTTAGTGCTGTAAGTTCCGGCAAAACGGATGAGGATCGGTTTTAAGTCTATTGTAAAGGTAGCCGAGTAGTCGAATGTCTGATTTTGGTTTGCAAGCACGGCTCCGGCCGGATACTTCAGGTTAATGGTATCCCCTGAGAGGCCGTCAGTAACATTTCCTATGTTTATACCCGGATACGGCTGCGGGTTAGCATCTCTCTGGAAGTTATAGTTAAACAGTCCGAAGAAACGGAATCGTTCACCCAGGATTGGTCCGCCTAAGGTTCCTGTAAACTCATTATAGCCGAACCAGTAAGCGCCAAGTCTTTTCTCGCCGCTGTAGCCCTTGCTTTTAGGCTGGAAACCCACGTTATCTGTTATATATTCGGCAGTAACTTTCAGCTGCTGAGGCCCGGTCTTTAACTGAGAACGAACGATGCCGGCATTGGCTCCGCCGAACTCAGCCGTGTAGCCGCCTGACTGAACCTGGACTTCCTCGAGTGCATCCTGGTTAATTGTTACTGCGCGCCCGCCGGTTACGGGATTGGTTATAGATACCCCTTCGAGGTAGTAGCCCACTTCGTCCAGACGTCCGCCGCGGATAAATACGGCGTTATTCTGTACGGTCACACCTGCTGTAAGGCTCAGGATGTTATTAATACCTCTTACAGGGAGCGCCTGAATATCTTCGCTTGTAGTAACGCGCACGGCATTTGTGTTGCTCTTATTAATCAGAGGCCTGACTGCGGTAACCTCAACCGTACCTACGGTCACACCTTCGGCGGGAAGGGGGATGTTTCCTTCTGTAGTCAGACCTGCGTTTACTCTGATATTGTTAAGAGTAATAGCTGTATAGCCAATGAATGAGGCCTTCAGGCTGTAGACGCCCGGCTGCAGGTTTCGTACTTCATAATCGCCGTTTACGTCTGTAGCCGCACCGGAGGACGTTCCAACAACCTGAACGTTAGCTCCGACGAGCGGTTCGCCTGTCTGCCTGTCTGTGATTTTGCCTTTGATTCTACCTGTGGTGGTTTGTGCAAGGAGGAATGCAGGTAAAAGCATGCAAAACATAGTAAGAAAAAGTATTTTCCTACTCATAGTTTTCTCCTTTCCTTTAGGTTTGTTTAAATGATTCACTTCTTCCGGCATTATTGCCCTTTATGGCCGGAAGCGCCCTCTTGTTAGAATCATTTTCTTCTTGAGGGAATGCAATAGAACTTGATTACACAAAACTCTTGAAATCAAGGCTCGCTGTTTCGATAACTATTCTTTGAATTCTTCATGTGGGAGGCCGTAAAAATTTACATTCGTGCTCCTGTTTCTGTTTTTAAAGTGTTTGTACTTTTTGATTCTGATAAATGATAACAATTTGCAAGTAAAAAAAAAGTATAAAAAAAAATAATCATTCCGGAAAAATCTCTAAAAACTTTATACGGGAGATTTTATTTCTGCTCTGCATTCGTTAAATTTTACTAAACATATTAAACCAAATTATAGAAGGCATTATGAATGGCAACCCGTGGCACGATGTAAACCTGGGAGAGCACGCACCTCAGTTTGTAAGGAGCATAATAGAAATTCCTATGGGCTCCAAAGGGAAGTATGAACTGGATAAAGAAAGCGGACTTTTAAGGCTTGACCGTGTTCTGTTTTCTTCTGTTCACTATCCGGCTAACTACGGCTTTATTCCTCAGACATACTGTGACGACAGGGATCCGCTGGATATATTAGTTATCTGTTCCATCGAGGTGGATCCAATGTGTATAATTGATGCAAAGGTAATTGGGGTAATGCACATGGTGGACGAAAATGAGAGGGACGATAAAATTATTGCAGTTGCAAAAAACGACATGTCGGTTAACTACATTAATGATATATCGGAGCTTCCGCCGCATTTTGTTGTTGAACTGAGGCGCTTCTTTGAGGATTACAAAATAAATGAGCACAAGAACGTTGTTGTAGAACACTTCTTCGGGCGTGAGGAAGCATACAAGGTTATAAATGAAGGTATCAGTCTTTACAAACGGACTTATGGAGAACTTCACAGTAAATAGAAATTGCTGCACAAAAGACTTTGAAAAACCAAAAAGGGCAGTAAGTATTTTTTACTTATCTGTCCTTTTTTTTGTAAATACAGGCAGCAAAAGAATTTTTTCCAGGCACATAAATAAGGGAATTAAATTTTTTTTTTATCTGTTGTTTATATTATGAGGCTTTTTTAAGTTATTTTTCTGTAAAAACGAAGAAAAATGACTAATTTTAAGCTTTAATGAACTTTAATAAGGTGAATGGAGTTAAGTCATATAACTTTAAGCAACAAACTTTAATTTGATAACAATATGATGGTATTATGATAAGCGAAGTAATTTTTTTAGAGTATCTTTCATGTCTGCTGGAGGGAGATAAACCAAAGTGTTCTGCCATAGTAGCTCACCTTATAGAAAACAAGGTTGATCCGAAAGAATTATATGAGAAACTTTTTCAGCGTTCACTTGAGCGCGTAGGCAAGCTCTGGGAGAACGGCAAGATCTGCGGGGCCACTGAGCATATGGCCACTACAATCACCGAATGTCTGATGAGTTACACTTACCCTGTGGTTTCGGCATCGAATAAGATAGGCAAAAAAGTTATAGTAGCCTGTGTTCCCAAAGAGTTTCACCAGATAGGCGCCAAAATGGTAGCTGACGTGTTTGAATTGCACGGCTGGGAAGCTTACTGCCTGGGAGCAAATACCAAAGAATCTGAACTGTTTAAGCTTATTATTGAAAAGCAGCCCGACCTTCTGGCTTTATCCATGAGCCTATACCTGAATCTTGTAAGGCTGACAGATTTAATTGAAAGCGTTAAGAAAGAATTTCCGCAGTTGGAGATAATTGTAGGAGGACAGGCTTTCAGGGAAAACAGCCCCGACTTTTTAGGACAGTATTACAACGTGAACTACATTCCTTCTTTGAAGGAACTTGAGAAGTTTATTAAAGAAAAATCGAAATTAGAGAAAAAAAGCATAGCCTGAAGCTATGCTTGAAAAATTAGTGCAAAAAGAAAAGCATGGCTTATAAAAGCCATGCTTTTCTTTTTATATAGGCTTACTGCACTTATCAACCAGATAAATAATCGACTCATAGTTTATGCCGCTATGCACTGATAAGCCGATTTCGCATGTCCTGCTGGTTGAATAACCGTAATGGCAATCTTCAGGTATTCCACTTTTAAGGTTCCTTAGAGCAGAAGCATTAAGTTCAGGGTATGTAAAGCCGCGGTCACCGGCCCACCCGCAGCAGCCGACGTCGTGAGGAATAATTACCTCTTCAGAACACATTTCAGCTACTTTCTTCAGCTTTCCGTTAAGGCCCATTTTGGTTGAGCTGCATGTAGAGTGAATAGCCACTTTTTCCTTCGTCTTTGTAAACTTCAGCTTATCTGTGAGGAATTCGTCAATAAATTCTACCGGCTCATAAATCTTCAGGGATTCTTTTCCATTATGCTGACTGAGGTACTCATTCATCCTGTAAAGGCATGGGCTCATATCGAAAAGAATCGGATACTTCCCGTTTTCCGAAGCCTCCTGTAATGCATCCAGGAGCTCACCCGACTTTTTATCGCCCTGCTTCTTGAAGCCCTTGCTTGCAAAGGCCATTCCGCAGCAAAGGTCAGTGAGGCTATTTGGATAAATTACCTCAAAGCCCGCTTTATAAAGAAGCGAAACTGTACGGGTGGTAAGGGAATCTTTATTTTCACTTCCTTCGGAAATGCCCATGCTTCTGTTTATACAGCTCGGGAAGTAAACAACTTTAAGGTTTGAGCCGTTCAGCTTACGGGGAATAATCTTATCGGCTCCTTTAGGCATAAACCTGTTCCACATGGGGATTCTGTTGCCTGAGGCTTTTCTTAATAAGTCAGACGCGCCCTGCATAAAGGTTGTACCCAGAACTTTGTGCAGGCTGTTTACAACATTAAGTCCCAGTCTCATTGCTGCAGTAACCCCGGTCATTGAAGATGAGAGCAAGTCGGCAATGCTGTTTGCAGTTGGTGAAGCATTTTCTGCCCTGAGCTCTTTTACCAGGCTGCCTGTATTAATATTAACGGGGCAGCTCGTAGCGCAAAGCCCGTCGGTGGCGCAGGTCTGATTGCCGTGGTAATCGAACTGATCAATAAGGACAGCCCGCCTTGCAGGATCCTCGCCGGTTTCTTTAAGCCGTGCAATTTCACGCCACACAACAATTCTCTGTCGGGGTGTAATTGTAAGGTCCCTTGAAGGGCAGTTGATTTCACAAAACCCGCACTCGATACATTTATCTACAATAGAATTTGCAGCCGGAAGAGGTTTGAGATTTTTTATGTGAGCATGTGCGTCATTATTTAAGATCACGCCCGGATTTATAAGATTATCAGGATCGAAGATAGCCTTTATCTGCTTCATGAGTCCGAAGGCTTCCTGTCCCCATTCGAGCTCAACAAAGGGAGCCATGTTTCTGCCTGTGCCGTGTTCAGCTTTCAGGGCGCCGTCGTATTTTTTGACCACCATTTTTGTAACATCATCAATCAGATTTTTATAGCGGTTAACTTCTTTTTCGGTATTAAAGTCCTGCTTGAATACAAAATGGAGGTTGCCTTCGAGTGCGTGGCCGAAGATGATGGCGTCGTAATATCCATGTTTTTTAAAGAGTTCCTGCAGGTCGGCTGTCGCCTCAGCAAGACGCTTAACAGGGAAGCATACGTCTTCAATGATTACCGTAGTTCCGATCTTTCTCATTGCGCCGACAGACGGGAAGAGTCCTTTTCTTATATCCCAGAGCTTCTTAAACTCTTTTTCGTCCTGTGTGAACTCAACGGGCATCACCTTTGTAAGTTCCTTAAGGGCTTCTGTAATCTCGGCAATCTGCTTAGAAAGAATTTCAGCCTCGGCGGCTCTTATTTCGACGAGCAGGGAAGCCGCTTCAGGAGCAAGTGATTTAAGAAACGGGGGCATCCCCTCCTTATCCTCAACAGAGCGCAGTGAAGCCCTGTCCATCAGCTCCACGGCCTCTACTTTGGAAGCCTTCAGGATTTCCACTGCCTTGCACGCCGTAACGGCATCGGGAAAAAGCATAAGTGAAGTAGCTTTATTGCTCAGTTCAGGGACGGTATAATAATTTACTTCGGAAATAAAGCCGAGAGTTCCCTCGGAGCCTATCATGAGGTGCTGAATAATATCTATAGGGTCATCAAAATCTACAAGGGCATTCAGGCTGTAGCCCGTAGTGTTCTTCATCTTAAACTTGCTTTTTATGCGCTCAGCCAGAAGCTCATTTTCTTTTACCTTTTTCGATAGCGCACATATATCGGATATCATTTCAGCGTGGGTTTCAGAAAACTTTCTTCTGGATTCGGAGTCGTTGGTATCCAGGAAGCTGCCGTCGAAGAAAATAATTTTCATTCCGGCAAGAGTCCTGTAGCTGTTCTGCGAGGTACCGCAGCACATGCCGCTGGCATTATTGGCTGCAATACCGCCGATCATGGCAGAATTAATGGATGCGGGATCGGGCCCGATTTTTCTTTTGTATGGAGCCAGAAAAATGTTGGCATGAGCGCCAATAATGCCTACCTGGAGCCTTATCTGTGAGGCGTCGTGACTGATCTGGAATTTCTTCCATTTAGTTCCGAGCACAACGAGGACACTGTCGGAAATGGACTGTCCTGAAAGGCTTGTGCCTGCGGCGCGGAATGTAACTGAAATATTAAGGCGCCTGCAGTGTTTCAATATTAAAATTACTTCATCTTCAGAATCTACTTTTACGACCAGCTTTGGAATAAGTCTGTAGAAACTAGCATCTGTTCCATAGGCGAGTGTTCTCAGGTCGTCTGAAAACATTCTGCTTTCAGGAATTTTTTCGAGAAGGAGCTTATGGAGTTCTAAATATTTGCCGGATAACATCAAATCCTCACAATTTTCAATTTGCCCTCCTGAAAGGGCTGAATAATTCGATTTTTCTCTACAAAATTACGAAAATATCTCAAAAATATTACGCAATAAATTTGAATAAAGTTCCCGGCAGGGCTTAGAAGGGATATATTTGAAAGGCGAAGACAGGTCCCTGAAACCCCGGGGGCAGGTTTCAGGGACTCTGAAAAGGAAGATTACTTAAGAATCGGGACAATTTCTCTCTGTCTTTCCTCTCCCGTAGAGATTACCTCTCCGGAAGGAGATATATAGACGTCAATTTCGCTTCTAACGCCAAAATCACCTGTCAGGTAAATTCCCGGTTCAATTGAAAACGACGTTGAAGGGAGGATGAGCCTTTCATCGCGGGTTTCAAAGTTATCCATGTGTGCACCAGATCCGTGGGTTTCAGTTGTAATTGAGTGCCCGGTCCTGTGTATAAAGTAGTCGCCATAACCGGCATCTTTAATGACCTTGCGGGCGGCATCATCCACCTCAAAGCCGCGGACTTCTTTACCATTCTTAAAGCGGCCTTCAACCAGGCTGAAGGCTGCGTCGCGGGCGCCGGCAACGATGTTAAATATTTCAGTATACTTTTCAGGCACTTCCTGATCCATATGGCCGACCCATGTAATATCAGCCATTACGGCATCCGGAGTGTTCATTTTTGCCCATAGGTCTATTAAAACAAAATCTCCCTTATTGATATCCTTATGTACCTGGGCATCCGGGGCATAGTGCGGGTTAGCGCTGTTTTCATTTACAGCAACTATGGCATCCGAATCTGTAACCATATTTCTTCTCTTAAACTCGTTCATGATAAACTGCTGAACCTCGTACTCATTGATCTTTGAACCGGAGGCGGTTTTTTCCTTAATAAAATTAAATGCCAGTCTTACAATTTCATACAGTGCGCGGGCTGCCGTTTTATTTTCTTCGTACTGTTCAGGGGTCCAGAGTGCGCCGAACATTGAGATCAGGTCGCCCGAGCTTTTAATATCGAAATTAAACGTCCTCAGGTACTCAATGGTTCCGGCATCCACTTTTGATACGTAAGGAATTGCATTCATAGGAGAGTACTCCATGGCAACGGTTTTAAGTCCCGAAAGCGCATCTCTTAAATGCTTGTCGAGTGAAGCATGGCTGGAATAGGTGAGTTTTTTACCCGGCAGGTGATCCAGGTGGAAAGCTTCAATTCCGTTAACGATCTTGACGGGAGTTCCGCTTTTAGGTATAAGATAAAAGAATCTCCTGGTAAGGTGAGCTTCCGGAGAAACATTAAGTATTTCATGAGCCAGAGAGTTAGATCCTCTGAAGTCATAAAACAGCCACGCGTCAAAGTTCATTTTCCTTAGGATGTCCTGAACTTTTTCCAGATCAAATTTTGCCATTAAATCCTCACGATTTTGTTAAAGTTACCTAAATATAAGAAAAAGGGATTGGTTAATAAATATTTCATGGCCAAATATTAAGTTTTCCTTATTCTACCGTAAAATAAGCCAGGTCCGTTAACCTCCATGGGGAGTAAAATTTTGGCACTTTGTTTTATAGAAATATTAAAGAAATTGCGAACGGTTTTTGGCAGTTTTATGAACTTTTATCCTTTATAAACCATTAGACCCCTTAAAAAAGGACACTATGAACTTCAGGATTACAGCCATTTTTATGGTTTTATCTCTTTTAACTTTTTCAGCCTGCTGCGGCAGCAAGACAGCTGCCACTAAGAAAAGCCGGATTGAGAATGCTCAGGAAGCCGACACCCTGCACAAGCAAAGCAGCGGCAGTAAAACGGTAATTCAGGAGAACAGCTCTGTAATAACGGGCGAAATTCTCGAAGTAAAGCCCGCAGGCGGAAACGATTTTACGCTCAAGGTTCTGGTCAAAGAAGCTGAAGATGACCAGGCATTTGAAAGCCTCGCAGTAAAAGGTGAGACTTACCAGATGGAGCCGGCTTTTACTATGACAGACAAAGAAATAAAACCCGTAGAAAAAAACAGGAAACTGATGGAACTTAAATCCCTGGCCCCGGGAACCACATTCAGGGCAAGGGTAAGTCTGACGCAGTATAATAAATGGATAATCCGGGAAGTACTGGACGCCAATAAACCGGATAACAAATAACATGAATTGGAAATTATTTATGAAGAAATATAAAGTTTTTCTAACCTCTTTTCTCTTATTTGCAGGTGCCGTCTCGTCCTTCCTATATTTTAACCAGCCGCAAATTTTAACAAATGAAGATTTCAGGAAGCTGCGCATTGAGGAGGAGAAAGATGGCGATGAGGAGGCTGTGCCCGGTTATGCAGATAAAATGCTGGAATGGTATTATGGACAGAGATCCTATCCTTCTGGAGAAGTTCCTGTAGAGTGGCGTGAGAAGGCGTTAAAGCAGATAAGCAAAAATAACCTTCAGCTCGAAAAATCCGCTTCAACGCTCAGCTGGACTCAGTTAGGGCCGCGGAACATAGGCGGCAGGATACGCAGTATTGTAGTAAACCCCAATGATCCAGCCACTATTTATGTCGGCTCTGTTGCAGGCGGAATCTGGAAAACAATAAACGGCGGAACAAGCTGGTTCGCCCTGGATGATCATATGGAAAACCTTTCCATAGGTTCTCTGGTAATGGATCCTTCCAACCCGGATATTATTTATGCCGGAACTGGCGAGGGTTATGCTAATATAGATGCTTTAAGAGGAGAAGGGATTTTTAAGTCCACGGATGCAGGCAAAACGTGGAACCGCCTGAGCTCGACTCTGACTCCCGATTTTTATTATGTGAACAAGCTGGCATTTGACAAAACAACAAACACGCTCTGGGCAGCTACAAGAAGGGGTCTTTTCAAGTCCACCGATGGCGGAAATACATTTGCCGTTGTAAGCAGTCTTCCGAACAGCTCAAACGTTCATGCAACGGATATTGTAATTTCATATGACACTCCATCCACAATTTATACGGCCTTCGGCCTTTTTAATACTGCTACCGTCTATAAGAGTGCTGATGCCGGAAATACTTTTCAGCAGACATTTACGGCTTCAGGAAACGGAAGAACAGTCCTTGCAGCTTCAGCTTCAGACCCCAAAGTAGTCTACCTTTCGGCGATGAAATTGTCTGACAACACGGCAGGTATAATGCGCGTGACAAGAGACGGCGGTGCAAGCTGGGACTCCTTAAAGGTGCCGGGCCCTTCGTTTTCAGGGGCTTCAACATATACTTCCAACCAGGCCTGGTACGATAACGTTGTTGCAGTTGACCCTCAGGACCCGAATACGGTTTATGCCGGCGGACTGGACTTCTGGAAGTCAACAGACGGGGGAAAGACGTGGGCACAGAAAACCAACTGGTATAATTCCTCCGGCTTTGCATATGTGCATGCCGACCATCATGCAATAGCGGTGGATCCGTCAAACAGCAGCAGCATTTATCTGGGAACTGATGGCGGCATATTCAAATCCACCAACAAGGGCTCCTCATGGACAGATCTGAATAACGACCTCTACATTACACAGTTTTACTACGGAGCCGTGGATCCCTCGGCAAATAAATATTACGGCGGTGCACAGGACAACGGTACTGTTAAATCTGACGGGGGAACAGACTGGTATGAGATCCTCAGCGGTGACGGCGGTGCTGTGGAGGTGGATTACAACAATCCTAATACAATTTATATGGAATATGTGGATCTGGCAATTTATAAATCCACCGATGGCGGAAAGAGTTATACAAAGGCCATTAGCGGTATTCCTACAGGGGGAGCAAGCCAATGGTCGGGAACCTCGGACAGGGTTGAATTCATTGCACCTTTTACAATTGATCCCAACAACCCAAGTGTTCTGGTTGCTGGAACCTACAGGGTATACAGAACTACAAACGGCGCTGCGAGCTGGAGCACTATAAGCGGAGACCTTACCGGTGACGGCACCGGTTCTTCAGGTTCCAAGATAACAACTCTTGCCATTGCCAAAGGCAATTCAGACGTGATTTATGCCGGATGCTCAAACGGTGTAATACGCTCTACAACAGACGGGGGAAACTCCTGGAATCCTAAAGGCTCAGGACTTCCAAACCTTAATGCCAGGAAAATTGCAATCGATGCACAAGATCCGGCTACGGCCTTTGCAGTTTATTCAGGCTACTCAAACGGGCAGAAGGTTTTCAAGACGACCGATTACGGGCAGACCTGGAAAAATATTTCCGGAGACCTGCCAAACATTCCTGTTAACTGCATTCTTGTAAACTCTGCAAATAACAAAAGCCTTGTAGTTGGAACAGACCTTGGCGTTTTTACAAGCGCTGATCAGGGCTCAAGCTGGCTTCAGAATAACGACGGGCTGGCAAATGTGTCGGTTTCGGATCTGGACTTCAGAACCTCGGATAACAAGATCTTTGCAGCCACACACGGGAGGGGAATGTTCTCTGCAGCATGGAGTGCAACCACAGATGTTGCAGATAACGCTGCAAAGTCTCCAGAGAGATTTGATCTGGAGCAGAATTATCCTAACCCGTTTAATCCTTCGACTACGATCAAGTTTCAGATTCCCCAGGCTGCTAACGTAAAGGTGGCGGTTTATGACATTACGGGCAAACAGGTATCTGAGCTGGTTAATGACTTTAAGCAGCCCGGGCACTATGAAGTAACCTGGACGGGGCGTGATGCTGCCGGGCATCAGGCGGCAAGCGGGGTTTACATTTATACGATCAATGCGGGATCATTTACCAAGTCGCTCAAGATGATGCTGATGAAGTAGCGTTGGGCGGTAAGAAAAAAGGCACATCTCCTTTTTGGGGGATGTGCCTTTGTTGTATTAAACCGTTTAGGATTAGACTGCCTGAGGCTGCTTTATGAAAAGCTTCTGGTGTTCTTTCGGTTTTCTTTCCTTCCATGAGCCCTTGTGGTACGCATAGCCTGTAACTAAAGGCATTGCAATTGTTGCTTCTGCATATACCATCTGTTCGTGTGTGGTTTCAACTTTACCCCATGAGCTGGCTTCTTTCAGTGTTGAACCTGAAAGGGCCCCGTCGCGTTCGTCTGCAACTGTGATCTGTATTGCGTATTTGTGCATGGGGGCCTCTTCCTGAAGGATGTCTGCAGCAACAACAATGTCCTGTGTGAAGTTTTTCGGAACGCCGCCGCCGATCATGAAAATACCGCTTTCCTTTGAATTGATCTTGACCTGTGTGAGTTCAAGAAAATCCTTTGCCGAGTCGATTGAAACGTGCTTGTCGGGATTTTTTGTCTGGTGCATTACAAATCCGAAGCCTGCCGAGCAGTCGGAGAATGCGGGAACAAAGATCGGCACATTCTTTTTGTAAGCAGCATAAACAACTGAATCCTCACACTTAGGTCCGCCGTTATTTTCAAGGTAGCGGCCCATTTCATAAATGAATTCGCGTGAGGAATAAGGACGCGGTTCGAGTGAATCGGCAATTTTACCAATGGTTTCATCGCAAATTCTTAATTCATCTTCATCGATGTATGTGTCGTAAATTCTGTCGATTGCCAGTTCCCTCATTTCGTTGTCATCAACCCATTTGGTACCGATGTAATGCTTGTAGCCCAGAGCTTCAAAAAAGTCCTGATCCACTATCAGAGCACCCGTAGAAACGATAGCATCAACCATGTTGTTATTGACCAGGTCAAACACAACTTTCTTAAGTCCTGCTGAGAATATGCTGCCGGCAAGTGTAAGGAATACGGTACAATCCTTTTCCTTAAGCATCATGTCGTATATTCTGGCTGCGCGGTTAAGGTCGCGTGCTGAGAAAGCCATTTTCTCCATTGCCTCGACGACGGGAACAACGTTGTTTGTCTTTATGTCGTAATGCTGAATTGTTTCTTTGAGATAGTCTTTTTTCTCTGCCATTTTCTCTTATTTCTCCTTTTTTTACTTAACAAATATAATAGAAAAAACATTTTGCAACAGGGGATAATTTATCATCTGCAGTCTTTAGAAGAACTGCTTGGCAATTTTCAGCACCCCCTGCTTCCAGGGAACTCTGTGTGTTACACCCGACTGGTGCTGAAAGGTTTTCAGGTTATCGAGGTACCATTTATAATTTCTGACGAGAGCATCCTTGTTAGAAAACCTGGGCTTAAAGCCCAGAATTCTTTCTGCTTTTTCAATTGAAACGAAAGAATCTTTGGATGCCGTCTCGTAAACCCATTTATACAAGGGTGAAAGTTTAAGAAATTCCAAAAATTTCAGTGCAAATATAACAGGTTTTTCGGGCAAACCAACAATTTTTTTTCCGAAACCCGCATAATCAAGGACTGCCTGATAGTCTTCCCTCATTGTTGTAAACTCCTTGGCCCCGATGTTAAAAGTATCGTTAACAACATTTTCCGGGAGCAGAGCGCAGCTGTAAATGGCGTCGCAAAGATCCCGGACGTCCAAAAGCTGATAGCGGTTGCTCCCATTTCCGATCATCGGGAAGCCCTTGCCGCTATGAGCCCAGTCGTAGAAAAGGGCAAACACGCCGAGTCTCTCGGGCCCGATAAAAGATTTGGGGCGGAGGATAGGAACGCACATCCCTTTCCGGCGGAATTCCAGACACTCATTTTCGGCTTCAATTTTAGCCTGCCCGTATGGGCCCACGCCTTCAAGTCTGTCATTTTCAAATATCGGGTGATGGTCGGGTATGCCGTAGACGGCAGTAGATGAAATGTGGATAAATCTCTTTGCACCTGCTTCGGATGCACTCTGAAGAAGGAGCCTTGTTCCTTCTACATCAGTTGAATAGATTTCCTCTTTTGAATATAACGGCAGCGCGGCGGCGGTATGGATCACAATATCCACCGACTGCATTGCACGTTTAACATCCTCTTTATTACGGATATCTCCCCTGACCATGGTTATTTTATCAATAACATCCATGTAGTTAAATTCCGCAATATCCAGTGAGGTAACTTCTTCCTGTTTTTCCAGGAGGTATCTTATGAGGTTAATTCCGAGGAAGCCGGCACCTCCGGTTACAAGAAATTTCATATTAAAAATCCTAGTTTTTGTAAGTACATCCTTAAAATTAACAATTTTGCGGAATTCTCAAAAAGAATTCTTTCCGGGAAAACAAGGCTGCGGAATCCACTGTTTAAGGGGAGTGTGCTAAGCTAATGTCACTGAAATTCATTTTCATTTTTTGTATAATTGCATAATGATAAATTCAAAAGAACATAGTTCCGAAAAGCCCGGACGCCCATTGGACCTTTACAGCATGATAGGTTCATTAATCCTGCATTTTGCAGTTTTCTTCGGGCTTATCATTTTAATGAGAATAGCTGAGAACAGTTCAGGCAGTTCTTATGGAGGGTACTATGTGGATATGGTTTCCCCAAAAGGCGCATCAGCAGGCGGAGACCTGAAAGGTGAAAAGCCGGGCAGCGAAGAAAAAATGATTGAGGAAAATAAAGAATCTAAAGTTGATGCAAATCAGTCACTTCCTGACACAAGGACCTCCAGGCAGCCTGAAGGTGAAACTGTAAAAGCCGGTAAAGATATTCCGAAAGAAAACAAAAGCAGCATAGCCTCAAATAGCCGCATGGGGACAGTCGGAAATTCAGGCGCCGGCAGGGGAGGCTATTATAACATGAGTTCAGGAGGCTTCGATTCCACCGGTTTAAGCCAGGTTTATCAGGAGTCCACCTTAAAAGTCAATATGAAGTATCCCGCGGGCTGGGTTTATATGGATCAGCAAAGAAAAAGGAAGCTTGACGGCATCACATTCTGGGCCTCCGCAGGCAGCTATAATCCTCCTCCTTATATTCACGTTGAAGTTGTTGAAAAATATATTTTTAATCCCGATCAGTACAGATATACATATGATTTTAAGCGGTTTACCGGTTATTATAATGATCCAGAGGAACTGGAAAATCAGGTCTCGCAGACAATATACATCAGAACAGGGGATGATGAGGATTACTCCATAAAGCTCATCATCAGCGGGCGTGAAGCCTTTAAGGAATTTCAGCCGGTGTTCTTCGCAATGGTCAAATCCTTCAGGTTTGGCAATTCCCTTTTTTAGCGCTCCCGGAAAAGTTTAAAAAAATAGCATTGATAATTATTTTATTTCATCTATTTTTAGTACAATGGAAAAGATAACAGGGGTAATACGATGAAAAGAGTAATGATCTTTGCCTTTGTTATATGAGTCTTTTGCTTACAGCAGGCGGAGTAAGCCCCCTTTTTGCGCAGGATGAAAAATTTGAAAGGCACTGTTGAAATGACGCTGAAGGGGGAGAAAACAGACAATGATATCAAGTACTATGCAAAAGGCAGCATGGCAAGAGTTGAAATGGGAAGAATACCGGTAAACAGACCAGTCTTCCTTTACTATCCCGAGTGGTTCAGGAAGATGACCTCGGGCGGATTTTCCCCTCTTTTAGTCATACAGCGCGACTTAAACTGCAATGAGGTTAACCGTCAGGAGGTAAAAGGCGTAAAGAAGAGGCCCGTGGGCGCCAAATATTTCCGGATTCCGGGGGACTATACCAGGACTGAAGGAACACAGAACACGAGGCGCGGGCAAAATAGCTGGCTTTGCAGGGGGCTTATTCGGATGACAAAAAAGGGGGAAAATTAGGAGAAAGTGCTTAAAATCAAAGTTTTTATAGAAAAATATTCCCCTGTTTCTTGACTTTGTTTTAAGATAGAGTTAACTTTAAGACCTTTATTGGGAAATAATAGTTGATTCGGAGGAGAATTAAGTGAAACAAGAAAAAATGACCAAATTTATCAGCACCGAAAATGCAGATAAAAAATGGTACGTGGTAGATGCCAAGGATCAGGTTTTAGGCAGATTGGCAGCCAGGATAGCCCGTGTTATCAGAGGCAAGGAAAAAGCAATGTTTACTCCTAATGCTGATACAGGGGATTTTGTAGTTGTTGTAAATGCCGATCAGGTTAGAATGACTGGTAAAAGGGAACTGCAGAAGACCTATTTCCATCATTCAGGATATCCGGGCGGCGGCAAAATCAGAAGTTTTGATGAACTGGTTCATAAGGATCCTGAATTCGTCATTCAGCATGCTGTCAAAGGAATGCTCCCGAAGAACAGATTAGGCAAGAAATTAATAAAGAAGCTTAAAGTATATGCGGGAGAAAGCCATCCGCATGAAGCTCAGAAACCAGAGATATTAAGTTTATAATTGGAGTTTATTAATGGTGGATAACATTTACGTCGGTCGTAGAAAAACCGCAGTTGCCAGGGTCATATTAAGAAACGGTAACGGTAAGATTGCCGTTAACGAAAAGGAATTTGAACATGCGTTCTCCCTTGAAACACACAGGGATGATATCTTAGCCCCGTTTAAGGTAACAGATACACTGGGCAAATATGATGTCTTCGCTAACGTTCAGGGCGGCGGAACAACAGGACAGGCACAGGCCATCAGGCTGGGAATTGCAAGAGCCCTGGAAGCAATTAACCCTGATTTTCGCCCTGCACTCAAGGCTGAAGGATATCTGACGCGCGATCCTAGAATGGTTGAACGTAAGAAATACGGCAGACCTAAAGCAAGAAAGAGATTCCAGTTCTCTAAGAGATAATCTCTACAGACTGGCAGAAAACAATATTTTATTAACATTCATACTTTTGGATTCGCCGACTGTGTCCCAAATGAAAAGGGATTTAGGTGAAGATGAAAAAAGTAGAAGTAAAACAGGAACTAAAAAATGAAAAACATCGATTTAACCGATCTGATCGAGGCAGGTGCTCATTTCGGGCATTTGACCCGCCGCTGGAATCCCAAAATGAAACCATATATATTTATGGAAAAAAACGGGATTCACATCATAGACCTTAAGAAGACAAAAGCCTTAATCAACGATTCTGCTGAAAGCATGACGAAGCTTGTTTCCGAAGGAAAGAAAGTAATGTTCGTCGGCACAAAGAAGCAGGCAAAACATATCATAGCAAATGAAGCTAAGAGATGCGAGCAGAACTGGGTCAGTGAAAGATGGCTGGGCGGAATGCTCACAAACTTCTCAACTATTCGAAAAAGTATCAAACGCCTTACAAACATCGAAAAGATGGAAAGCGACGGTACTTTTGACAAGATTACCAAAAAAGAAAGACTTTTCCTTTCAAGGGAAAAAGATAAATTAAGAAAAGTACTCGATGGTGTTGAAACAATGTCTAAGCTGCCAGGCGCACTTTTTATTGTTGACATCAAGAAAGAGTCTATTGCCGTAATGGAAGCCATCAGGCTTAACATCCCTATCTTTGCTATTGTAGATACTAACTGCGATCCTGATGTTGTAGATCATGTCATTCCTGCCAATGATGATGCAGTAAAGACAATTGAACTCATTACAAGGGTCATGGCTGATGCAGTAATTGAAGGACTTGGAAAAGCAAAGGAACTCAGAGCACAGGAAGCAGCCGAAAAGGAAAGACTGAGAAAAGAACGCGGTGAGGAAGAAGTTGAAGCCAAGGAAACAGTAAAGGAATCCAAACCGGCCAGGGATCAAAGACGTGAAAGGCGTCCTAATAAAGAAACCGAATCAAGGAAAAGGTAATTATGGAAATTAGTGCAGAACAAGTCAAGTTATTAAGAGAAAAGACCGGCGCAGGTATGATGGACTGCAAAAAAGCCCTTACCGAAGCCGCTGGCGATTTTGAAAAAGCAATCGAAGTCCTTAGAAAAAAAGGCGCTTCAGTAGCAGCCAAAAGAGCTGAAAGAACAGCAAACGAAGGCCTGGTTCTTACCTATGTTTCAGATGATAAGAAAACTGCCGTAATGGTAGAAGTCAACTGCGAGACTGACTTTGTGGCCAAGAGCGACGACTTCCAGAACTTTGCTAAGTTCGTTCTTGATACAATTATAAAGAACAGACCGGCTGACGTTCAGGAATTACTTTCTCAGGGTGTTGACGGCAAGGTGATTTCTCAGGAACTTGAAAACCTGATCGGAAAGATCGGCGAAAAGATTACTGTAACACGCTTTGTTATCGAAAATTCAGCTGATGGCGCCGTAGTTGACTATGTGCATCATGGTTCAAAACTCGGTGTTTTAGTACGTGTAGACAAGATCGGCCAGGGCGACCTCAATGAAATGGTCGGCATTATGAAAGATGTTGCAATGCAGGTTGCAGCAATGAAGCCTGGTTTTGTTTACAGGGAAGAGGTTCCAAAGGAAACCATTGAAAAGGAAATCGAAATCTACAAGGAGCTTTCAAGAAAAGAAGGCAAACCGGAACAGATTCTTGAGAAAATCGCTCAGGGCAAACTGAACAAGTACTACCAGGAAAACTGCCTCTTCGAACAGGCATTTATCAAAGATAATACTAAATCGGTCAGCGACCTGTTTAAGGAATACAATAAAAAGTACTCCACTGAAGCACGGCTCGTTTTATTCCACAGATATCACTTGAGTGACGAAAAGAAGTAATTTCTTAAAAGGTCTTATTTAATAAGACCTTTTTTTTTATTAAATTGACGGAGAAATATGACAAATCTTAAATATAATAGGCTGCTGTTAAAACTTAGCGGCGAATCGCTCATGGGAAAGAAAGGACACGGGATTGACCCTTCAGTTCTGGATTTCTTTTCGACTGAAATTAAGAAGGTGCAGGAGATTGGTGTTCAGATAGGTATTGTTATTGGCGGCGGAAACATTTACAGGGGCCTGAGCGCAAGTGAGCAGGGTATAGACCGTGTTACAGGCGACCAGATGGGTATGCTTGCAACGGTTATTAATTCTCTTGCCCTGCAAAACGCAATGGAGCATAAAGGGATTTATACAAGGCTTATGACTGCAATCCACATGGAGGAAATAGCAGAGCCTTATATCCGCAGACGAGCCATCAGACACCTTGAGAAGGGAAGAGTAGTTATTTTTGGAGCTGGAACAGGCCACCCATATTTCTCTACTGATACGGCGGCAACCCTGAGGGCTGTTGAAATAGAAGCCGATGCGATATTAAAGGGTACCAGGGTAGACGGAATTTTTGATTCGGATCCGGAGAAAAACCCTTCCGCATCAAAATTTGAAACAATATCTTATCTTGATATATTAAAGGACAGGCTGAAGGTAATGGACCTTACAGCAATCAGCCTTTGCCAGGAAAATGATCTGCCCCTTATTGTTTTTAATATGGATAAACCTGATAATCTTCTTAAAATAGTAATGGGCGAACCGGTTGGTACTACAGTCGGCAATTAGCTTAATAACATTAAACAACACACAGAGGAAACCATGAACCAAACTATTAATGATGCCAGGCAGAGGATGGATAAATCGATTGAAGCCTTCAGGGGCGAGATTGCAAAGATCCGTTCCGGTAAGGCAACAACGGCATTGCTCGATGGGGTGAAAGTAGATTATTATGGTACACTGACCCCCTTAAAGCAAATGGCAAACGTCTCGGTGCTGGATGCTCATACTCTGTCTATTACACCATGGGACAGGTCGGCAGTTCAGATAATTGAGAAGTCAATTATGACTGCAGATCTGGGTCTGAATCCCTCAAGCGACGGTACGAATATCAGAGTTCCGATTCCTATGCTTACTGAAGAAAGAAGAAAAGATCTGATGAAAATCATAAAAAAGATGGGCGAGGATGCGAAGGTTGCAATAAGGAACGTGCGCAGGGACGCTAATGAACACCTGAAGAAAGAACAGAAGGATAAAAAGATTTCAGAGGACGACTTAAAGAATATGGAATCGGAAATCCAGAAGTTTACCAATGATCATACAAATCTGATTGACGAAATCATAAAACATAAAGAAAAAGAAATAATGGAAGTCTAGGCTCTTTTTGACTTTTAATGTAAGCCGCCTTTTAAGGGCGGCTTTTTTATTTAACAATGCTATTTATCTTTTCATAAAACTATTGTAATTTCATATCAAAGAAATTTTTATTCAATTCAGAAGGAATGCATAATGAAGATTAGAAAGGAGGAGGCCCTGGAGTACCATTCCCAGGGGAGGCATGGAAAAATTGAAGTAGTGCCGACTAAGCCCTGCGTAACAGCAAGGGATCTTTCCCTGGCTTATACTCCTGGCGTAGCAGTGCCTTGTTTGGAAATCGAGCAGAATCCTGAGGATGTTTACAAATATACTGCTAAAGGAAACCTCGTGGCCGTTGTATCAAACGGTACAGCCGTCCTTGGACTTGGTGACATAGGACCTATGGCCGGAAAGCCTGTAATGGAAGGAAAAGGTGTTTTATTTAAAAGATTTGCAGATATAGATGTATTTGACATCGAACTGAAGACCAAAGACCCTAAAGAAGTAATCAGAGCCGTGCAGCTTTTGGAGCCGACATTCGGAGGCATCAACCTGGAAGATATTAAAGCTCCGGAATGTTTTGAAATTGAAGAGGAACTGAAGAAGACCATGAATATCCCTGTTTTCCATGATGACCAGCATGGAACAGCAATTATTTCATGTGCAGCACTGTTAAATGCTGCCGAACTGGCTGGAAAGAAGCTTGAGAATTTAAAACTGGTTATCAATGGCGCCGGAGCTGCTGCAATTGCATGCGCAAATCTTTATGTAAGAGCAGGCGTTAAGAAAGAAAACATCATGATGTGCGACTCCAAGGGAGTCCTTGCAAAAAGCAGAACAGATCTGAACAAATATAAACTGCTCTATGCAGTTGACACAGACAAGAAGACACTCGCCGACGCCATGCAGGGGGCTGACGTGTTTTTGGGCCTTTCCGTTGCGGGTGTTGTTACAAAGGATATGGTCCGTTCAATGGCTGACGATCCGATAGTTTTTGCAATGGCAAACCCGGATCCTGAAATATCTTATGAGGATGCCGTTGATGCAAGAAAAGATATTATTATGGCTACAGGCAGAAGCGATTATCCGAACCAGGTAAATAACGTGCTCGGATTCCCCTTCATCTTCCGCGGTGCTCTGGACGTAAAGGCAACCGCAATTACAGAAGAGATGAAAATGGCTGCAGTTGAAGCTCTTGCATGCCTGGCAAAGGAAAAAGTTCCTGACGTGGTAATTAAGGCCTATGGCGGTCTTGATTTCTCATTCGGAAGGGAATATATAATACCGAAGCCTTTTGATCCCCGCGTGCTCTGGAAAGTGGCTCCGGCAGTTGCAAAGGCTGCCATTGAAAACGGGGTTGCCAGGGTAAAGATCGAAAACTGGCAGGAGTACGAGGAAGAGCTCAAAGAGCGCCTTGGAATGTCGAAAGAAGTTATCCGCACGATGATACAGAAAGCCCAGAAGAGCCCGAAACGTGTTGTATATCCTGAGGGCGAGGAAGATAAAATCATAAGAGCAGCAGTGACTTCAATGGAAGACGGCATTGCTAATCCCATACTTCTGGGGGATGATAAGATAATTAAAGGCAAGCTGGATGCTTTAGGAGTCGGACTTGAAGGCATTACAATAATAGATCCCCTGCAGGCAAAGACTTCAGAAACTTACATGAATGAGTTCTATAAAGTCCGTGAACGTAAAGGCATGTCACTCAGGCTGGCAAAGAATCTGCTTAAGCAGCCTAACTATTTCGGTTCAATGATGGTCAAGTTAGGACACGCTGATGCACTCATAAGCGGACTGACCACATCATACCCTGAAACAATAAGACCTGCGCTGCAGTGTCTGGGCGTAAAGGAAGGTTTTAATGTTGCATCTGGGCTCTATATTGTAATAACAAAGAAGGACGTCTATTTCTTTGCAGATACAACAGTGAATGTTAATCCGACTTCCGAGGAACTGGCAGAGATTGCAATTTCAACGGCAGATACCGTAAAACGTTTTGATATCGAACCCAGAGTGGCAATGCTTTCATTCAGCAACTTCGGCAGCGCCCCAATGCCTGAATCAGTAAAGGTAAAAGAGGCAGTTGAAATTGTAAAGAAGACCAGACCAGATATCATGATCGACGGTGAAATGCAGGCTGATACGGCAGTTGTTCCGCAGATCCGCGAAACCGACTTTCCATTTTCCACGCTTAAAGGCAAACCCAATGTGCTCGTATTCCCGGATCTTAATTCCGGAAATATAGCTTATAAGCTCATGGCGAGAATTGGCGGGGCTGAAGTTATCGGACCTGTGCTGATGGGAATAAGTAAACCTGTTCATGTACTGCAAAGAGGTGCTTCTGTTGAGGATATAATCAACATGACAGCAATTGCAGTAGTTGAAGCTTCCCAGAAGTAATAAATGTTCAGTAAATGGCGGCATCTGCCGCCACAATTTTTAAGGGAATTGCCTCCTTTTTTTTGAGGGGGCTTCTTCCTGAAGCAGATAGTATAATAGTGGACCTTACAGATAAAGCAAACCGTAGCCGGAAGTTCAGATTAAGATTGTCTACCCATAAGCTGAGAATACCCGAATGTTAATTTAATGACCCATATGAGACAGAACCCGCAGGTACATGCACTAATTTTTAAATTTTATTTAGTACATTTTATTTAATAACTTGTGTTAAAGAGCATATTATTTTTTATAGCCAGCCTGGTTATCTTTTTTGCAGGAATTATTTTATATGGAATGATTCTGAATCTAAGGGATATACCTCTTGCTGAGGCTCTTGCAGAAAAGCATATGAGCTATATGACAAATGTTCATCTGCTCGTGGACAGGCGCAACTACCGGCTGGACTTATATTCCGATACAGTTCTTGTAAAAAGCTACAGGGCTGTTTTCGGCAGAAATAATAATGCAGCCCGCAGGCCGTCAAATGAAAGCCCTGCTGCTCCGGCTGGTAACTACCAGATATGTGAAATTGATACGGCATCAGGTTACCATAAATTTCTCAGGCTGAATTTTCCGAATTATAAAGATATTACCGAAGCTTATAAATCGGGGCTGATTTCGGAAAGGGAATATGAAGCCCTCTATGAGGAGCTTGAAGCCGGGGGATGCACAAAATCTGGCAGCAAAAAATTTCCTGCTATCGGAATTCATGGAACAGGAAGGCTGAATTTTATTTTTAAGAATCTGCCGTTTACTTTTAACTGGACGAACGGTTCTGCTGCCGTAAGTAATGAAAATATAGATGAGATCTATTCTGTAATAAAACCAGGAACTGAAGTTGACTTCAAAAATTAAATTTCTTTTGGTAATAGCTTTTTCATCTCTTTCAGTTGTTTTAACATCGTGCGGGAAAAAAGAGACTCCGAAACCGGTAGTACCGGTTGTTACTGCCGATTCTGCAAAGAAACTCGACAGGAAATTTGCTACAGAAAGAGTAAAACAGATTCTGGCAACGAAGGTGAGTTACTTTGAGGAAGGAAAATTTCAGGAAGATTCCACCTCAGGAGTTGTGGCCGGTACAGAAAAGAACGACAAATCCGAATGGGGTATTAAGTTTTTCTACTTTAAGAAGGCCAATAACGATCTGACTAAAACATATGAAACCCCGCTTCTAAAGGGATCATTTACTGAAAGCCTGACAAAGAAGATAAAACTGGGCAACGCCAATTATGAAATGCTTTACTACGATTCACAGTCTTATTTTATGGGAAGCGGCGGCGGTGAAATCTTCTCCTATATTGTAGATTTCAACAAGGACCAGGTATATTATGCCCACTTTTTTACCGTAGAGAAAAAACCTACTTCCCTTTATTTATCATCTAATATAAATGTTAAGGAAGTAAGAGATTTCTTTATAAGGCATTTCCAAAGAGACTATCCGGAATTAAAGATAGTTGACAAGGATTATAATCTGGAAGATATTTTTTAGGAATAAAACAGAATTTTCAGAAACTACTTAATATGACCATTTACAAGATTTTGCTGCTTGCATTCGTTATTGTCGCTTCAGGCAACAATTTCCTTTTTGCACAGGCCGGAAACCAGGAAAATGTTGAACAATATGAACTTGTCAACATAGAATTCCATGGGAATAATTCAATTCCAGGCTCTGTTCTTGAAACTGTAATTTCTTCGAAAGCCACTCCCAACTGGTTCTATAAATTCCTGCATAAAATTTCCAGCAGTTTAGGTCTGCCGCCTGAGTACTTTGATTCTCTTAAGATTCCCGAAGATATGAAAGCACTGGAGAAGTATTACAGGGATAACGGATTTTTCAAGGGGAAATTTTCAAATGCCTACAATATCGACAAAAATAAAAAAGAAGTTACTCTGATCTACAATATTATCGAAGGGTCTGATTTTAAGATCAGGAGCTTTAGCTATCAGGGGCTCGATTCACTGCCGGTTGAATTCAAACGGAAGATCCTCAATGACTACTCTGTGGATACCACAAAGATGTTTTCCAGGACACTGGTAGATCAGGAGACAAAGCCGGTAATTACTTTCCTAAGAGACAATGGCTATATGAATGCCGATATCAGAAGGCCTGACGTGTATGTCTTTACAGACTCTGGCTTTGTGGATATCAATGTTGGAGTCGTTCCCGGCAGACGCTATACGGTAGACAGCCTTGAGGTGCACAAAAAAGGGCCGGGAAAAGAATATGTTGAAAATACCCTCCTTAAAAAGATAGTCAGCATTAAGCCAGGGGACTATTACAGTGCAGATGAAAAGCAGAGGGCTCAGGTAAGGCTTTACCGTACGAATCTATTTTCTTCAGTTTTAATCAGCGGCGTTGTACCGGATTCAAACAAAAACCTTGTAAACCTGGATATTACCGGTGATATAACTCAGATGAACGATCTTTCACCTGAGATTATTATAAACAACCAGGAAAGCGCATTTAACGTGGGTCTTGGTACTACTTACACGCGCAAGAACTTCCTTGGCAATGCCAGGACGTTTACCCTGGGCGGCAGTTTTGCCGTGCAGGATGTTTTTAACATCGACTACAGCAAAATCTTCGGCTTTGTAACTTCAATCAGAGATACTTCTATTTTAGGATACGTGGATCTTAGAGCAACAGTTGAACAGCCATTTCTTTTCGACAGAAGGATAACCAGCAAGCTTGAAGGATATTTTACAATAAACAAGCAGAAGCAGTACCGTTCCTTAATTTACGGAACTAAGATCAGTCTGGACTTTGAGCTTCCAAGGAAAGTGTATTTTAATTCTCTTATTACATCCTATACGGCTGAAAAGACAGTTGATAATCTTCTGGAGGATTACGTTCGGACAGTAATAAAAAACAATGCTGTTTCAACTGATGTTCCTTTAACTCCGTCTGAAGTAGATTCTATTGTAAATAATCTGCGTAGTTCGAGAAATATAACCTCCATCATCGGAGCCGAAATTGGGGCAAACAAAACCAACGACCTGATGTTCCCAACAAAGGGTTACAATTTATCTTTGACCGCTGAAGAAGGAAATCTTCTGCCCTCGATAATTAAAAGGCTTGGAGCCAGCTATATAAATGTGAGATCCCAGTTTTACCGTATGCAGACTTCGTTATCCTATTTCCCTAATGTATACAACTCACCGGTAAACGCTTTCGGAATAAAGTTTACACTCGGTTATCTGCAGACCTACGAGGGTACAAAAAACGACGTTCCTCTTAACAGGCTTTTTACCGCAGGAGGCAGCAACTCGGTCCGCGGCTGGCGTGCAAGGCAGCTTATTCCCAGAGCTGCAAATATTCCAATACTTACCGCGGCAGATTTCCAGAACATGTTTTTGCGCAACATTCCCGTCGGAGGCACTTTCTTAATGGAAGGTTCGTTTGAAACGAGAAACCGCTTTGTGGGAAGCTTCGGCGGTGCAGCCTTTGTAGACTATGGAAACACATTCATGGGATATGAGAATTTCAGGTTTAATCAGCTGGCAGTAGCCGTTGGCGCTGGTTTAAGGTATTATTCATCCTTTGCCCCAATCAGGTTAGATATTGGCCTGAAGGCGTACGACCCATACGAAAGGAAAGCGTTCATGAATCTTTACAAAAACAGGCGTTTTTTCAAGAATTTTGTTGAAATCCACTTTGGCATAGGTGAGGCTTTTTAGGAATAAGGGGCTAATTGCCTTTGGGTTTATTTATAGGTTGTTAAACTTAGGATTTTTAGCTAATTTGTTGAACTAAATTTTAGGATTTTTCGATGATTTCCAGTATGACCGGCTTTGGCAAAGGTACAGCCCAGAATAAACACGTTAGCGTAGAAGCTGAAATTAAGAGCGTCAACAGCAGATATCTGGAGGTGTCTCTTAAGCTGCCCAAAAACCTGCAGAGCAAGGAATATGAGATAAGAGAACTTATAAGGAGCAGGATTAAAAGGGGGAAGATTATATTAAACCTTCAGATAAAAAAGAACGGTTTAACAAATGAAAAGCCCACTCTTGACAAAGAAAGCCTTCAGTATGCCGTTCAGTTCTTAAAAGAAGTGAAAAGAGCGGCAAAATTAAAGGATAAAATAACACTTGACCAGCTCCTGACGTTTCAGGATCTGTTCTCAGCCGATATAAGTGAAGAACTGGAGAGTGAATTCCAGCTGGTTCGCGAGGCTATTGAAGCTTCCATCAGTGAGCTTCTTGCAATGAGAAACAAAGAGGGAGAGGAGCTTTCCAAAGACCTCGCCATGCGCATAATTAACATTCAGCAGACTGTGGCCAAAGTTGAAGAGTTAAGTAAAAACAGCGCTCAAGAGAATTTTGAGAAGCTGAAGGAAAGAGCCAGACAGCTTTTGGGAGATATTTCAGCTTATAGCGACAGGCTGGATATGGAACTTGCCATTCTGGTAGATAAAGCCGATATTACGGAAGAATGTGTCAGGCTGAACAGTCATGCAAAGTTTTTCCTGGAGAATCTGAATCAGAGCAATGAAGTTGGCCGCAAGCTGAATTTCCTTTGTCAGGAAATAAACCGCGAAGCAAATACGATCGGCAGCAAAACCGTATCTACAGAAATATCTCATTATACGGTCTATATCAAGGAAGAACTTGAAAGAATCCGCGAGCAAATTCAAAATATTGAGTAATTCAAAACTGAGTAGTAATTGACTGATAATAAAGGATGCATTATTGTTGTTTCCGCTCCAAGCGGAGCCGGAAAGACTACGATTGTAAAAGAAGTGCTAAAAACGTTCCCTGAGATAGTCTTTTCTATTTCCGCTACGACAAGGAAGAAAAGAGATAGTGAAACAAACGGCGTGGAATATTTTTTTATTTCGGAGGAGGAATTCCTTCAGAAGATACACGATGACGAGTTTATTGAATGGGAAAAGTTCTACGATTACTATTACGGCTCATTAAAAAGTTTTGTAAATGAGAACGTCGAAAGGGGAAATTGTGTTCTGTTTGAAGTAGACGTCAAGGGGGCTCTAAGTATAAAAAGGATTTATCCCGAGGCAATTTTAATTTATATTATGCCTCCGAGTCTTGAGGAGTTGAAAAAGCGGCTTGAGAACAGAATGACTGAAACTGAAGAGGATTTGAAGAAAAGAATTGCCAGAGCCGAAATGGAACTGAGCCTTAAGGATGAGTTTGATAACGTTGTGATTAACGATGAGCTGCAAAAAGCCATTTATGAAGCAAAAGAGATAATAAAGAACAAAATAAATAAAGAGGAGAAAATCTGATGGGAATACAGCCTGTTGATTTGCGCAAACTTGATGAAAAAACAGCAAATACTTATGAAGCTGTTATTGTTGCTGCAAAAGAAGGAAGAAGAGTAAACGAAGAAACCAGACTGGAATATAATTCTCTGGTTAACACCATACCTTCAAAAGGTATTGATGATGACAGTGAGGACATTGAAAACCCGGATCAGCTGAAGATTTCTCTGGAATTTGAAAAAAGACCCAAGCCGCATCTTCAGGCACTTAAAGAACTGCTGGATGGGAAAGTAGAATACCGCTATAAATCCTGATCAAAATGGGCACCATTTTTTCAGGAAAAAAGATCATTTTAGGTGTTACGGGCGGGATTGCTGCTTACAAGTCCTGCCTTTTAGCCCGACAGTTAGTTAAGCTTGGAGCGGAAGTAAGAGTTATCATGACTCCTTCCGCTCTGGAATTTATTACCCCCCTTACTTTTTCCACGCTGACCGGAAACGAAGTAATTGTAAATATTTTCCCGGAGACACAAAAAAACGGCGTTAGTCTTAAGACCTGGCATATAGAATATGCCCTCTGGGCCGACCTCATGATAATTGCCCCGGCAACAATCAATTCAATAGCTAAAATTGTACACGGATTTGCCGATAATGCTCTTACGACTGTTGCCGCTGCCTTAAGGTGCCCGCTTGTTGCTGCTCCTGCAGCAGACGTGGATATGTACAAAAACAGGGTTACGCAGGAAAATCTGAAAAAGCTAAAGGAATTTGCATATATTGTGGAGCCGGAAGAAGGCTTTCTTGCCAGCGGGCTGAGCGGTAAAGGCCGAATGGCTGAACCGGAAAAGATCGTGGACGCGGCAGAGCTTGTACTGGCTGGATTTTCAAGGGACCTGGAAGGGAAGAAACTCCTCGTAACGGCAGGACCGACATATGAGGATATTGATCCTGTGAGATTCATCGGTAACCGTTCTTCCGGTAAAATGGGTTTTCAGATTGCAAAGGCTGCCAGCCTGAGAGGAGCTTCGGTAACGCTTGTTTCAGGACCGACGGCAGAAAGCGCATATCCGGGCATTAAGTGCCTGAAGGTAAGAAGCGCCTCCGAAATGAAAAAAGCCGTGGATGAGAATTTGAAACTCAACGACATTTTAGTAATGGCCGCAGCAGTTGCCGATTACCGCCCGGAGAAGGTGGCTGCAAATAAAATTAAAAAAGAGGAAAGCCTTAAGGCCATAGACCTTAGCCGGACAGAGGATGTTCTGGGCACAATTGAAAAAGGTGATAAAAAGATAATAGGCTTTGCTCTTGAAACAGATAACGAATTTAAGAACGCGAAGAGCAAGCTGGTAAAGAAAAATCTGGATATGATTGTATTGAATTCTTTAAAAGATAAAAGTGCCGGATTTGAATTCGATACGAATAAGGTCACAATTCTTACCAGAGAAGGCAAAATAAAAGAATATCCGCTCATGAGTAAGTTCTTAACAGCTAATTATATCCTTTCAGAAATAAGCGAACTTTTTTAAATTGGTTGAACAAAGCATTCAGAAGTTAATCGAAGCATTAAAGGATCAGGAATCTATTTTCGGGCCGATTATGTTTGAAAACAAAAGGTTTGAGAAAGTAGACTTGGATTTATTGACCGATATAGCAGCATACCAGAACAAGCGGGAGGATAATATGGAAAGTGAATTCGAGAAAAATGGATTCATTCACGCCAAGAATTTGACTGAACTGCAGGGATTTATGGAGGAGTGCCATAAATGCCCGCTTGAAAAGACGCGCACCAATCTGGTCTTTGGTTCTGGCAGTCCTAAGGCTAAGGTAATGGTAATTGGCGAGGCCCCCGGGGCAGAAGAGGACCTGCAGGGAAAGCCTTTCGTAGGGCGTGCCGGCAAGCTGCTGACAGATATACTTACGGCAATTAAGTTTTCAAGAGAAGAAGTATATATAACAAACATTCTTAAATGCCGCCCGCCGGGAAACAGAAATCCGCTTCCTAGTGAAATGGAGGTCTGTATTCCTTATCTTCACAGGCAGATAGAAATCATTAAGCCAAAACTTATATTGTGTCTGGGACTAATATCGGCTTCCGGGCTGCTGAACCTGAAGCTTTCGCTCGGAAAAATGAGAGGGAATGTTTACGAATTAGGTAATGCAAAAGTAATGGTAACTTATCATCCTGCAGCGCTTCTGAGAAACCCTCAGTGGAAAAGACTTGCCTGGGAGGATGTTCAGAAATTCAGAAAATTATACGATGATATGCCGGGGTAAATTATAGATGAGCAAGAATAAAAAAGAAAACAGGGAAGAAATTAATATTGAAGCGCTTCAGAGTGCATCGGTAAGACCGCCTTCAGCCCCTGAAGTTGAAATGGCGGTTCTGGGCGCCATGATGATAGAAAAAGAGGCTGTTCCAAAAGGAATTGAGCTTCTTACGCCTGAAAGTTTTTATGTAAAGCAGCACAAGCTTATTTTTGAGGCCATGCAGTCGCTCTTTGAGGCAAATGAACCTGTTGATATAGTAACACTTTATGAGGAATTAAAGAAAAAGGGACAGGCCGAGGAAGCCGGCGGGGCAGTATACTTAAGCAGGCTTTCGCAGAATATATCTTCAGCTGCAAATATTGAGTACCACGCCAAGATTGTGCTCGAAAAGCACATCTTGCGCGGGCTTATAACGGCTTCAATGGATATTGCAAAAAGTGCCTATGAAGGGGCTGAAGACGCATTTGACCTTTTGGACAGGGCAGAGCGCCAGGTCTTTGAAATTACAGAAGCACACATGAAAAAGTCTTATTCACAGATGAATAAGGCTGTAATTCAGGCGATGGAATATATTGAGCTTATACATTCCAAAAAGCACCAGCAGTTTGCAGTTCCGACGGGTTTTTATCAGCTGGATGATATGCTGGGCGGATTTCAGAAGTCGGATCTTGTCATTATTGCAGCCCGCCCTTCAATGGGTAAAACGGCTTTTGCACTTTCACTTGCCCGCAATGCTGCTGTTGACCATAAAGTGCCGGTAGCCATTTTCAGCCTTGAAATGGCCACAATACAGATGGTAATACGTATGATATGCGCCGAGGCAAGGCTGAATGCCCATCTTGTAAGAACAGGAAAGCTGCCCAATGAGGAAGGCCCTAAGCTCAGTCGTAACATACATAAGCTGAGTGAAGCCCCGATATTTATTGATGACTCGCCATCTCAGACAATTCTTGAGATAAGAGCAAAAGCAAGAAGACTTAAAGCCGAAAAAAAGCTCGGTCTTATTATGATAGATTACCTTCAGCTGATGAATGCATCCTCAAAGATGGAAAGCCGCGAAAGGGAAATTTCACACATATCGCGCTCCCTAAAGGCTCTGGCAAAGGAGTTGAATATACCAGTAATTGCCCTTGCTCAGCTTAACCGTGCAGTTGAATCCAGAACCGATAAAAGGCCTATGCTTTCCGACTTACGTGAATCGGGTTCTATCGAACAGGATGCCGACGTTGTGATGTTTATCCACCGCCCTGAATACTACGGAATGAAGCAGGATGCTGACGGAAACAGCCTTGAAGGCGTTGCTGAAATCATCATAGGAAAACAGAGAAACGGTCCTACCGGGGACGTTCGCCTGAAGTTCTTTAAGGATTATGCCCGGTTTGAAAATCTGGAACTCGTAAGACACATTGAAGAAGCAAATCAAACAACAACTATTGTAGAGGATGATTACCCGATATGATGAGAATATTTAACTTATTAGCAGCTGCACTGCTCTTTACAACATTGTCATCTGCACAGACGATCTATACAATGAAAGACAAAGATATCTGCACTGAAAAATTTACTCTTGCAGTTGAAAATGAACT
This sequence comes from Syntrophomonadaceae bacterium, assembly GCA_050259615.1. Taxonomy (GTDB): domain Bacteria; phylum Bacteroidota; class Ignavibacteria; order Ignavibacteriales; family SURF-24; genus JAAXKN01. Next base: position 55,620 of record JBLNAZ010000101.1, on the reverse strand, counting down.
GAATAAAAAGCCGATAAATGAGGTTATTGCAGAAATTGGCAAAAGCTTCCTTGGACTTGACTATGAAGCCCATACGCTTGAAACCGAAGGCCAGGAGCAGCTCGTAGTTCACCTTACTGGACTTGACTGTACAACTTTCCTTGAGAACGCCCTTGTATTTGCAAGATGCGTGAAAAGCGGCAGAACGTCATTTGATGAATATCAGAATGAGCTTACAAAAGTCAGGTACAGGGAAGGAAAGCTGAACGGATATCCTTCAAGGCTGCACTACTTCTCCGACTGGATTTTCGACAACAATTCAAAAGGCGTTGTTAAAGATGTAACCAAAGAGATTGGCGGAAAACCTTACGTTAAGAAAGTCAACTTCATGACGAAGAACCGCAAGGAATATGCGCAGATCAGTAATAATGAAGAATACTTTAATGCAATTAAAGCTGTTGAATCGAGGATGAACTCAAGACAGTATTATTATATTCCAAAAGAAGAGATAAAGAATGTTGAAAGCAAGATTCAGAACGGTTACCTGGTTGCAATTACAAGCGGTCTTGACGGCATGGACATTGCGCACGTCGGAATTGCAGTAAAGCTGGATGACGGAAGAATTCACTTCATGCACGCCCCGATCGTGGGGTCGAAGGTTCAGATTACAGACAAGCCTCTTGCAGATTACCTGATGAAGAACAAAAAGCAGACTGGCATAATGGTTCTTCAGCCGCTTGAGCCTTAATAGATCCATAAGTGATTGATAATGAAAAGCCCGGTTTCAGCTAAATCTAAAACCGGGCTTTTCTTTTTAATAGCCTGGGGCTGAGTATGGCAGCCAGTGGTATATTACTCCTCCTTATTTCCTCCTCTGCTGCAGAGGCTGAGGAGTGTGGCAATGTTTTTAAGGTCTTCCAGCTGCTCTTTGGAATCCTTTGGGGTCTCAAGTATTTTAGGGACATTCTCCAGGCGTTTGTCGTTCATAATGTTTGTAAATCCTTCTAATCCTATAAAGCCCTCGCCAATATGCGCATGCCGGTCCACACGGCTTCCGAGCTCTTTTTTGGAGTCGTTCATGTGTATGCAGTTTAACAAGTCAAGTCCTATAATTGCATCGAATTCACTCATTGTTTTTTCATAAGCTTCTTCGGATCTAATGTCGTACCCGGCGGCAAAAATATGCGCCGTATCGATGCAGACGCTCATCCTGTTCGTTTCTTCAACGCCGTCAATAATTTCCCTCATTTCCTCAAAGCGGTTTCCAAGCGCCGTACCCTGGCCTGCAGTCAGTTCAAGCATGCTTTTTACCTTAAAATTCCTGGTCCTTTCGTGTGCAGCATTGAGGGATTCAATTATGGTTTTAATTCCGTCTTCAACGCCGCGGCCAGTGTGAGCTCCGGGGTGGAAGTTTAGATAATGGATCCCCAGCTTTTCACAGCGTTCCAGTTCGTCCACAAAGGCGTCAACCGACTTCTTTAAGAGTTCCTCATTACTGGCACAGAGATTAATGAGGTAAGAATCGTGAGCAATGACAGGGGATATTTTTGTTTTACTTAGTTTATTTTTATAATTTTCAATTGTTTGATCACTGAGCGAACCATCGGCCCAGCGATTGCCGTTCTTGGTAAAAATCTGCATTGTCTGGAAATTAAGTTTTCCGGCCAGGTCAACGGCTTTATCTACTCCGCCGGCAATTGATGTATGCGCGCCAAGTATATGATTGATTTTCATGTAATAATTTTAACTTTTTATAATTAACAATAATTATAGTTTTAAGGTTCACCCGCATAAAGACTAAACGGATATAAAGCACGAATATGCAAAACTTAATTAAACTATCCAAAAAAGATAAAAAGTATGTCGCAGGACTCATGTCGGGCACTTCGCTTGACGGAGTGGATGCCGTGCTGCTTGAAATAACAGGCAGTGGCACCGGTACAAGGCTGAGGCAGATGGATTTTCTGGCCTACCCTTTTCCGGAAGGCTTAAAGGATCTGGTACTCAAAAATTCCGCAAAGAAAACCAGTAACGTTGAAGACATCTGCAGACTTAATTTTCTTATTCCTATGATATATGCCGATGCAATTAAAGCATTATGTAATAAGAGCAGCTTCCCTCTGGAAAATCTGGATCTGATTGGCAGCCACGGGCAGACGATTCATCATAGGCCGGAGAAGCACAAAATGTTCGGCTATGAGGTCAGGTCGACCCTTCAGATAGCCGACCCTGCTGTAATTGCAAAGCTGACGGGAGTTATTACCGTAGGTGACTTTCGTACGGGCGATATTGCCCTTGACGGGCAGGGAGCACCACTGGTGCCGTACTTTGACTACCTGCTGCTCTATTCAGGTGAACATAACCGTGCACTGCTTAATGTGGGAGGGATATCGAACTTTACTATCCTTAAAAAAGGGGCTGAGCCTGTGGAAATAAGGGCTTTTGATACGGGTCCCGGCAATATGCTCATAGACATTCTCTCCAGGCGCTTTTTTGAAAAAGAATATGATGAGGACGGGAAAACGGCTCTTATAGGGAAAGTAAACACAGAGCTTTTAGAGGCCTTAAAAAGTAAGGATACATTCATTGAAAAGGCTCCCCCGAAATCCACCGGGCGCGAGCTTTACGGTGAGACTTTCCTGATGGACCTGCTGGAAAAGTACAGGGATGTAGAGCCTGAAGACTGGATAGCAACAGTTACAAACTTTACGGCCTTCGCCATATACCGGAATTATGAGAAGTTCATCCGTGAGACAATTGAAATTGATGAACTTATTATCAGCGGGGGCGGGGCAAGAAACCTGGCAATAATTAAATTCCTAAAGGACTATTTTACAGAAAAGGTAAGGGTTGTAAATATTGAGGAGCTGGGGATTTCGTCTGATGCCAAGGAAGCTATCTGTTTTGCGGTCCTGGCAAATGAAACCATCTCCGGAAACACATCTAATCTTCCAAGCGTAACCGGAGCAAAGAAAGAAACAATACTGGGGAAAATATGCCTGCCTTGAAAGTACTAATTACAGGGGGCAGCGGGCTTTTAGGCCAGTACCTGAATAAAGAGCTGAGCCGGAATTTTGAAATACTTACTCTTTACAATGAAAACAGGGGTAACTGCGGAGAGTTTAATTCTGCCAGAGTTGACATACTGGACACCAAATGCCTTAAAGAGGTGTTTCAGGCCTTCCATCCCGGGGTTGTAGTACATACGGCAGCTGTTTCAAATTCTGAAAAAGCAGCAAAAATGCCTGATGGCAAGGTTGCGGCAGTTAACGTGGGAGCAGCGAAAAATATTGCTGCGCTTTGCGAAAAGTTTAATTCAAAAATGATCTTTACCTCAACGGACCTTGTTTACGACGGGAGCCTGGGAATGATGCTTAAAGAGGATGCCGCACTTAAGCCGGCGTCCCTTTATGCCGAAACAAAACTTCTGGGTGAAGAGGCAGTAAAAGCGGAAACAGGCAATTACATTATTCTCAGGACTTCCCTTCTCTACGGCCTGGGGCTTTATCACTCAAGGTGCCACTTTCACGGGATGTATGAAAGCCTGAAAGAAAGAAGGGCAGTTAAGCTTTTTTACGACCAGTTCCGCACTCCGCTTTCTTTAAGTGATGCCGCAGAAATTATCGGCTCACTTTGTCAGAAAGATATCAGTGGAGAGGTGATAAATTTCGGCGGAAAGGAAAGAGTCTCGCGCTACGGGCTGGGGAGCATACTTTGCGAAATTTCAGGCTTTGACAGATCGCTCCTTAAGGCAGTATCGATGAATGAAACTCCGGACCTTAACGGGGTAAAGGATGTATCGATGGATACAGCAATACTCCGTTCCTCAGGTATTGAGCAGAAGACTATAAGGGAGTCCATAGCCGGGATAATTTCAGACAACAGAAAGAAAATCCGCACGTTATAAATTATTTTGTTGCGAAATTAAAAAAATCTATTACTTTAAACATGAATTTAGTATTTAACAAAATACTCTGTTTAGGTTGAAAGATTAAATACTCTGTTTATTACTTCAGCCTCCTTGAAAGTCAAATCCGAATTTCAGTGTTAACTTAATATAAATTCTGTACAAAACGCAGTTTTCTGTGCTTTTCTAAAGGGAATCCGTCTTTTCTTTAAGGGCGGAAAGAATAAAACGCAGGATCTGAAATAAAAATAAAAGGAGGAAAAAATGGCTCTTACGTTACCCGATTTACCATATTCAAAAGATGCACTTGAACCCTATGTAAGTGCAAAAACACTTGAATTTCATCACGACAAGCACCACAATGCTTATGTTCAAAACGCCAATAAAATGCTGGAAGGTTCGGATCTGGCAAATGCCGACCTGGAAACAATCGTTAAAAAAACATACGGGGATACATCCAAGACCGGCTTGTTTAATAACGCGGCCCAGGTATGGAATCATTCATTCCTGTGGAAATGCATGAAGCCGAACGGGGGAGGAATGCCAACGGGTGATATTGCCGGAATGATTGAAAAAAGTTTCGGCAACTACCAGAAATTTGTTGAAGAGTTTAAGAATGCAGGCGCCACGCAGTTCGGGAGCGGCTGGGCATGGCTCATATTAAAAGACGGGAAGCTTCAGGTTACAAAAACCCCGAATGCAGATACACCGATTGCACACGGCGAAACACCTCTTCTTACTGTAGACGTATGGGAGCATGCATATTACCTGGATTACCAGAACAGGCGGCCTGACTACCTGAGTACATTTGTTGAGCACCTGATTAACTGGGATTTTGTGAATGAGAATCTCAAGAAATAAACTGAATATTTGACTTAGGGCATTTGACTTATAACCTATAATTAATACTTTTTGAGGTACCGGGATAAACTGATCCCTGAAATGGTCTCATTTGCTTTAATAAAAATAATCAGAAGGAATTTATCATGAAAAAAATATTGACTGTTTTATTTGTGTCATTCTTATTTCTTTCATTCTTCCCGAACAGCAGCAATGCACAGTTCAGGCTGAGATTAGGTCCGCAGGCAGGTCTGAACTTTAACATTGGTGCAGGTTCTGATGTTAAGAATACAACAAACGGTTTTAGCGCAGTTATCGGCGGTCAGGTCGATATGAGCTTCAATCCGGTAATTGGTATAATGGCCAACATGCAGTTCTATGATAACAGGTACGTTTCAGAATCTGAAGACGGCACAACAAATAATGGAACCAACTACACTTACACCTTGGGAACCAGCATGGCATATTTTAATATTGAGCCATTATTAAAGTTAAGTATTCCAGCCAGCAGCTTTTTCTTCTTTATCGGTCCTTCTGTCGGTTTTCCGGTTCAGTCTTCTTATGAAGAAAAGGTTACTTCACCCAATGACAATGTAACATTCGATGACGGATCCACAAAGCATTCTGGAACGGTCAGAAACACAAATACCCGTTTTGAAATGAAATTAGGTTCGGGTGTCGATATAAACCTGGGCGGAGTTTATTTAACTCCACAGGTTTCATTCGGGTATGGACTTACAACAATTCAGGAAGATGTTGAAGCAAGAATTCTTACATTCCAGCTTCTTACAACTGTAAAGTTCGGCCTGTAATCTAAAGAATATATTTTTCAGGCAAAACCCGCCTTTCAGGCGGGTTTTTTATTTTAAGGCTTTCAGTTTATTTCTTAAAATTTCATTTACAGCCTTGGGGTTGGCCTTACCCTTTGTTTCCTTCATTATCTGTCCAACAAAGAAACCTATCACCTTGTCTTTTCCTGAAAGAAACTCTTTGACATCTTTAGGATTATTTTCAATCACCCTTTCTATTACGCCTTCAAGTTCCGAGGTATCGGAAATCTGCACAAGGTTTTTTTCACTGATGATCGCTGCGGGATCTTTATCCTCACCAAGCATGATCTGGAAAACGTCCTTTGCTATTTTCCCGCTGACCGTGTTGTCGTTAATGAGGTTGATCAGTATTCCCAGGTTCTCCGGATGTACGGGAAAGTGGTGTATGGTGGTTTTAGTTTCGTTTAATATTTTCAGCACGTCTCCCATTATCCAGTTGCTGGCAGATTTATAGTCCTTGGTAACAGAAATGGTTTTCTCGTAGTAGTCTGCCAGTTCCCGTGAGGAAGTCAGAACCACGGCGTCGTAGGAGGGAAGATTGTATTCCGAGATAAACCTCAATTTTCTTTCCTTCGGGAGTTCCGGAAGCCCGGATTTAATTTCTTCAAACCACTCAGGACTTATTGCAACAGGCATAAGGTCGGGCTCGGGGAAGTAGCGGTAGTCGTGTGCTTCCTCCTTGCTTCTCATAGAAATGGCCATATTGGCCTCAGCATCCCATAGGAGTGTTTCCTGGATGATTCTGCCCCCGTCTTCAAGGATCTCTATCTGGCGGTCAATTTCATAAATTAAAGCCTTCTCAACGTTCCTGAAGGAGTTCATATTCTTTACCTCGGTTTTGGTGCCCAGCTTTGTTTCTCCTTTAAGTCTGACAGACACGTTTGCGTCGCATCTAAGAGAGCCTTCTTCCATATTACCGTCGCATATGCCGAGGTACTGAACTGTCTGGCGAATCTGTGAAAGATACTGATAAGCTTCTTCGGGAGTATGCATTTCGGGTTCACTTACGATTTCAATTAAAGGTACTCCGCAGCGGTTTACGTCTACGAGTGTCTCATAGGCCTGGTCGTGTATGGATTTTCCCGCATCTTCCTCCATATGAATGCGTGTCAGGCCTATATTTCTTTTTGTGCCGTCTTTCAGCTCAATTTCAACGGAGCCCAGTTCACAAATTGGCGATTCAAACTGCGAAATCTGATAGCCCTTGGGAAGGTCGGGATAAAAGTAATTTTTCCTGGCAAAAACAGAGTTCATATTGATTCTGCAACTGGTGGCCAGTCCCATCAGGACTGCAAATTCCACCACTTTCCTGTTAAGTACAGGCAGCACTCCCGGGTGCCCAAGGCAAATGGGGCATACATTTGAGTTAGGCGGGTTACCGAACTTGGCTGAGCAACCGCAGAAAATTTTTGTGTCCGTCAAGAGCTGGGCATGGACTTCAAGTCCAATCACGGCTTCGTATTCTGGCTTCATATATTTTCAATATAGCTAATAATAAAAAAGCAATATAAAGAATTCTGAAAAAAGTTTATAGACCTTTTACGGGCGCGGGTAAATATTAAGCAGGTTTTAAGCCTGAGAGCCGCAGTTTCCTTTGGCTCTCAAAAGGCAGACATAGTCTCTATTGTTCCAGAGCCTTCAGCATAAGCTCAGCTACAAATCTGTTTCCATTTGCATTCAAATGCACTGCGTCGCGCGTAAGGATGCCTTCGTGGAGCTGCTTGGGGTTATTCTGGCGTTCATATTCAAGAAAGGCTTCCCTTAAATCCAAAAGCTGGCTGTTTGTTTCCCGGGCAATCCTGCGCGTTATATCGGAGTACTCATTCAGCATGGGATCCAGTTTATTAAGGCTGTCGGATCTTTCGCCAACGACGCTCGGGGTGCAGAGAATTACTCGTGCTCCATTTGCACTGCATTTGCCAATAATCAACTTTAATCCCTCTTCGAACTTATCTTTCGGCGTGCCGCCTATTCCCAGGGCATAATGCCAGACGTCGTTTATTCCTATATAAATTACGACCGTAGTGGGGCTTTCTGAAAGAACGTCTTTATCCAGTCTTGCCAAGAGGTCGGGCACCTTATTGCCGCTGATGCCGGCGCCTACTACTTTAATTCCGAAGCCGGTATATTTTGAAGCTATCGAGTCGCGCACGAGAGTGACATAGCCACCCGTATCATTTCCAAGCTGAGTTATGGAATCACCGAAGAAGATTATTCTCTCACCCTTTTTAAGTGAAAGGAGATAAGAGGCAGAAATTGTGGTGAAAAAGACTGTTGAAAATAAAATGGTCAGTAGGGTGTTTTTGGTCATTGTAGTTGCCTGATTAAATTATTAATCGTCAGTATTTATTGAAAACCTGTTATATGCTCGTGGGAAAGTAAAAAAAAAGCGGGCAATTTTCTACTGCCCGCTTTAAGAAAAAAGTAAAGATAATTATTCTCAGCTTTCCGGGTTCAAGAGATATTCGTTTATTGCAGCTGCAGCTTTTCTTCCGGCGCCCATTGCAAGAATAACCGTAGCACCGCCTGAAACGATATCGCCGCCGGCGAAAACACCTTTCTTGGAAGTTTTCATTGAAGATTCATCCACCACTATGTTTCCCCTTTTATTGAACTCGAGGTCAGGAGTTGTCTTCTGTAAGATCGGGTTCGATCCGTTTCCGATAGCAATGATAGCCATATCAATATCCATAAGGTGTTCTGAGCCTTGGACGGGAACAGGTCTTCTTCTCCCTGACTGATCTGGTTCTCCAAGCTCCATCTTCTGAAGATTAACCTGTTTGAGCCAGCCGTTCACGCCGATAAATTCAAGCGGGTTTTCCAGGAAAAGGAATTGAATGCCTTCATCCTGTGCGTGGTGAACTTCCTCTTTTCTGGCAGGCAATTCAACGTCACTTCTTCTGTAAATTATATAAGCATTCTTAGCTCCAAGCCTTTTTGAAGTCCTGACAGCATCCATTGCCGTATTGCCGCCGCCGAAGACGGCAACATTTTTATCTTTGCAGTTGAAGACTGGTGTATCATATTCAGGGAACTTGTAAGCTTTCATTAAGTTAACGCGTGTGAGGAATTCATTTGACGAATAAACCCCGTTCAGGTTTTCACCCGGGATATTCAGGAAGTAGGGAAGTCCCGCCCCGACGGCAATAAAGACTGCATCATAACCGTTTTGGAGGAGTTCATCAATAGTGTCTGTAAAACCGATTACGGCATTTGTCTGGAAATCGACGCCAAGCTTTCTCAGGGATTCGACTTCAGCTTTAACAATTTCCTTTGGAAGTCTGAACTGGGGGATGCCGTAAACGAGCACGCCGCCTAATTCATGCAGGGCTTCAAATACCGTAACGTCATGCCCCATCTGAATAAGGTCGCCTGCGCAGCTGAGGCCTGCAGGGCCGCTTCCGATGATGCCTATTTTCTTGCCAGTTTTAGCTTTAACCTTAGGAGGGCGGATGCCCACGTGTTCTCTTTCATAGTCGGCAACAAACCTTTCGAGGCGTCCGATTCCAACCGGTTCATTTTTCTTGCCGACGACGCACATGGCTTCGCATTGTTCTTCCTGCGGGCATACGCGGCCGCATACGGCAGGCAGTGCATTATCTTCTTTAATTTTAGCTGCTGCGCCAAGGTAATCCCCCTGTGCTACAAGAGCAATAAAGTCGCGTATCTGTACACCAACCGGGCAGCCCTGAACGCAGGTAGGCTTCGGGCATTCGATGCATCTTAAGGCTTCCATTTTTGCCAATTCTTCGGTAAAGCCTAAATTGACTTCCTCAAAATTCGTGACCCTTTGTGTGCCGGACTGTTCCGGCATTTTCTGACGTGGGATCTTCATTCTGTCTTTTTTTGAAATTTCTTCCATTTATTACTCCGCTCGCTTTTTATACTTTTGGATTCTGACTGGATTGGTTGGCAAAAAACATCTTGTCGTAATTGCATTCATGGCTTCCGGCTGCTGCTGCTGCAAGGCTCTTCAGTTCATGAGTTTCAAGGGCTGTTTTTTCATCACCCAGGTAAGATTTGTTTCTCTGTGCAAGGAGTGCAAAATCTACCTTATGGGCATCAAATTCAGGGCCGTCGACGCATACAAAAACCGTTTTTTCATCGACTGTTGCCCTGCAGCCGCCGCACATTCCTGTACCGTCGACCATAATAGGATTGAGGCTGACCATGGTATGGATTCCATAGGGGCGTGTTGTTTCAGCAATTGCTCTCATCATGGGTATGGGGCCAATAGCGAGCACAAAATCGATTTTCCTGCCCGAATCGATCAGTTCCTGCAATTTCTGCGTGACAAAACCATGATAGCCGTAGCTTCCGTCATCAGTTGTAGGATAGACTTCATCGCAGACCTTGCGCATTTCGTCTTCCAGAATAACAAATTCCTTCGAGCGGCCGCCTATAATCGAGATAGTGTGATTTCCTGCCTGTTTAAGTGCAACAGCTGTCGGATACGCAATTGCGGTTCCTACGCCTCCGCCTATTGAAACAGCAGTTCCAAAGTTTTCGATATGAGAAGGTTTGCCTAACGGGCCGACAACATCCAGTATACCGTCGCCGGAATTCAAGGAGTTTAACTCCTTTGTGGTTTTCCCGATTCCCTGCACAATGATAGTGATTGTACCCCCGGAAACGTCTGAATCGGCAATGGTAAGGGGAACCCTTTCTCCGCCTTCCTTGATCCTGATGATAACAAATTGTCCGGCTTTCCTCTTTTGGGCGATCTTAGGTGCTTCGATTACGAATCTCTTAATGTTGGGGGCAAGAAATTCAGCTGATCTGATCTTATACATAGGCACTCAAATTATTTGATTAGTTTTAAAAAATTGTTCCAAATATAGCCAATAATAATTCAAATGAATAGAGAATAAATTTAGCTATAAACAAAAAAAGGATAAAAGGTTGCTTATAAAGTTACGAAAAAAATGTATGTCTATAAATATTTTTTAAAAAACTATTGATGACTTAATTAAATATTTTTGTTATGTTGTTCTAACCAAAAACAACCATGAAAAACCCATGCATATGAACCTAGATGTACTCGTCTTTGCTGCTCATCCGGATGACGCCGAGTTGTCAATGGGCGGCACTATCGCCAAATTCGCCAAAAATGACTTAAAGGTGGGTGTTATTGACTTCACCAAGGGCGAATTGGGCACACGCGGTTCGGCCGAAACAAGGCAGAAAGAGGCTTTTCAGTCGGCAATTAGTCTTAAGCTGGCAATCCGTGAAAACCTTCACATACCTGACGGAGGTATCGAGGTTTCAAAGGAAAATGTCACTAAAGTCATTATGTGCCTGCGTAAGTACAGACCTAAAATCATTTTCGCCCCTTATTTCAACGACAGGCATCCGGACCATATTGATACAAGCGATGTTGTTAAAAGGGCAATGTTCAGTGCCGGTCTTGAAAAGATCCAGACTTTTGACAAGGAGAAAAAGCAGGATGCACACAGGCCTAAAAAACTGTATTATTACATGCAGACATACGCATTTACACCATCTTTTATTGTAGATATCAGCGACACTTTCGAAGATAAAATGAACGCTGTAAAAGCCTATACCACACAGTTTTTTAATCCTAAGAGTATCGAGCCCGAAACCTTTATAAGTCAGCCTAACTTTATGAAGTTTGTTGAATCCAGAGCCAAACTCTACGGCTTTAAGATCGGCAAGGACTACGGCGAACCTTTCTTCTGCGAGGAGGATATTGAAATGGATATGGTGCACCTGGTCAAAGGTAAATAGTTTTGAGGGAAAAGTTTTAAGAAAGAGAGTATTGTTTTCTGATGAAGTTTAAAGCCCCAAGGTTGATTCCGCGGGGCTTTTTTATTGTATATATCAGGACAGGAATGTAATACACTTTATAGTACACTAAAGCTTTCGTTGATATATTGTTAAAAGATAACTATGATATTAAAGATGCACGCAATCCGTCAGTATAACATGAATGCAAACTGATGAAGCCGGTTACAAGTGGGGAGAAAATGTGCAACTTAATTTGACAAATATTAAAAAGGAGTTTCTCAGATGCAGATCTCATTTATAGGAACAGGGCTTATGGGAAGCCCGATGGCTGAAAGGCTGCTTAAGGCCGGGCATGAACTTTATGTTTATAACAGAACGCTGGAGAAGACTGTCCCTCTAAAGCAGAAGGGGGCGAAAGTTGCCGTTACGGCACACGAAGCCAGGCACTTGGGTGAAGCGGTTTTTCTTATGCTTTCTGATGCATCTGCAGTGAATGAAATGTTATTTTCGGCTGATGAGGAGGAGAAGTTCTCTGGACAGACGATAATACAGATGAGCACCATTTCTCCTGCTGAAAGCAGGGCTGTTGCAGAAAAGATCATTGCTGCAGGAGGAGACTATTTAGAGGCTCCGGTTTTGGGCAGCATACCCCAGGCAACCGAAGGAAAGCTGGTTATAATGGCAGCAGGGCATAAAGAACTTTATGACAGGTGGCGCCCTGTACTCGAAGCACTTGGGCCGGCACCGATTTATATCGGTGAGACTGGCAAGGCTGCGGCCATGAAACTTGCACTTAACCAGATGATTGCTTCCTTAACTTCTGCTTTCTCACTGAGCCTTGGGATAATAATAAAAGAAGGGATTGACGTAGAGCAGTTCATGAGCGTCTTAAGGAACAGCGCTCTGTACGCCAAAACTTTTGACGTAAAGCTGAATAATATGCTGAAGAACGATTTTTCAAATGTAAATTTTCCGGCAAAGCATCTGCTGAAAGATGTAAGACTTGCAATTGAAGAGGCAAAGAACCTGGAACTGAATACCGTTATGCTTGAGGCAGTGCAGGAAATCTTAAATAAAACGGTGAAGGCGGGTCTTTCGGATATGGATTATTCGGTTCTTTTTAATGCAGTCCAAAACCGGAATATCTGACGTCTGTTCCTCTCTTTTCCGGAACCTGTTGAAGTATCCTGCATCATATTAGGAACAAACCAAACGGAGGAAGAAAAATGGATTATTATAATACCAGGATCGTAAACCTCTCCTTTGACGAAACGATCACAAAAGTTACCGAGGAGCTGAAAAAAGAGGGATTCGGGATTCTGACAGAAATTGACGTTAAAGAAACTCTAAAGAAAAAGCTGGACGTGGATTTCCGGAAATATAGGATTCTCGGGGCCTGCAATCCTCCTTTTGCCTATAAGGCTCTCAAGGCGGAGGATAAAATCGGCACAATGCTGCCTTGCAATATAATTGTACAGGAAAAAAGCGAGGGGAAGACAGAAGTTTCATCAATAAACCCAAGAGTTTCCATGCAGACTGTTCAGAATGAGGAACTTGATTCGATTGCCTCAGAGATAGCCGACAAGCTGAAAAGAGTGCTGGAAAGCGTTTGAGTCGAAGAAAATTATTCATTCATATTATTTCAGTAACACATCCATTGATACATTCAGTTTCCGGGCGGGCAGTGTTCCCGCCCGGCGGCTATAACCTTTTAGCTATAACCTTTTAATTAAATATCCCTCATTTTACTTTTTTGGCTTAATTCTTAATCCGATTTATGTTATTTTTCTATGTTAAAATAGAGGAATAAATATTGGCACAGGTATATCTCAGGAAAAATGAAGAGCACCGACTCAGACACGGGCACCTTTGGGTTTTCAGCAATGAAATTGCAAAACTTGAAGGTGAGGCACAGAACGGCGACCTTGTGGAGCTTTATGATTACAAAAGTAACTTTCTAGGCACCGGATTTTATAATAAAAACTCTCTTATTGCAGTAAGGCTTTTAAGCCGGGCAAAAATAGAGGACCTGGAGGATTTTTTTAAGGAAATGATCCATAAGGCATATGATTTAAGAAAAAGCCTATACCCCAGACGGGATTCCTTCAGACTCCTGTTTAGTGAGAGCGACTTTATGCCGGGGCTCATAATTGATAAATACAATAATACTTTTGTCCTGCAGGTTTATTCTTTCGGGATGCAGAAAAATATCGATAAAATTGTCAGTGTTCTGAAGACAGGGCTTGGCGCGGAGAATGTGTTCAGTAAAAACGAGGCTTACTTCAGGCGTCTTGAAGGTTTGGCTGAAGAAGACACTGTTTATTTGGGCAGCAATAAGTCCGAAGTCATCAGCGACGGCGCAGTAAGCTACAGGATCGATTTTGAGGCAGGCCACAAGACCGGGTTTTACTTTGACCAGGCTGATAACAGAAGTTTTATTGAAAGGATTTCTGAGGGCGGGACTGTTATTGACGCATTCTGCAATTCCGGAGGGTTCGGGCTTCATGCTGCAAAAGCAGGAGCTAAAGCTGTTACATTTCTGGATAGTTCCCAGGCAGAAATTGAAAACGCAAGGGGCAATTTTCAGCTGAATAAAATGACTCAGAAAGCGGATTTTGTTACAGGAGACGTCTTTGATGTTTTTATGTCTATGCTGAATGAAAAAAAGAAGTTTGACCTGGTAATGGTAGACCCCCCGGCATTTGCAAAAAACAAAAAGAGCCTGCCCGTGGCACAGAAAGGCTATGAAAAGCTCAACCGTATGGCACTGGGACTCGTTGAAGAAGGGGGATATCTTGTTACATCCTCTTGCTCGCATCACCTTAACCGGGACAGTTTTATACAGATCCTTAACAGTGCAGCACAGAAAGCAGGGCGCCAGGTGCAGATGATACATTTCAGCGGAGCGTCACTCGATCACCCGAGGCTGCCTTCAATGGAGGAAACGGCTTACCTGAAGTTCGCCGTGCTTAAAGTAATCTAGAGTAATTATAAAGTAATGGGAGGAAGAGATGAAAAGAGCAGTGTTATTTATAATATGCGCGTTTATCTTCAGTTCCTGCTACGATGTTACTGCTCCGGAGGAGGAGAAATTGTTATTCGGAAGCTGGATTCTTGTAAGAATATCCGGCGGTATTGCCGGGCAGACTACTAATGTAAATCCCGAAGAGGGAAGAAAAGTGGTTTTTACAGAGAGGGGCAGCGTAAGCTATTATTCAAAAGACGTACTGGTAAGGAGCACTGCTTTTACCGTTAAGAAGGGCAAAAGCATCTATTCCACAGAGGAAAAGAATTTTATTCATTTTGCAGACATGCCGGATATGCCCATGGTTATAATGAGTGTAAGCCGGGACACCCTGATGCTTGCAGACAACATGTATGACGGCTTTTCATTTACTTACCTGAAAGAAAAATAATAAAGCCGGAAACCTATTCATCCTTAAGAATGTAAAAAATGTAATTTTAACATAAATATTGAGAAAAAACAGAGGAAAACTTTGGAAATAACAGAGCTTAATGAGAAAATTAAAAATGAAAGCGCTTTTGTTGACCTGCTTTTCAGCGAAATAGGCAAGGTTATTGTGGGGCAGAAGCCGATGGTTGAACGTCTGATTGTAGGACTTCTTTCCAACGGGCACATACTCCTGGAAGGCGTTCCGGGACTTGCAAAAACCCTTGCCATAAAATCCCTTGCCTCGGCCATGAAGGCGAAATTTCAGAGGATTCAGTTTACTCCAGACCTCCTGCCGGCAGACCTGATCGGTACAATGATCTACAACCAGAAAGACGGCAGCTTTTTTATAAAAAAAGGTCCCATCTTCTCAAACTTCATTTTAGCCGATGAAATTAACCGTGCCCCTGCCAAGGTGCAGAGCGCGCTTCTGGAAGCCATGCAGGAACGCCAGGTTACAATAAGCGAGGATACCTTTAAGCTGGAAGAACCATTCCTGGTGCTTGCAACACAGAACCCGATCGAGCAGGAAGGAACCTATCCTCTTCCTGAAGCACAGGTGGACAGGTTCATGCTTAAGATTAAGATTACATATCCTTCACGTGAGGAAGAGCTGAAAATAATGAGGCAGAATGTTGAAAATTCCACAAACGGAGTAATTAAACCTGTTATTACGCCGCAGGACATACTGCGGGCAAGAAACCTCATACAGGAAATCTATGTGGATGAGAAAATTGACCGCTATATCTTGGACATTGTTTTTGCCACGCGCAACCCCAAAGAATACGGACTTGACAGCCTTGCAGACCTTATCAGCTACGGTGCTTCACCAAGAGCTACAATTAATCTCGCTCTGGGTGCAAGGGCAATGGCATTTATCAAAAGACGCGGCTATGTAATTCCTGAAGATGTAAGAGCAATCTGCATGGATGTTTTACGCCACCGCATTGCCGTAACCTATGAGGCTGAGGCAGAAGAAATTACAACGGAACATGTAATTCAGGAAATCCTGAATAAAATCGAAGTGCCCTGATATAGAACCGGAAAATAGTTGAGAAGTAAGCTGTTACATTAATAGTAAAGGTTATGCTGACAAAAGAAATATTGAAACAGGTACGGCAGATTGAAATAAGGACCCGCGGAGTTGTTAACCAGGTCTTCTCGGGAGAGTACCATTCTGTCTTCAAGGGACGGGGAATGGAGTTTTCTGAAGTCCGTGAGTACCAATTTGGCGATGACGTAAGAAATCTCGACTGGAACGTTACGGCCCGCTTCGGGCACCCTTTTATAAAGGTCTTTGAAGAGGAGCGAGAACTTACGGTAATGCTTTTAGTGGACTTAAGCGGATCTCTCATATTTGGAAGCGTTGAGAAAACAAAACAACAGATTGCAGCAGAGCTGAGTGCAATACTTGCTTTTTCCGCCATGAAAAATAATGACAAGGTGGGCCTCATTCTCTTCAGCGACAGGATTGAAAAGTTTGTGCCTCCAAGAAAAGGGCGCAAGCACGTCTTAAGAATTATACGCGAGCTCCTGTCATTTGAGCCCGAGGGCAAGGAAACAGATATCAGGAAAGCCCTGGAATTCATGAACAATACGATCAAGAAAAGAAGCATTGCATTTCTTATTTCAGACTTCTTTGACTCGGGCTATGAAAAGATCCTTAGAATTGTCGGGCGCAAGCACGACCTGGTTGGAATAGTCCTGAGCGATGAAAGAGAAAAAACACTTCCCGGAATAGGCCTCGTTAAATTCAGGGATTCGGAAACCGGGGAAGAAAGATATGTTGATACAAGCTCGAAAGATCTGCAGAAGTGGTTCAGCGAATCAAGACGTAAAACCATGGCAGAAAGAAAATCGCTTTTCCTTAAAAACCGCCTGGATTCAATTGAAGTCCAGACAGATAAATCCTATATGAAACCTTTGGTTGAATTTTTCAGATTGCGCGAGAGAAGATGGTAAGACAAAAATTATTTACAGCAGTGCTGCTGCTTATTTTATCCGGTACTTATCTGCATGCACAGGGTGTTTCGGCCCGGGCGGGAGTGGACAGACAGTCGTACGAAGTTGGCGATTATATAAATTATTCAATAAGCGTTAATTCGGCAAAAGATGTTAAGGTTTTCCCTCCTGCAATTAAGGACAGCCTGAAAGGTGCCGAGCTCATAGAGACTCTTAAGCCCTTAAGTGAGGAAAAAGACGGCAGCCTTGTTACAACATTTAAGTTCATAATTTCAAAATATGATTCGGGTGAGGTGAGAATTCCGCCCCTGAATGTTTTTTACTCACAGGGCGGAAGTGAAAAGAAATCCGCTCTCAGCAATGAGGTTTCTTTTGTTGTACGTACTCTCAAAGTCCAGGGTGAAGACATTAAAGACATTAAAGACCCTGTTAAGATTCCGCTCGACTGGAAGATGATACTGCTTTTAAGTCTGATTGCTCTTCTTGTAATTGCAGGAATAGTTTACCTATATCTTTATTACAGGAAAAAGAAGCGCCGGAAAGAGGGTATTATCACCGTAGTTAAAAAAGAGCCTCATGAAGAAGCGCTCTATGCCCTTGATGAACTGGAAGGAAAAAAACTCTGGCAGGCAGGACAGATAAAGGAATACCATACTGAGATTACAGAGATTATAAGAAGGTACTTTGAAGAAAGATTCCACGTACCGGCGCTTGAAATTACGACAAACGAACTTCTTTATAACCTTTCAAAAGCAAAGGAAACTGAAAACATCAGGATGATTACTTCCGGCTTCTTAAACAACGCAGACCTGGTGAAATTTGCAAAGTATGTACCTATGGGATCCATTAACGAAGAGATGATGGCCCAGGCCCGCAGAATAGTAAAAGATACAGTGCCTGTGAAGCAGCCTGTAACTCAGTCCCGGGAGGCTTCAAATGTTTCATAATGTAACGTTTGCCTATCCGGGCATTCTGTACCTTTTGGCAATTATTCCTTTAATGATGTTATGGTATTTCAGGAACGGGAAGAAGAATACCGCTTCGGTCACCTATTCCTCACTTAAGGTCTTCAGAGGCTACAAGCCTTCGCTTAAAGAAAGGTTCAGGCACCTGCCTGCATTTTTGAGGATGGGCGCTCTGGCCTTGTTGATTGTTGCACTTGCACGTCCCCAGACTTTTGCATCCGGGGAAAACGTATACACCGAAGGTATTGATATTGCAATGCTTCTGGACATTTCAGGCAGTATGCTTGCTGAAGACTTCCATCCAAACAGAATTGAAGCAGCAAAGAAAGTTATTGACGAATTCATACAGGGGAGAACTTCAGACAAGATAGGTCTTGTGATATTCTCATATGAGAGCTTTACACAGTGCCCTTTAACAATTGATTACCCGGTCTTAAGAGGACTCCTGAAAGACGTAAAAAGCGGGATGATACAGGATGGAACGGCAATAGGCACAGCAATTGCTAACGGCGTCAACCGCCTTAAAGACAGCAAGGGTAAAAGCAAAGTTATTATTCTCCTTACCGACGGCGTTAACAATGCAGGGGAAATTGACCCGATTACGGCAGCCCAGATTGCAAAGACTTACGGCATCAGGATCTATGCAATCGGTGTTGGTACAATGGGCGAGGCACCGTATCCGTTCCAGACTCCATTCGGCATAAGATACCAGAATATGCCGGTTGAAATTGATGAGGCAACACTAAGAAAAGTGGCAGATATAACAGATGGAAAATATTTCCGTGCAACTAATAACAGGAAGCTGGAAGATATCTATCAGGCCATAGATAAGATGGAGAAGACAAAAGTTGAAGTTACCTCCTACCGCAACGCAAGCGAACTGTTCTACGGCTGGCTTGGATGGGGACTTATTCTGCTCTTATTTGAAATCGGACTTTCCAGAACTGTTTTTAGAAAGATTCCTTAAATTAAGAATTTGAGATAACACATGTTTCGTTTTGCACATACAGAATATTTATATGCACTTTATATAGTACCGTTTGCAGTTGTATTCTTCTATCTGGTTTTCAAGAATCAGAAGAGGCTTCTTCAGAAATTTTCAGACGCAAAGCTTTTGAAGGTACTTGTTCCTGAAAGAAGTGTGTTAAAATACTTTTTAAAAAGCGGCATAATTGTACTGGTGCTTGTTTTACTGGTCCTCGCTCTAGCAAACCCGCAGGTGGGAACGCGCTATGAAGAGGTAAAACAGACAGGAATTGACGTCTTTATTCTGCTTGACGTTTCTTTAAGCATGAAGGCTGAAGATATAAAGCCCAACCGCCTGGAAATGGCAAAGCACTCAATTGCTTCTTTAATTGACAGGCTGCGGGGAGACAGAATAGGACTTGTAGTGTTTTCAGGTGACGCATATATTCAGTTTCCTCTTACAACAGACTATGCTGCGGCAAAGCTGCTGCTAAATGCTGTAAGTACAAACACCGTGCCCCAGCCCGGTACTGCAATAGGGTCTGCCATTAAGCTCGCTGTGAAGTCTTTTAAGGGAGACGCAAGAACGCAGAAGGCAATGGTCATCATTACTGACGGCGAGGATCACGAAGGCGACGTGATGGATGCTGTAAAGGATGCTGAAGATAAGAATATTGAAATATATACAATAGGGCTCGGCTCACCGGGCGGAGTACCGATTCCGCAGTATAATGCACAGGGCGTTCAGGCTGGCTACAAGCTCGACCGCGATGGCAATATAGTTGTTACAAAACTTGATGAACCGATTCTGCAGCAGATTGCACACGAAGGCAAAGGCAGATATTACCGTGGTTCTTCAGGTGGAAATGAGCTTGATATGATCTACAGGGATCTTTCAAAGCTGGAAAAAACAGAATTCGGTACCACACGCGTTACAGATTATGAAGACCGGTACTATTATCTTTTAGCCCTGGCCGTAATACTTTTAATAGCAGAATTCTTTATTTCGGAAAAGAAAAATGTTCTTTTGTCAAAACTGAACAAAAAACTTGGAATGGAATAGTTGTACAGTATGAAAAATAAAATATATTCAGGAACTGCCAAAGCAGCAGGCTTCTTCATAATAATAATAATTTTGTTTATGTCTGCAGAGACTGATGCTCAAAGCCTTCGCGGAATGGTTAATGATGGAGTGGATCTCTACAAGCAGAAGAAGTATGCTGATTCCGAGGTGAATTTTAAGAAGGGTGCCGAAAAGGCTCCCGGAAATTTTAACAGTTACTTTAATCTGGGCGATGCACAGTATAAGCAGGAACGCTATGAGGAAGCAGTTAAGTCATACCAGCAGGCACTTACCAAAACGCAGGATAAGCTTCAGCAGTCCGGCATTTACCACAACATAGGTAATTCACTATTAAAAACGCAGAAGATTGAGGAAAGTATAGGCGCTTACAAGAAAGCACTGAAGTTAAATCCAAACGATGCCCAGACTAAATATAATCTGTCTTATGCGCTTAACCTCCTGAAACAGAACCAGAATAATAAGGATAATAAGCAGAATAAGGACAACAAACAGAACAAGAACGACCAGAACAAGGATAAGAACAAGCAGGACCAGAACAAAAACGATCAGAATAAAAATGATCAGAACAAGCAGGATCAGAACAAGAAGGATCAGAATAAGAATAACCAGAACAACGACCAGAATAAACAGGATCAGAACAGGCAAAATAAAAACCAGGATCAGCAGCAGGAAAAGAATAAAATGTCGAAGGATGAGGCCGAGAGAATTCTCAATGCCTTGAAAAACAACGAACTGGACCTGCAGAAGAAGCTGCGTAAGCACGAAGGGCGTCCGGTTAAAACCGACAAGGATTGGTAAAACAAATTTGGATATAAACAACTTTACTATGCGTAGAACAAAAACATTTTTTAGTTTACTTATTGGCCTAATACTTCTCAGTACAGCTGTTCATGCACAGTCATTTACGGCATCTGTAAACAGTACCACGGTACCTCAGAATGAGCCTTTTCAGGTGTCTTTCCAGTTCAGCGGCGACAATGTAAATGCCCTGAGAAGTTTCAAGGCCCCGGACTTTAAAAACTTTGAAGTGCTCTCGGGACCTAACCAGTCAACCAGCATGCAGATCATAAATGGGGCCGTTTCAGCATCTCTTGCCTATTCCTTTTACCTCCAGGCACCGAATCAGGGAAAGTTTACAATAGGCGCTGCCTCGATCGATTTTAAGGGAAAGACGCTCAGAACTCAGCCGATTACAATAACAATTGTTAAAGGACAGGCTTCTCAGCAAGGCGGAGGAAAACAGCAGAACCAGTCGCAGGCTTCACAGAGTATTGGAGACAATGTTTTTATAAAGGCTTTTGCCGACAAGCAGACAGTGCTTAAAGGTGAGCAGGTTACTATTACCTATAAGCTATATACACGCATGGATATTTCGTCGCCGCAAATCTCAAAGCTTCCAACATACCAGGGATTCTGGGCCGAGGAGCTTGATGGCAACAGGACAATCAACTTTACTATGGAAGTATATAACGGCAAGCAGTACCACGTGGGTATATTGAAAAAAGCGGCCCTGTTCCCGACACAGACAGGCCAGCTCTCAGTTACCCCGTTTGAACTGAAAATTCCTGTCATTGTGCCGAAGCAAAGAAGACGAGGCGATATATTTGATGAATTCTTTAACGACCCGTTCTTTAATCAGGGGCAGACAGTTGAATATAACGCAAAGTCAAATGTTCTGAAAATTGACGTCCTTCCTCTGCCTCAGCAGAATGTTCCTCAGTCATTTAACGGAGCAGTGGGCGATTTCAGCTTTAAGGCCGAAGTGGATAAAAATACGGTAAAGGTAAATGAACCCGTTTCCCTTAAGCTTACCGTATCAGGAACTGGAAATATAAGTCTGCTTGAACTAAAGGAGCCGCAGCTTCCATCGGGCTTTGAAAAATATGACCCCAAGGTTAACGATCAGGTCAACAGATCGGGTAGTTATGTCTCGGGACAGAAAACCGTAGAATACCTACTTGTACCAAGAGCAGAAGGGCAGAAAGAGATTCCGCCAACTGAGTTTTCGTATTTTAATCCCCGGACGAAAAGATATGTTACTGTTACTTCCCCAGCTTTCCACATTAACGTGCAAAAGGGCGACGGTACATACGCTCAGAACGGACCGGGCTTTAATAAAGAGGACGTAAAGCTCTTAGGGGAGGATATAAGATATATAAAGACAAATACAGAAAGTCTTTCTAAAAACGGCAGCTATATGTTCACCTCGGCCTGGTTCTGGATAGCTTCAATTCTTCCTGCTTTATTGCTTGCAGCTGTTATTGCCTGGAAGAAGAGGAATGAGAAGCTTGAAGGAAATGTTCAGCTCATGAAATACACCAGAGCCGAGAAGATGGCGCGCAACAGGCTTAAGACCGCACGGAAGTCGATGGAAGCCAACAACCAGAAAGAGTTTTATTCAGAAATATCCCTGGCCTTGTTCGGTTACCTTGAAGACAAGCTCCACATTCCGAAGGCTTCCTTCACACTGGACTATGCACTTGAAAGGCTGAAAGAAAGCCGTGTTCCTGAAGATCTTGCAGGGGAAGTAAAACTTGCGGTTGAAAAATGTGAATTTGTACGCTTTGCACCGCTGAACGACGGGGCCGGCGCGATGAAGGAAATGTACGACCAGGCGGTGAAAATCATTGTGGACCTGGAGAAAAACAAAGTCTGACAAAAAATATTAAAATAAAAGCTATAACTGTTAATTACATATGAAATATTTACCGTTAATTTTATTAGTCCTCTTCAGCATGAAGTTTACTTATGCTTCCGAAGAGGAAAACCTGATGCAAAAGGCTAACAGCTTCTATCAGCAGGGAAGTTATGACAAGGCAATTGAAGTTTACCAGAAGATAGTAAACGACGGCTACTCGAGCAAAGATCTGTTCTATAATCTGGGAAATTCATACTTTAAGACGGGTATGATTGGCTACGCCATATTAAACTATGAGAAAGCACAGAAGATATCTCCAAATGATGAGGACGTTGCCTACAACCTCAGAATAGCCAATGCAAGAACAGTGGATAAGATTGAAGCAATGCCCAAAATATTCCTTGTCAGGTGGTGGGAAGAGCTGCTTAATCTGTTTTCGGTAAATGGCTGGACGCTGGCTGCCTACGTTATCTACCTTGCACTGCTGGTAATTACAGGGTGGTACTTCTTTGCCGGAAGACAGGCCATCCAGAAATGGATTCTCATTTCCGGACTTGCATTTTCTGCCGTATTCATGCTCTTTGTTATTATATTAGTATCCAAGTATAATTACGATAACGGAAAAGAGTTTGCTGTTGTAACCGGGCAGGCAGTTACGGTAAAGCTTTCTCCTGATGAGCACAGCAGGGACGCATTCATTGTTCATGAAGGAATAAAGGTAAGCCTGGAGGACAGAGTTGACCAGTGGGTGAAGGTAAAGCTTGCCGACGGTAAAGTGGGCTGGCTGCCGCAGGGGGATATGAAAAAAATATAATTTTAGATTTCCTGGAACTTTTAACTGAATAAATGCTTATTATAATAAAACCTGGTCTTAAGAACTTATAAACCGGTAATTTAAACAAAAAACAAAGAAAGGCACAATAAAATGAAAAACCTGCTAGTACTGACACTATTATTAATGCTATCTTTCAGCCTCGGTGTAAATGCACAGCAGAAGGATAAAAAGCAAGCAACAAAAAGCAAAGTGACTACCACGGTTTCGGCTAAAGAAGATAAAGTTCTTGAAGTTAAAGAGGGAAAGCCATTTAATAAAGTTTGCCCGGTTTCTGGTGAGGATCTGGAAGACAATAATACGCTGCTTTCCTATAACGGCAAAACCTACGGCCTGTGCTGCGATAAATGCGTAGCCAAGTTCAAAAAAGATCCGGCAAAATATGCCGCCAGATTAAATGAGGACGGAACAAAATACAAAAAGTAATATATTTTTTGGACCAGAAAAAAAGCAGCCTTAAAGCTGCTTTTTTTTGCTCTGTCAATGGCAATTATTCAGATTGCCTTGAAGTTATCTAATAGGTATTTTTAAGTATGAATTCAAAAAGATATAATAATATAAAACTTGGGGTAAGTATTGGAAAAGGAATATTGACGTTCCTTCTGATATTACTGTTTCTTAAGTCGGGCTTAAGCCTCAGCCTTGAGAATTACCTTTCCGGGTATATTTCAAACAGCTACCTGCTTTTTATTGCATTTGTTATAATTTTAAGTATTGCAGGTTCAATTCTCTCATTTCCTCTCGGCTATTACACTGAATTTTATCTCGAGCATAAGTATAACCTTTCAAACCAGACTTTCAAAGCCTGGCTCTGGGAAGATGCAAAAGGCGCTATTGTTTCAGGCGTAATCGGTATTCCGCTTTTATTTGTTTTTTATCTGGTGCTAAACCGTTTCGGAAATCTGTGGTGGCTGCCCTTTGCAATTATTTTATTCCTGGTTTCCGTAGTTTTGGCCAGGATAGTGCCTGTTCTTATAATGCCGCTTTTTTACAAGATAACCCCTCTGGAAAATGAGGATCTAAAGTCGAGGCTTGAACGTCTTGCCAGCGATGCAGGCCTTAAGCTTAAGAATGTCTTTAAGTTTGATATGAGCAAAAATACAAGGAAAGCCAACGCGGCATTTACCGGTATGGGAAAATCCAAACGGATACTTCTGGGAGATAACCTTCTGGACAGTTATTCTGCAGATGAAATTGAAACCGTAATTGCCCACGAGCTCGGCCATTACAAGTACAAGCACATTCTTATAAATATTGTTATCGGCACTGTGTTTAGTTTTCTGACGCTTTACCTTTTGGCTCTTTTATACAGGATTTCACTTCCATGGTTCGGCTATAATTCAATTACGCAAGTCTCTGCTATCCCGATACTGCTTCTCTGGGGAATGGTGCTTGGATTAGCTGAAACGCCAGTTACAAGCCTCCTTTCAAGAAAGCATGAATATCAGGCTGACAGATATGCAGTTAAATCTACCGGTAAAGCTGAAGCCTTCATAAAAACTCTGGAAAAGCTTAATGAGCAGAATCTTGGCGACAAGGAGCCACATCCTATAGTTGAGTGGTTCTTCTACAGCCATCCCTCAATAAAGAAAAGAATTGCCGAGATCAGAAAAGTCTCACAGATGGAAGCCTGAAGCCTGGAAAGGCGTTGGAGCAACTTATTTATTTTAAAAAGATTATTTATATTAGGTTTTATTTTATCAGGTATAAAAATATGTCTGTAACAAGAAAAGATGTTGAATATATAGCTGCACTGGCAAAACTGAAGTTCAGTGAAACTGAACTTGAGAGCTTTACCGGAGAGCTGAATCAGATACTTGAATATATGGAAAAATTAAATGAGCTCGATACCAGCAATGTGGAACCGCTCTCGTATCCCATTGAAGTATCCGATGTCCTTCGTGAGGACCGGAGGATGCCATCGGTTACAACTGAAGAAGCTTTGAAAAATGCCCCTGATTCAAACGGGGAATTTTTCAAGGTCCCCAAGGTAATAAATATTGAATAATACTATTAAAACTTTAGGCCAGACAAAAAAATGAATCTAGGAATAATTCCGGCCCGGTTTGCATCAACCAGGCTTATGGGTAAACCCTTAGCCGATATCGGCGGCAAACCGATGATACAGCATACTTACGAAAGCAGCCTGAAATCAAAAATGCTGCACGAGGTGATTATTGCCACTGATGATGAAAAAGTGGCCCAGGTGGCAAGGGACTTTGGAGCAAGGGTGATAGTGACGCCAAAAGACATCGCTACCGGCTCGGACAGAATTGCCTATGTAGCCCAGAATATGCCGCATGCCGATATAATTGTCAACATTCAGGGTGATGAGCCCTTTATTCAGGGAAGAATGATCGATGAGGCTATTGAACCCCTGTTTTTCGACAGCAGTGTTAATGTATCCACGCTGGCTAAAAAGATCACATCGGTTGAGGAACTTGAAAGCCCCTCAATTCCGAAAGTGGTATTTGACTATCATAACTTTGCCCTTTACTTTTCACGCTCCCCGATTCCTTTTGTAAGGGATGCCAGAAGCCAGCTTGAGAGCCTGAGGATTGCAGACATTTTTAAGCATATCGGGCTTTATGTCTACAGAAGGGAAGCTCTCCTGAAATTTACAAGCCTGCCTGTGACTGACCTGGAGAGGATTGAAAAACTTGAACAGCTGAGAATGCTTGAAAACGGCTTTAAGATCAAAATTGTTGTAACAGAACTTGAAAGCCTCTCGGTTGACACACCTGAGGATTTGGAACTGGCAAGAAGATACTACAATAATATGTTCAAAAATTATTAATAAAATTAAACGCCATGCAATATCCAAAACGCATTCAGTTGGCAAATATTCCAACGCCAGTACAGAAAATGAGTTTTAATGACTCCGGTTTCTTAATGAAAAGAGATGACTTCACTGGTCTCGAACTCTCAGGAAACAAGGTGAGGAAGCTTGAATTTATTCTTTATCAGGCAAAGAAAGTAGGCGCTACAAGGATTTTTACCTGCGGCGGTGAACAGTCAAATCATTCAAGGGCAACCGCTGCAGCTGCAAAGGCGCAGGGATTTAATGTAAAACTTTTTCTCTGGGGTAAGAAATCCAACAAAGCTGAAGGCAATCTTTTCCTTGACAGGTTTTTAGGGGCAGATATCCGCTACCTGGATAAAGATGAGTATTTCCATGTAAATCCCATAATGGAAGAGGAAAAAGCAGAAGCCGAAAAGAAAGGGGAGCGGGTTTTTGTGGTTCCTGAAGGCGGTTCTTCGCCTGCTGGAATCTGGGGCTATATTTACTTTATAGAGGAATTGAAGCTTCAGACCAGCTTAAAGAAGCTAAAAGGCATAATTACAGCCTGCGGCTCAGGAGGAACCAGTGCGGGACTGCTGGTGGGAGCTGCGCTGAATAATCTGAAACTCAAAGTGTATGCCGTAAACGTTCTTTATTCAGCAGAAGAGATGAGACTTAGGATTCTTAGTCTTGCTGAGGAATGTGTCAGGATGTATAATCTCCCGTGCAAAATCGATGAAAGTAACCTGGTTGTTCTGGACGGGTATTCCCTGGAAGGGTATAAGAACATTTCTGAAGAAAAGCTGGAACTGATCAGGTCCTTTGCGCATAAAACCGGAGTGATTCTTGACCCTGCGTATACAGGAAAGGCTTTTTATGCATTTAATGAAAACTTCCTGAAGGGAAATGCAAAGGCAGACGTGCTTTTTGTGCATACAGGGGGACTTTTCGGGGTATTTTCTAAAAAAGAAAAATACCTGGGCCTTTAAGAAATTATACCGGGAAATAAAAATAAGATGCCAGACTCCACAATAAAGTGGCGCTTTAGGTGGAAAAATTAGTAATTTTGTCATAAGAAAATAGCGGAGCATATGAGTTGTATCTTCTGTGATATCATAAGCGGTAAATCACCGGCCGAGATAATTTATGAAGATGACAAGGTGATTTCGTTTCTGGATATAAAGCCGATACATTTCGGACACATACTGGTCGTTCCAAGGGGCCATTATGTGGATTTTCTGGCTATACCGGAAGATCACCTGCATTCACTCATACATGCAACCAGGGTTGTTGCAGATGCCATAATGAAGGGCCTGAAGCCCGACGGTTACAATATTTTTACAAATAATGGCGCTGCCGCAGGGCAGTCGGTCTACCATTTTCACATGCATATAACGCCGCGCTATTTTAACGATGAGATCAAATTCATGCTGAATCTAAAAAACTATAAAGAAACTGAAATGAAGAAATTTGCCGACAGAATCAGGCAGGAAATTCAGTAAAAGGAGACTTAAATGGATAAAAAAATCAGAGTTCTTGTTGCGAAAGCTGGTCTCGACGGACATGACAGAGGTGCCAAGGTTATTGCTGCAGCATTAAGGGATGCAGGTATGGAAGTTATTTACACGGGTTTAAGACAGACCCCTGAAATGATAGTTGAAGCTGCCTTACAGGAAGACGTGGATGTCATTGGAATAAGCATACTTTCCGGCGCGCACATGACAATATTCCCGAGGATTATGTCGCTGATGAAAGAAAAAGGGCTGCACGATGTACTGCTTACAGGCGGGGGGATCATTCCTGAAGGCGACCTGAAGGAACTGAAAAATATCGGTGTCGGTGAACTTTTTACTCCCGGTACGCCGACTTCCCAGGTTATCGAATTCATCAGAAACTGGTGCAATACACACCCCAGAGATTGACTTATTTTGTCCTGAAAACCGTGAAAAAGTAATTTAATTACCTTTTCACGGCTTCTTATATTCCAGGCCCCCTGCTTCATGAACAAAAATTCTGTTTCAATTTTATCTTAAAATCGCTATCCTTTTAGTATGTGCAAAAAGAACTACTTATCCCAAAAAACTGTTTAATTATTGGGATACTTTATGTATTTTTACATCCAATATTAAAGATTATATGTTTTTGCGACTTTTGGAGATACACAGATAATAATGTTGAAAGACAAGAAAAAAAACAGAATCATATTTATTGATCTGATGCGGGCATTTGCCGTATTAATGATGGTTCAGGGGCACACAGTAGACACTCTTCTTTCAGACAATTACAGAACATTTGACTCACCTTTATTCAGTTTCTGGTTTTTTATGAGAGGCCTTACTGCTCCTATTTTTCTCTTTTCTTCAGGTACAGTTTTTGCGTACCTGTTCAGGATGAATAAACTTCCTTTCCGGGATAACCCCAGGGTAAAGAAGGGCTTGAAGAGATTTCTGCTGCTTGTAGGCCTGGCTTATTTTTTAAGATATCCCACGCCTTATATATTTGATTTTTACAATGTCACTGCCCTTCAGTGGCAGACATTCTTTCAGGTTGACGTACTGCATTTAATCGGTTTTGGAATTCTGTTTTTGACAGGGCTGCTTTTCCTGGCAGAGAAATACAGCCTAAGAGACAGCCTTGTTTTTTCGACGGCTGCATTTGTGGCATTTTCGCTTTATCCGGTATTTTCGAAAATTGACTGGGTGTCGTTTCTGCCTCTGCCTGTAGCAGGCTATCTTTATCAGGGTACAGGATCACTGTTCCCACTCGTTCCCTGGGCGGGGTTTATTTTTTCGGGTGCCGTCTTAGGAAGCTATCTTGCAGGCAACGGTGAAGCTTTTAAGACAAAAAGATTCAGCCTGAATCTTTTATATATGGCTTTTTTATTTATTGCCATTTCTTTGATTGGAAATACTCTCGAACTTGCGATCTACAAGCAGAGTAATTTCTGGACAACAAGCCCTAACCTGATATTTTTCAGGCTCGGTATTGTATTGCTGTTAAACAGCGGGATGTCTTACCTTGCAATTATGCTTAAAAAGGTTCCGCCTATTGTTTTTCACATTGGAAGAAATACGCTTCCGATTTATGTTGTTCACCTCATTATTTTATATGGAAGCGCATGGACGCTGGGCCTCTGGAGCCTGTTTGCCAAGAGTTTCAGCGTCTGGAGCACGATTGGTGCAGCCATTTTAATGATAACGCTTATGATCAGCATGGTACAGGGATTTCAGTTTGTGAAGGTCAGGATTAAGAAAAGAGAAGATGATTCAGGCAGAATGCAGGTTCAATAATATAAAGTTAATTAAATGAGAAAATCAGAAAACACTGATGCAAATCTAAACGATGAGGACAAGCAGTTTGAGCAGAGCCTTCGTCCGAGCCGTTTTGATGAATTTATGGGGCAGAAAAAGATCACAGATAACCTGAAGGTCTTTATTGCCGCCGCACTGAAAAGGGACGAGGGGCTGGATCATGTACTTTTAACAGGACCTCCGGGACTGGGTAAAACAACCCTTGCCCATATAATTGCACATGAGATGGGTTCCAGAATTAAAATTACTTCGGGACCAGTTCTTGAAAAGCCCGGAGACTTAGCCGGCCTGCTTACAAACCTCGAGGAAAAATCTGTCCTCTTTATCGATGAAATCCACCGCCTTAGCCCTGTAGTTGAAGAGTATCTCTATTCGGCTATGGAAGACTATACGCTGGATATTATGATAGACAGCGGTCCTAATGCGCGTTCGGTGCAGATCCGCCTGCCAAAGTACACCCTGGTTGGGGCTACAACAAGAGCAGGACTATTGACTGCGCCCTTGCGTGACAGGTTCGGAATAAAGGCTCGTCTGGATTATTACGACGCCGAGCTCTTAAGCAGAATAGTAAAAAGATCTGCTGGTCTCCTCGGTCTTAAAATCGAAGAGGAAGCTGCCTACGAGCTTGCAAAACGTTCACGCGGCACACCTAGAATTGCAAACAGGCTTTTAAGAAGGACCCGTGACTTTGCAGATTATGAAGATAAAAAGATAATTGACCTGGCTATTGTTAAAAAGGCTCTTAATGCGCTTGACGTGGATGAATATGGCCTGGATGAAATGGATAAGGACATAATCCTTGCAATTATTGAAAAGTTCAAGGGAGGACCCGTTGGCTTAAGCACACTGGCTGTAGCTGTAAATGAGGACCCGGGGACAATTGAGGAAGTATATGAGCCGTTTTTAATTCAGCAGGGCTTTATTCAGCGTACGCCAAGAGGCCGTGAGGCAACGGACCTGGCTTATATCAGATTCGGGAAGAAAAGAATAAATCCGAATGAAAACAGCACCTTGTTCGGCGAGTAATTCAGAGGAAAGGGTGTTCTAAAAGGAAAATAAGTTCAGGTAATAATTAAACTGGCGGGAATAAATGGTAGAAATTTCAAATATCAGAATCGGAAACGGCAACCCACTGGTCCTCATTGCGGGCCCCTGCGTAATTGAAGGCGAGGAGATTACACTTAAAACCGCCGAAGAAATTAAAAAGATCACCTCAGAACTTGGTATCCCTTTTATATTTAAGTCAAGTTACAAAAAAGCAAACAGGACAAGCCTGGATTCTTTTACCGGCCTGAATGAAGAAGAGGCGCTTCGCATACTGGAAAAAGTAAAAGACCGCCTCGATGTACCCATACTGACGGATGTTCATACTGAGAGGGAAGTTGAAAGAGCTTCACGTATAGCAGACGTTCTGCAGATACCGGCATTCCTCTGCCGGCAGACGGATCTTTTAATTGCAGCAGGGAAAACCGGTAAAGCAGTTAATATAAAGAAGGGTCAGTTTCTGGCTCCTGAAGACATGAAGCATGCTGCAGAAAAGGTGACTTCAACCGGAAATCATAAAGTATTACTGACCGAAAGGGGAACAACTTTTGGCTATCATAGCCTTGTTGTGGATATGCGCTCACTGGTAATAATGAGAGAGCTCGGCTACCCGGTTGTAATGGATGCCACCCATGCAGTTCAGATCCCCTCTCAGGGAGGAATTTCAGGCGGACAGCCCAAATTCATTCCGCCAATTGCCCGGGCGGCAGTAGCCGTAGGAATTGATGCTCTTTTTATGGAAGTTCATCCTGACCCGCCACACGCCCTTAGCGATGCGGCAAGCCAGTATCCGCTTTCCGGGCTCAGGGCTTTACTGCTGGGAATTAAAAAACTTGATGAAGCTGTGAAAGCCGATGGTCCTTTATAATTTGCTTAGTAAATTAAAATTCCTGCTTTTCGATCTCCATGGAGTTGTACTTCCTGATGAAGGTGCTGCCCCGGGCGGGAAGGCTTTTATGGATTTGAAGGAGAATCTCCTGAAGGCTGAAAAGCTGGGCCTCAGGTGCGGAATTATTTCAGCTACTGAAGACGCGGCTCTCATTCAAAAAATAAAGGATCTTGGCCTTACAGAGGTGTTTTCACACTCAATTGATAAAGTCTCACAGGCTGAAATATTGTTAAAGAAGTACAATCTCGGCTATGAGAATATAGGCTTTATCGGGGATGATATTCTGGACATTCCGCTTCTGATGAAAGCAGGCTTCAGTGCTGCCCCCAGGAGCGCAAGGAGGGAAGTTAAAAGAATTGTAAATTATGTTGCTAAGAATTCGGAAAACAGGACGGTTCTTTCGGATGTTTTGGATTTAATATCTAAGACAAGAGAAGTTAAAGCAAATGAATCCAAATGATTTACCGGGTAATGGCGGGAGCTTTCCCAGAAGACTTTCTTTAAGGGAGAAAGAATGGCTTTTTTCTGTCCTTCCTTCAGACAGGCCCGGATACAGACTCTACCGTGAGAAAATTGAACCTTTATTTGTCATTGGACGCGGGCGCTTCGGCGATACAGATTTTATGCTGGGGCGCAGTGAAGATTCTCTAGATGAAACAATGCCACCCGTTCCTGTTTTTGCTGCCGGCAATCTTCTATATGAAGAGACGGAAGTTTACGTAACTATTCATGAAGAGTTTGAAGGGCAGATAGAGTTTGATATTTCAAGAACCGGCGGTAATATACTCCCCCGGGAACTTAATGAAATTAAAAGATGGAGCTATTCCGACTGGAAGCCGGGTAAAAATGCTCCGGGAGACGGTTCGAAAGTCAGGGAAGTACATTTAATTCCTGGTAGAATAGTCCTTGCAATTGCAAGTGAGCATAAAAGGATCTGGGTCTATGAGGCTGAAACGGGAATTAACCACCTTATACCTGTAACAAATTTCTTTAATGAGGTTGTCAGGGTTAAACATATCAGGGATCCCAAATTGGCACTAAATTCAAAACTGATATTTGACAGCTCATTTGAGCTTAAAGATCAGGACCTGGGGGCGGCTTTCCTTATTTACAACAAGTACTGGAAGAAAATCAGCCTGGATTATTCTATATTTGTCAGTGCGGATAAAGAAGATAAGGAAAAGTCCTTATTTAAAATATTTAAAAGAGGTTAGATTGTCTATCGAAGCAATTATACAGAAAGCAAAAGAAGTTATCTGCAAGGAGGCTGAAGCTGTTGCAGGTTTAATGGAAAGAATTGATGGAGATTTCGCCCGTGCTGTGGAGGTCATATTTGAATCCAAGGGCAGGGTTATTCTTACAGGAATGGGCAAGTCGGGACTTATTGCCCGCAAGATTGTAGCCACGATGAATTCAACAGGAACTCCTGCCATATACCTGCATCCGACAGATGCCCTTCACGGGGATCTAGGAATGGTAAGGCAGGAAGATGTTGTAATATTAATATCCAAAAGCGGAAATACTGAAGAAATTATAAATCTTATCCCGCTGTTAAAAAGGATGAATGTAGTTATGATTGCCATGGTGGGCAATAAGAGTTCCAGGGTGGCAAGGGAATGCAAATTTGTGCTGGACGTTGGCGTTAAAGAAGAAGCGTGCCCTTACGACCTGGCTCCCACGGCTTCCAGTACGGCTACACTGGTAATGGGAGATGCCCTTTCTATGGCTCTTCTTGAGTTAAGAGGTTTTACTAAAGAAGATTTTGCCCTTCTGCATCCGGGAGGAAGCCTGGGTAAACGCCTTTCTCTCAGGATCTCTGAGCTTATGATAAAAGGTGAAGATATGCCGGTTGTAAACTGCCGGGCTTCGCTGAAAGATTCAATCCTGGAGATTACGTCAAAGCGGCTTGGAATGACTACTGTAGTTGATGAAAAGGGCGTTCTGGCCGGGATCATTACCGACGGTGATTTAAGAAGACTGCTGGAGAAAACCATAAATTTCAATTCACTGAAGGCTGAAGATATAATGACCAGAAATCCTAAAACCATAAAAGAGGATTATCTGGCTTCATTTGCCCTGCAGTACATGGAAAACTTTAAGATTACTTCACTTATTGTGATAGATGAGGAAAGCTGCCCCAGGGGAATAGTACATCTTCATGATCTTGTTAAGCTGGGCCTTCAGGCAAGATGAAAATTTTCAGGAAAAAGAAAATAAAATGCAATGCCCGCTTCGCTGCGGAAATTGCATTTTTATTTACAGCACTTACACTTTCCTTTGCAGGCTGCTCTGAGGACAAGATTAAACCTCCTGTTCTTGCAGGTACAAATCAGGGAGAGATACCCTCCCAGGAAAGCTGGAACTTCAAAATGATGTTTACAGATGAAGGTAAGCTAAAGGCAGTTTTAATCTCCTCGCATGCAAGGGTTTTTGGGGAAAGAAAAGAGACGCTTCTGGATACGGTAAAGATTGATTTCTACAATGAAAACGGGCAGAAAACATCCACATTAACTTCCCTAAAAGGCAAAGTTGACGGCATTACAAATAATATGTTTGCAATTGACAGCGTAGTTGCCAGAAACGACAGCGGAACTACCTTAAAGACACAGGAACTCATGTGGCGCAGCAGGGACAGGAAAATAGTTTCCGACAAGTTCGTTACTATTACTTCGCCTACGGAAAAAATACAGGGTTACGGAGTGGTTGCCGACCAGAGCCTAAGTAACTATGTTATCTATAAGCCTACATTCGTTACAACTCCTGATAATACGGGAAGCAAGCCGTGAAAACAGTAATTACAGCATTCCTTTTGATTTTTAACTCTTTGCTCCTATTTGGGCAGGGGCGCGAACTTATTACTGTTACGGGCGACAGCCTTGCAGGCAGGCTCGTTAATGGTGAAAGCATCAGGGAGGTTATAGGCCATGTGGTCTTAAAGCAGGGAAATATTGTAATAACATGCCGGAAGGCCACACAGTATCTTGCAAAAAATAACGCTATACTTGAAGGCAGCGTGGTTGTAAGGCAGGATACACTTACAATTGAGGCCGAAAGAGGATATTATTACGGCAACGACAGAATAGCTGAATGCAAAACCGGTGTAAAACTTAATGACGGTAAAGTGATTTTAACGGCTGTAAACGGGGACTATTACTTTAACGAACAAAGAGCCTATTTTGCCGATAGTGTAAAGCTTTATGACACGGTTTCCACAATGACGTGCAATACCCTGAATTATTATAAAAATGAGAACAGGGCTGCTGCCTCCGGCAGTGTAACTATTAATGATTCGGCCAATACGATCAAGGCCGACAGCATGACTCACCTGAGGGCAACGAGAACCACATTTGCAGACGGGAGGGTTCAGGTGTCAAACTCCAGAAACAATGTAGTTGTCTATGGGAATCATCTTGAAGACTATGCACTGAAGAAGTATACGCTTATAAATGAGAAACCTTTACTAATGCAGGTAGACACCACGGCAGATGGGAAAAAAGATACTCTTATAATCTCTTCGCGCATAATGGAATCCTATAACGATACTTCAAGAACCTTTGTGGCAACGGACTCTGTAAGAATCCTAAGGGGCGGCTTTGCTTCAGCAAATAATTATTCGATATATTACGGGAATGAAGAAAAGATAATTACTTATAAACGATCTAAGGATAACGCTGTGCCTGTACTCTGGTATGAGAACACTCAACTCTCGGGTGATTCTGTAAATATATTTACCGGCAGTAACCGTCTTAGAAAAATTGAAGTTTATAATAATTGCTTTATACTTTCGCATAACGAAGGTTATAATACCAGATACGATCAGATTTCAGGGGATCAGATGACAATTCTCTTTGACTCTACTGGTATTAACCATACGGATGTCTTCGGGAATGTTTTAAGCATTTACTTTATGTATGACAAAAATGAGCCGAACGGGCTTACAAAGTCGAGCGCGCAGAAGGCGAAAATATTCTTCAGGAATAAAGCCGTAAATGAGGTTAAATTATATACTTCGCCTGTAAGCGAGTATTATCCTGAAAATCTGGTAGAGAAAAATGAACTTTCTTTCACTTTGCCCGCGTTTTTTGTTAAGACGGGCAGGCCCGAGAAAAAGATGCTGCTTGAGGCACTTTAATTACAGTTCCGGGTAATTCAATAAAGAAGAAATTAAAATGGAACATTCTTTAACATTAAGAAGCGAAGACCTGGTAAAAGTTTATAAGAATCGGACCGTAGTAAAAAAAGTATCCGTTCAGGTAACTCAGGGTGAAATTGTCGGCCTTTTAGGCCCTAACGGGGCGGGAAAGACTACGACCTTTTATATGATTGTAGGAATGATAAAGCCCGAAGGCGGAAAGGTATTTCTGGATTCTGACAACATAACGGCAATGCCTATGTATAAAAGAGCCAGGCTGGGAATAGGATACCTTCCGCAGGAGGCTTCCATATTCCGCCGCCTCAGCGTGGAAGAAAACCTGATGGCCGTTCTTCAGGTGATGGATCTCTCATCCAGGGAAAGAAAAGAAAGATGCAGCCAGCTTCTTGAGGACTTAAACATTACACACATACGTAAAAGTCTGGGCTTTCAGCTCAGCGGAGGGGAAAGAAGAAGAACTGAAATTGCTCGTGCACTTGCAACTAATCCCAAATTCATCCTTTTAGATGAGCCTTTTGCCGGAGTTGATCCTATTGCGGTTGAAGACATTATGAACATTGTTGCCAATCTGAAGAACAGGGGAATAGGAATTCTTATTACTGATCATAACGTACATGAGACGCTGAGCATTGTAGACAAAGCATATATTCTTATCAGCGGAAATATTTTCAAGTACGGAACAGCCGAGGTTCTGGCTGAGGATGCAGACGTAAGAAAGCTTTATCTGGGAGAAAAGTTCAAGCTGGACAGGTATTAGAGCATATAAAAAAAGCATGCCGACAAAATGCCGGCATGCTTCATCATTTCAAAAACAGCTGCTAAAAACTATTTCTTAAACTCACGTATAATCTTATCAATTGCTTCTTTACTCATTCCGCTGCCGAAAACGCCTTCAGGTTTCTTTTCTGAAGATTCATTAGCCGTAGCGGGTTTCTTTGTCTCTGCTGTAAAGCTGAGGCTTGGGTTGCCTGCGCGTGCCCTTAGGCGTTCTTCTATCTGCTGCATGAAGCTTTGAGAGCTGCCGGCGCTGGATCCAAATGAAGAAACGCTGTTACCCTGGTTGATCGGGTTTGTTTCAAATGCAAGAGTTTTAACGTTCATAAGGTGCTTTGCCGTTACGTTCTCAGAAACTATAGAGCCTCCCCAGGTGCCGGGGCCAAGTGTTAAGGAAGGAGCAAGCCCTGTAGTATAGCCAACGGCGCCGAGAGAATTAACCGTATTAACCATAATCCTGAAAGCAGGCTTTTCCAGAGCGAACTTCATAATTATATCGTTGTCACTTGAGTGTATAGACATTGAGTGGCCGATTCCGCCGAAGTTGAGTATTTCGATACACTTGTGGCAGCCTTCAAGCCAGCCGTCAACAGTATAAAACGCAAGTATCGGGGAGAGTTTTTCCATCGAAAGGGGTTCGTCTTTTCCGACCTTTGTAATTTCGGCAACAAGGACCCTGGTTGTTTCAGGAACAGAGAATCCGGCGTATTTTGCAATCCACGGCGCAGGCTGGCCGACTATGTCGGGATTAATTCTTCCGTCTTTTGCTATGGCGCGGGCCAGCATTGCTTTTTCCTCGCCGGTAACAAAATATCCGCCCTGGGCCTTGGTTTCTTCAATTACTTTGTCGTAAAGAGGCCTGTCTACAATCATTGCCTGTTCAGATGAACAGAGTGTCCCGTTGTCAAATGTAGTACCGTAAATAATATCTGCAACAGCTTTCTTGTAGTTTGCCGTGCGTTCAATAAAAGCAGGTACGTTTCCGGGGCCTACACCATAGGCAGGCTTTCCGGCGCTGTAGGCGGCTCTAACCATTGGTGTACTGCCAGTAGCAAGAATTACTGCAATGTTTTTATCCCTCATTAAAGCCTCAGTGCCTTCCACTGTAGGGACCGTCATGCACTGCATAAGTCCTTTTGGTGCACCGGCTTTTTCGGCTGCATCAGAAAGTACTCTTAAAGCTTCCGTGGTGCAGTTTACTGTACGGGGGTGAGGGCTGCAGACAATAGCGTTGCGGCATTTTAAGGAGATAAGCGA
Source organism: Syntrophomonadaceae bacterium (assembly GCA_050259615.1). GTDB lineage: Bacteria > Bacteroidota > Ignavibacteria > Ignavibacteriales > SURF-24 > JAAXKN01. The sequence continues at coordinate 18,208 of JBLNAZ010000101.1, read as the reverse complement.
CTTAAACATTGCTGTTGAAGTCGGATTTGTTGACGGCACCAGGGCTGCAACAACTCCCATAGGCTCGGCAATTCTTACCAGTTTGCCGTTCTGCTCGCTGGAAATAACGCCGACAGTCTTAAGATCCTTAATATAATCGTAAACGGCTTTCGTTCCGAATTCATTTTTGATTTTCTTGTCAGTCCATTTACCGAAACCGCTTTCTTCGCAGGCCATTTTAGCCAGGCGTTCAGCTTCCCTGTAGCCGGCTTCAGCCATTGCCTTTATAATCTTGTCTACCTGTTCCTGGTTATAGTGCTTAAATTCCAGCTGTGCTTCTTTAGCTCTTCTGGCTAAATCTCTGGCTTCCTGAATTGACTGAAGATCTTTGTCTAGATTCATTTGGTTTGCCTTAAAATCTTTTTCGGATCCTTAAATAGGAATAAATAAATACAAATTTATTGTCCAAAATAAAAAATATTCCTTTTTAATCAAATTAAAATCTACCAGATACAGGAACTGCAGAAATGAAATCTCTAAACTGGTTTAAGTTACAAGCAATCGGGTTTGGAAACATGTGAAAATCCCCTGGACTTTAGACCCGGATTATCCGTGGAAACCTGGGACATAAGTCCTTGGGGAAAGGAGAGGTAAAGCCGCGGGTTAGACGCCGCGCGGCAGTTGGTTGAAAAAAAAATTAATAGCTGAAAGAACTGCTGTCCTCTATGGTTTCCTCGTAGGCTTTTCTGTCCTCTACCTTCGCTTCTAAGGCCACGCTGTTATCCTGTAGCCTGTAGACTTCCTCTTTGGGTATAATGTAATAATTGCCTACTTTTTCAACGTTGTGTATAAGGTGCAGCCAGACGTAAAGGTTTATCTGGCCGATGCTTTTTCCCAGGATTAAGGCTGCCTCTTCAACGCTCAGGTATTTTTCGCTTTTCTTTATGAACATAATTACCTCTGATTGATAACCATTGGACAATTAACTATTCTTTACGGAAAAGCATCAAAAATAGGGCCACCTCGTGAACATTGTGCAAAACGCCTTTTTAGTCGGGGAAAGGTAAATCTTACCTGTAAGAATTACTGAAAAATTTCCTTTAATCTTGAATATCCGCTCTTGCTTACAGGAAGAAACTTCCCGCCTGAAATCTGGACGCGGTAGGATTCTTTTTCAAAAAGCTCAATCTGCTTAATTTCAGACAGGCGGACAAGATAGGACCTGTGGATTCTGACGAATTCTTCCGGATTCAGGTGGTCTTCAAAGAATTTCATCGTTTTTTGCTTTAGAAAACGCCCTTCTGCGGTGTTAAGCATTACATAGTCATCCTGGGCTTCGATATAGATAATTTTTCCTGCCGGTATGATATGGATCCTGGGGCCGTTTTTAACTACTACCCGTTCTAAGAATTCCTGCTTTTTGTCCAGATGTTCAACAACACTGCCGATAATATCCTTGTTTTTCCTTCTGTCCGACAGGAAGAAAGAGGCCTTGTTGACTGCTTCTTTAAATCTTTCTTCTGAAAAAGGCTTCAGCAGGTAATCGGCTGCATTTGCCTCAAAGGCTTTCAGGGCGTATTGGTCGTAGGCGGTTGTAAAAATTACCACTGGGAGCTCGTCGAGCAGTTCCAGCATTTCAAAACCGGTAATTTTCGGCATCTGGACGTCAAGGAAAATGAGGTCGGGCTTTAAATCATTGATTGCTTTTATCCCCTCGAAGCCGTTTTCACATTCTGAGGCAACCTCTATTTCAGGAAAGCTTTTCAGGTAGGCTTTAATTATTTCCCTGGCTAGCGGCTCGTCATCAATTATGATTGCGTTTATTTTACTCATTTATTTAAGATTCTCCCAGAGGAATAAAAATGTTTACCTTAAAAATACCCCTTTTATTCTCTACAACCAGCAGGTTATCGTGATGGTATATCAAAGAGAGCCTGTTCTGTATATTCTTTATGCCTATTTTTTCACCTGAAGCAGAAATACTTTCCTCATCATAATTGTTTTCAACCGTCATCTTCAGATAGTCATTTTCCTTTTTGCAGCTTAACTTAATTGTGACTTTTTCCAGGCTTTCATATACACCGTATTTAATAGCGTTCTCGAGCAGAGGCTGAAGTATCATTGGCGGAATCATTAGTCCGGTACAGTCGTCTTCAAGCTCTTCAACATACTCAAATTTATTTCCAAACCTTACTTTTTCAATTTCGAGATAAAGCCTCACGTTTTTAATTTCTTCTGAAAGTTTATGAAACTGTTTTTCACTTTCTGAGAGTGTTGTTCTCATGTACTCGGAAAGTTTTATTGTCATTTGCCTGGCTTTTGACGGATCTGTAATTGTAAGGGAACTGATTGAATTAAGGCTGTTAAAAAGGAAGTGGGGATTGATCTGATACTTCAGCGACTTCAGCTCGGCTTCACGGGCATAAGTCTTAAGTTCTGATTCCTTTATGAGCTTTTCATTGTAGCTGTTGTAAAAAATGTAAAGGTAATAAAATGCAGTAATTATAATATATAAAATAATGCCGACTAAAATTCTCCATCCTGCTGTATGAAGGAGAAAGTTTCTTAGCTCAGGTGACGGTGTTAATACAACAAGCAGTATAAACGAAGACAGCCCAAGCCACAGAGCCGAAGTAAAAAGCGCTGCAAGCAGGTGCTGAATAGCAAACCGGGCATTTGAGGTGTTCTCAACTGAAAGATACTTTGCCGGATACCATAAGCCCAGGCCAAGCCCGGTGTAAAAGGTATTAAAAACAATGCTGTCCAGTGCGGCATCCATAAGGCTTAAATTTGCCGCATTGAAAAGAAAGAATACATGGATAACGCCAAGCGTTATCCATATAAACAGGTAAAAAATTAAATTCCGGGTTATGAGGATCGGATTATTCATGATTATGCGGTTTTAATTTCTCCGCCGCCAAAAAGAAGCAATCCTCTTATTACCAGCTTTCTGTCATCCTGGTAAGCAATACTGGGATCTTTTCTTCTTTCATCTGAAAAGCCGCCTAAAATTGGGGTAGCCTCAACAACCACTTTCCAGTCCCTCGGGATATAAAGCGTAGTGCCGCCGAAAATTGCAGTTATTTCAAGGATATTAATTCCCGGAGCAAGTTTGCAGTTATAAAGGTCTATCTCTGAACCGCCGAAAATGGAAGTTACCCTGCCGCCCTGGAAGTTATCGGAAGTGACAGATTTCTTAAAGCCGCTGAAGACAGCAGTCTCATCCAGGAAATCCTCATTGCCTGAGTTAGCTCCTCTGTCGAATCTATGCTTAAAGTGCTCTGAAACATGGTCTGCAATTTTTTCGGCTGCCTGGTCCCTGTATCTTCTGCGGGGATTGCTGACACCTAATAAAATGTAAAGGCCAAGAATTATAAGCAGCACAGGCCAAATAGTCCATATATCATAATCAAAATGGGCTGAAGCCCAGAACAGGGCTCCCAGTATGACGAGTATGGAGCCTCCCCTGTAATTCCCGTTGGCAAGTAATATTACGCCTATTAAAAACAATATTCCCTGCGGGAAGTGCACTAATTCGTGAACGGGAAACATCAGCATATTCAGGTTGGATAATAACAGAAGGACGCCTAAAACTATTATTATGGCTCCCAGGAAAACAGTTCTGCCGGATCTTCTTCTAACCTCATTCATTTTAAATCCTCTTTGATAATTTTACTTACTACAAAAATAACATCAAAGATATTTTTCCAAAGATATAATCGGCGAAAAAAAGAAATTTACCGGTAAACGGGAAAAAGCCGGCTGCTGAAAATAAGGAAGTGGGGATAATAATTTAAGACTTCCTGAAAGATACTGTAAATGTAGAGCCTTTCCCTTTTTCTGACTGAACCTTAATATCGGCGTCGTTTAATTCAACATATTTTTTTACAAGTGCCAGGCCAAGTCCGTTTCCGTCAAAGCGTCTGGTGTATCCGGTTTCCTCCTGCGAAAATGGCGTGAAAAGGTAGGGCAGATACTCTTTTAAGATTCCAATTCCAGTATCCTCAACATCTATGCAGACGCTGCCGTTGTTGTTATAAAGCTTTACATCAATTTTCCCCGAAGGAGTATACTTGATGGCATTTTCAATAATATTGGCAAATATCTGGTTTACAGTATACTTATCGCCAATTACCCTGCTGTTGGAGGATTGGTCGGTGAAAGAAAAACTAAGCCCTTTATGCTCAGCTATCGCCGAAAACTCCTTCTGAAGCCTGGATATTTCCCTGGAGAGATCGAGTTCTGTGTATTTGCATTCTACATTGCCCGTCTGCACCTGCGACATATTAAGTATGAGGTCGATCGTGCGTATAAGTCTTTTGCCCCCTTCATCGACTGTTTCAAAAAACAGGGGAAGATCCTCAAACTGTTTATTCTCAATATCTTCTTTTATCAGCGATATATAACTAAGAATTGTATTAAGCGGAGTTCTGATCTCATGCGACATTTGTGTAAGGAAGTCTGTTTTCAGCCTGTCTGAGCGCTCTGCTAGCTGTTTTGCCTTAATGAGCTCCTTCTCGTAGGAGTTCTGAAGTATTGCAGCTCCAATCATATCGCCTGCGGTTTTTAAGGATTCAATTTCTGTGGGTGACCATTCTCTTGTTTCAATGCATTCATCAAATCCAACAAAACCCCACCAGTTTTTCCCGGCAAATATCGGAACAATCAGTATCGATTTAATATCCTGAGGTTCAAATAATTTCTTATCTTCCAAAGAAAATTCATCGTGGTTTACCAGAAAAACTTCATTTTTACTTAAAGACTCCTTCAGGCGGTTACTCAGAAGTCCTTCATATGGCAGGTCCTGAAGTTCAGGATTATCAATCTGAGGTGAAATTCCTTCTGCTATCCACTCCCAGAGCTGCTGAATTGCAAGAGAGCCGTCAGCTGCGGCCTTATTCCTGAAAATATATACGCGGCTTACCTCTGCAGCTTCACCAAGTCTTTTTAATATTTCCTTAATATTTTCGTCCCACTTTATAGATTTCAGGAACATTTCAGCCTGGAAGCTTATGGCCTTCAGAATGGCATCCTGACGATGTAGCATATTTTCCGAAAGCTTTCTTTGCGTAATGTCCTGCAGCACTCCTACTGAACCGATTATTTTACCTGATTCATCGAGCCAGGCAAATGAGTGGTCATTAACCCAGATAAGCTCACCGCTTTTCCGGCAGATCAGATATTCTGCATAGTATTCCTTGAAATTGGGATCTGTTCTTAATCTGCTTACCTGCTGAGCATTTGACTGTGTTCGGAACTCGGATTTTTTTATAATGTTTGCCAGGCCGATCGCGTTTATTTCTTTGAATGTATAGCCGGTCAGATTGCTGATCGCAGGGCTCAGATAGTCATATGTTAAAGTGTCGTATCTTAAGCGGTAGAGGACATCCTTTGTGGTTTCTGCAAGAACCCGCAGATTGTCTTCGGTTTTGGAAAGCGATTGCTCAATAGATTTTCGCTCTTCAACTTCATTCTTTAAGAGCTGGTTTGTTACAAGCAGTTCATTTGTCCTTTTAATTACTCTTTCTTCAAGTTCCATATGTGCGCGCTTAAGTTCCGCTTCAGCCAGTAATCTGTGTCTGATTCCGTATTCAATATCTTTCTTTTGTTTGAAAAAGCTGGTTAACAGGTTTGCAAACTGCCCGAATTCGGATCTTTCTTTAAGCAGAGGCATAATTAAAGACAGCTTTTCTTCCTGAAAGCTCTTATGGAGGTTCTTAACCGGTACAACAATCCACTTCCAAAGCAGGAATGAAATTATTGCAAATACGAGCCCCTCAAGAGGGATGAGCAGATATAAATTCAGAGATGAAATAACTGCAAGTATATTTGAGATTAAAATCAGAGTCAAAATGGCTGAGATTTTAGTCTGTATTTTTATCATGAAGGAATTTCCAATAAACTTTTAAAAATTGATTTTACCAAATACATAAACTGGTTTCAGCAGGGAATTATACCTTACCTGTGTTCTTTCCATACTCATTTTTTGCACCGGCGGACAGATTCCGCTGAAAAAAACTTTCCCGAAACGTCCCAAACCCAAGCTCTATTATCGGTGAAAACGGGCTAAAAATTAAGATTTATTATCCGGTTAAACGTTTTAACGGCGAATATATGGAATTTTTCCGAATTAATCCTCACTTTTTTCGAGCAATAATTCGAGCCCCTCTTTTGCCGGCAGGGCCTGTACGTCCTTTAATTTCCTCTCAATTCTTCTGGAGGCAACAGAGGCATTCTCAATAGTATTGCTGGCTTCCTGGAGCTTCTTTCTGGTCTTATCCAGTACCATACCGAAATTGCTGAATTCAGTCTTTACCATACCCAGCAGATTCCAGACCTCGCTGGAACGCTTTTCGATAGCAAGAGTTCTGAAACCCATCTGAAGGCTGTTTAATATTGCAGCCAGCGTTGTCGGTCCGGCAAGTACGATGCGGAATTCGTGCTGAATTTTGTCGCACAGGCCGGGCCTTCTTAAGATCTCGGCATAAAGACCTTCTACGGGCAGGAAAAGTATTGCGAAATCTGTTGTGTTCGGGGGATCGAGATATTTTTCATTTATATCCCTGGCCTCAGACTTAATCCTGTTTTCCAAAGCTTTTGCGCTTTCTTCAATTAAAACCACATCTGCAGAATCCTGAGCCTCGCAAAGTCTCTGGTAGTCTTCAAGAGGGAACTTGGCGTCAATTGGGAGCCAGAGAACTTCTTCACTGCCGTTGCCGCGGCCGGGCATTTTTACGGCAAATTCAACAATGCAGGAGCTGTTCTTTTTTGTAGCTATATTTCTAGAATACTGTTCGGGTGAAAGGATCTGCTCAATGAGGCTTCCAAGCTGCACTTCGCCCCAGGTACCGCGGGTTTTAATATTTGAGAGCACGCGTTTCAAATCTCCTACGCCGTTGGCCAGAGTCTGCATTTCACCAAGTCCGCGGTGAACCATTTCAAGGCGCTCACTTACCAGGCGGAAGGACTCCCCTAGTCTTTTTTCGAGAGTGGACTGAAGCTTCTCATCCACAGTTAAGCGCATTTCTTCCAGCTTTTGAGAATTGCTCATCTGCAGTTCGCCCAGTTTTTCCTGAACCTTTTCTTTTAACTGTTCAAATTTCTGCTCGTTGCTGCTGGTAAGTAGAGTTATTTTTTCGTCAACTGTTTTTGAAAGCGAAACTAAATTTTCGCTGAAAATATCGAGCTGAGACTTCTGGAGTTTGGATATATCTACCATTCGCTTAAGAAGGGAATCTTCCAGGAGCCTGAAAATATTGTTTAATTCCGTTCTAAGCTGCACCGACTGGCTGTTTACCTCGGAGCGGCTGGAAGAAAATTCCGCCCTGATTTCCTTTTCTGTTCTATTGAACCCCTCGGTCAGCAATACTTTTACCTCATCCGGCGTCTGCCGGGAGCTTTCAGGTGAACCATTTCTCCTCATGCTTACAAGCAGGATAAAAATTACCGTCAGCATGATCAGTATTATAAAAAGCAGCATTTCCTGCATATACTTACTCTCCCAAAGGCCGGTTAATAAAAAAAATTATTCCAGGTGCAACTTAGTCAAAAATAATATTTGTATTTATTTTCATAAAGAAAAAAATTACAATAAATTTGTAATTGCAGGTTCAAAGGAATTCTTTTTCTCTATCTTAAGGCTTTTATTCATTTAACTTTAATAAAATTACACATCATGCCAAACTGGATGCGAAATACTATTGCAATTGTTGTCTCTTTGCTGATCATTGCAGCTGTGGGGGCATTTATTTTTTACAGACTTCTGATGAAGTCTGTGCCTGAATACGAGGGCGATAAACAGCTTGGAGGACTTTCAAACAGTGTGGAAATTTATACGGACCAGTATGCAATTCCCCACATCTATGCAGGCAGTGATGCCGATGCCGCCTACGCGCTTGGCTACCTGCACGCAAGAGAAAGACTCTTCCAGATGGATGTTGCACGCAGGGCCGGAGAAGGAAGGCTAAGCGAGGTCTTCGGTTCCAAGACACTCCCCTACGACAGGATGTTCAAAACAATAGGGATCGACCGCACAGTAAAAAGGGATATGGGAAAATTAAACCCGCAGTATCTTTCTCTTCTGAACGCTTATTCAAACGGAGTTAATGCCTATATAAAGGAAGCTAAAGGCAGCTACCCGGTGGAGTTTGATGCACTCGGCTATGATCCTTATCCCTGGAAACCGGAACACAGCCTTATAATTGGCAAACTGATGGCATGGGAGCTTAATATAAGCTGGTGGACAGACATTGCCTTCAGTAACCTGGTACAGAAGCTTGGAGAGGAAAAAACAAAAGAGATTCTGCCGGACTATCCTGAAAATGCCCCTACTGTAATTCCATCCGGGCTTAAAGCGGCTCCGGAAATAACGACTGCCTTTGTGGAAACTGACCGCTCTTTCAGGAATTTTGCAGGCTTCGGAGGAACACACATAGGCTCTAATAACTGGGTCGTCAACAGTCTTAAATCTTCAAGTGGAAAACCTATAATTGCCAATGATCCACACCTGGCACTCCAGGCCCCCGGGAAATGGTATGCCGCTGTAATCAGGGGGCAAAACTGGAAAGCTGAAGGCGTTACGCTGCCAGGTGTTCCCGGAGTTGTAATTGGAAAAAATGAAAATATCTCCTGGGTGCTGACAAACGTTATGGCTGATGATGCAGACTTCTACATGGAAAAAATCGATTCCACGGGTAAAAAGTACTTGTTCAATAATGTTTGGCAGGACCTGAAAAACTACAGGTACACCATCCATGTAAAGGATTCAGATGACGTTCAGATTACAGTAAAGGAGACACACAGAGGCCCGATTATTTCAGAAATTCATCCGTACAACACAATGTTTCCGGACAGGTATAAGAAAAAAGCTGTATTAAGCATGCGCTGGACGGGTAACGAATTCAGCGATGAGCTTTATGCCATAATGGCTATTAATATGTCGAAGAACTGGAACGATTTCAGGGAAGCTGTGAGCCATTACTATGTGCCGGGGCAGAACTTTGTTTATGCCGATAAAACCGGAAATATCGGCTATATCTGCGGTGCAAGGCTTCCGATACGTTCTTCTGTAAATCCGACATTTGTGTGTGACGGTACGACGGACGCCTACGACTGGAAGGGTTACGTCCCCTATGAACAGATGCCTTCACTTTTTAATCCTCCGGAAAATTATATAGCTTCGGCAAACAATAAGACTGTAAACAGTTTCAACTATCATATTTCTAACCTCTGGGAGCCTCCTTCAAGAATTGAAAGGATTACAGAGCTTCTGACGGGGAAACAGAAGCATTCTGCAGGCGATTTTATGGAGTACCAGGCAGACTTTGTTTCTCCGTATGCAAGACAGATGACGCCGTATATAATTTCTGCATTTAATGATGTGAAGGTTAAGGACAGAGTGCTTTCGGGGATCCTGAACCTGTTTAAGACCTGGAACTACAGCCTGGAGGAGGGAAGCCAGCTGCCTGCAGTCTTTGAAGTGTTTTTTCAGTTCCTCCTCAGGAACACTTTTGAAGATGAGATGGGAAAAAGTCTCTATGACGAATATGTATTTACTGCAAACGTGCCCTACCGCAGCATAATGAAAATGCTGAAGGAAAATAAATCAACGTGGTTTGACAATGTGAATACAAAGAACGTTGAAACGCGCGATGACATCATTCGCAGAAGCTTTATTGATGCTGTAAGATATTTTGAAACCCACTTCAGCTCTTCGGTGCAGGACTGGCAGTGGGGAAAGCTGCATAATGTGACTTTTAAGCACCTGTTTCACGGAAGGTTTGGCGCTCTTGACAAGATTATAGACATAGGTCCATATGAAGTCGGAGGAAGCGGGACAAGTCTTTTCAATACAGAATATTCTTTTAACGATCCCTATGAGACAATTCTGGGGCCTTCGATGAGGTATATTTATGACTTTTCCAAACCCGATGAATTTTATCTTATACTCACTACCGGGCAGTCAGGAAATGTTTTAAGCAAACATTACAAGGATATGACATTAATGTGGCTTAAAGGCAAATATGTGCGCGTTGCAACGGGCGACAGAGAAGTCAAAAACTCAGGTTACGGTTTAATGATCCTGAGATAAAGCTGTCCGGAAATGGAGTTCTCCCCGGAAAAGTGCATAAAAATAAGCAGGAACTTTAAAAAAGAAATGATTAAATTACGCCGTCAAAAACAGGGATAATATGAAAGTTATTGAGCACCTTGCTGTTAGAAAAGGTCCATTGATCAGTTTTGAGATAATACCACCTCAGAGAGGGGGAGACATAAAAGCCCTTCTTTCTGTTATAGATAATATTGCAAAGTATCACCCTCCGTTTATAGATATAACCAGCCACGCGGCTGAAGTAATATATGAAGAAACCCCGACCGGTATTCAGAGGCGGGTAAAAAGAAAAAGACCCGGTACGCTTGGCATTTGTGCGCTTATTCAGAACAAGTACAACATCGATGCTGTACCGCACATCATCTGCCAGGGCTTTACACGCGAGGAAACCGAGGATTTTCTTATAGAACTCCACTATCTGGGAATTGATAACGTTCTTGCAATAAGAGGAGATGAAAATTCCTTTAAGAAGCCCTTGAACTATGGCCGCAGCGCAAATGCATATGCTTACGAGCTTGTAAGCCAGATCGTGGCTATGAATCATGGAAGGTATCTCGAAGAGGGCCTTCTGGATGCCAAACCGACGAATTTTTGTGTGGGTGTGGGCGGATACCCGGAGAAGCACTTTGAAGCTCCGAATATGAAAATTGACATCAAGCATACAAAGCAAAAAGTTGATGCCGGCGCAGAATATATCGTAACCCAGATGTTCTTCGATAACAAAAAGTATCTGGATTATGTGGAGTGCTGCAGGCAGGAAGGTATTGAAGTACCGATTATTCCGGGGCTGAAGATAATTACCAGCAAGACGCAGCTGACAAATATTCCAAGGAATTTCTATATCGATATTCCGGATGAATTGTCGGAAGAGATCTTAAGTGCAAAACCTGAACACGTAATGGAAATTGGGGTCAACTGGGCGTGCAGACAGGTAGAGGATCTCTTGAACAGGAATGTACCGGCGGTGCATTTTTATATAATGCAAAATTCCAGGCCGACAATGATGCTTCTGGAAAAATTAAAAATCTAATTTTTAGAGAGCCGGTTCTTTTTGGGCACTTTAATGCGGGGATAAAGTATGTTAAAAATTGGCGGGAAAATAATAAGGCGTCTTAAATGGGGAGTTGCCGGATGCGGTGATTTTGCTGAAAGGGCTATCATTCCTACTCTTCAGCTATTGCCTAAGAGCAGGCTGAATTCTCTTTACAGCAGCGATATTGCCCGTGCAAAGGTTCTGGCCGAAAAGTTCGGCGTTCAGAACTGTTATAACGATTTTGATGAGTTCTTAAAAAGTGACATTGACTGCGTTTATGTTGCAAGCGCAAACCTGCACCATTACGCTCAGGTTATAAAGGCAGCCAGAGCCGGCAAGCACATTCTTTGCGAGAAGCCTCTGGCGGTAAATTCTCTCCAGGCCGAAGAAATGGTGAAGGTATGCGAAGAGATGAATGTGAAGTTCGGCGTTAATTATGTATACAGGTTTCACCCTCTGGTTATTAAGGCCAGGGAGATAATTGAAAAGGGAATGCTGGGAAAAATAGTATCTGTTTCGGCAAATTTTAACACCGATTATGCTCCGAACGAAAACTTCCGTTTTAATAAGATGTTAAGCGGCGGCGGGGCTTTGAGGGATATTGGTACGCATCTGCTCGACCTTCTGATTTATTTCGGAGGTGAAATTACCTCTATTTCAGGAGTTACCGATAATATCATTTATAAAAGCGAAGTGGATGATTTTGCAGCAGCAATAGCAAAATATCAGAAAAGCGGATACGGCTTTTTTAACGTTTCTTTTAATACAAAAAAAGCCTTCAACAGAGTTGAAATATTAGGTTACAACGGAGCCATAAGCATTGAGAACCTGATCGGCCGGAGCAGCCACCCGTGCAAGCTGACAATTGACCTCAGCGGGGAGGCCCGGAAGGCATTCAGGAAAAGAGGAAATAAACTGCTTTTTGCCTTACGCGCTTTCCAGAAGTCGTTTTTAACTGATAAACCTCTTCTTGTGACCGGAAGGGATGGGCTGATAAATATGAAATTGATGGAAGAGCTGGAAGGTAAAAATGACCGTACGCCAGGAATTGATTGAAGCCTGCCACAGGGTTTATGCAAAGGGGTTTGTAGCTGCATACGACGGTAACCTCTCGGCAAGACTGTCTGAGGACAGAATACTTATTACTCCTTCGGCAAAATGCAAAGGGGAAGTCGAAGAGCACGACCTTCTGGAAATTGACCTCGACGGGCATCTTCTTGAGGGAAAGGGTAAGGTATCTACGGAGGTTAAAATCCATCTGCTGGCTTACCGTGAAAGAAAAGACGTTAATTCTGTAATACACTGCCATCCGGTCTATTCAACTGCTTTTGCTTCAACAAGGGGTGAGGGTTTCGGAAAACCGGTTTTCCCTGAAGTCATTCTTTCGCTTGGCAAGGTCCCGCTCTGCAAATACGGCACCCCTTCAACTGATGAACTGCCTGAATCTATCAGGCCTCATATACATTCATCCTGGGCATTTTTGCTAGAGAACCACGGGGCTGTTACAATTGGGCGCAGCGTTAAGGAGGCGTACTTTAAGATGGAGAAACTCGAACACGCTGCTCAGACTCTCTACGTTGCAAGAAGTCTCGGCGGGGAAAAGCCTTTGTCGGGCGAAAGCCTCAGGAAACTTTATGATATTGCAGAAAGAGTTTATGGACTTAAGTTAAATAAATAATTTTATAATAAATGAAACGATTAGGATATGAGCGAGAATAAAAACATTAAGATTGCACTGTTATTAGGCGGAACATCACCAGAAAGAGAAGTTTCAAAACATTCCGGAAAATCCATTTATAAGGCGCTTAAGGATTCAGGTTATAATGTAAAGGCCATTGACCCGGCATACGGACTTAATCAGCCGGAAGATCCCGAGCTGCTTTTTGAAGAAAAAGACTTTACTGAGATCAGCAACAGAAACTGCATAACTGCAATTAATTCACCGCTTTTCGACGGCGTGGATCTGGCTTTTCTTGCACTGCATGGCAGGTGGGGAGAAGACGGAACCATTCAGTCGCTACTCGAATTAAGGGGAATAAAATATACAGGCTCAGGAGTGCTAGCAAGTTCACTTGCTATGGATAAGAGCATGACGAAAATTATGTTCCAGCACTATGGCGTACTGACGCCCAAATGGTTTGTCATAACCCCGCACGACTACGACGAGGCGGTTGCAAGGGATAAAGTGAACAAGCTGCTGGGGTATCCCTGTGTCATAAAGCCTAATGAAGGAGGATCAACCATAGGACTTACCGTCTGCAATAATGAAAGCCAGATTGACGATGCAGTAAAGCTTGCACTCAAATATTCGGAATCCGTTGTTGTTGAGGAATTTATCCCGGGCCGTGAGGTCACGGTTACAGTGCTCGACAAAATGGCGCTTCCTGTTCTTGAGATCAAGCCTAAGCATGAGCTTTATGATTATGAATGCAAGTATACTCACGGAATGACTGAATACATCGTTCCTGCCCAGCTCTCAGAAGAGGTTACAAGCAGTCTGCAGGAGCAGGCAATCATGGCCTTTAAGGCTGTTGGATGCAAGGCATACAGCAGGTTTGACTTCAGACTGACAGAAGATGAAAAGATGTACTGCCTGGAAGTTAACACACTGCCCGGAATGACCGATACAAGCCTTGTTCCCAAAATGGCTAAAGCCATGGGGATGAGCTTTAATGAACTGCTTGAAAAAATAATAAAACTGTCACTTTAAAAATGCAGATCCCAAAAATTTTCAGGAATAAAAAAATAGCTATAGCAGCTGCAGCTGTTTTAGTTCTGACCTTGGCATTCTTCTTCTTTTACAGGTTCGGAATTCTGCAGTACTACAAGCTCTTCAGTCAGAAGAAAGAGCTCCTGGGAAAGATTTCAGAAGTGGAAGGAAAAAATCAGCTCTTAAGGGCAGAGATCGATTCTCTTAAAACCAGGGATTCAAAGATTGAAGAGGTTGCAAGGGAAAAGTATCACATGGTACGCAAGGGTGAAAAAGTTTACAGGATCGAAGAAAAGTAGATGAAAAAAGAGATTCCCCATATTCCACTGGCTGAAAGGGTACGCCCGGAAGAACTGAAAGACTTCCGCGGCCAGGAGGCCCTTTTAGGCAAAGGCAAACCGATCCGCCTGATGATTGAAAACGATACCCTCAGCTCATTTATACTCTGGGGGCCTCCGGGAACGGGTAAGACTACAATTGCCAAGATTATTGCCCGGCAGACAAAGTCGGAGTTCCACCAGATAAATGCGGTTTCTTCGGGGGTAAAGGATATAAGGGAAATAATTTCTCTTTCCGAGCAGAATAAACTCTTTGGGAAAAGAACCATCCTGTTTATCGATGAAATTCACCGCTTCAATAAGTCGCAGCAGGATGCGCTATTATCGGCAGTGGAGTCGGGACTTATTGTGCTGATCGGAGCTACAACTGAGAATCCATCATTCGAAGTAATTCCAGCTTTGAGATCCAGGGTACGGATATTCGTTTTGAACGACCTGTCCAAAGAAGATCTCCTGAACATACTCAACTTTGCAATGGAGAAGGACGAATTCCTATCGGGCCTTAATATCGGAACGGTTAATACAGATTTTCTGATCTATGTTTCGGGCGGAGATGCCAGAACTCTTCTGAATATTTTTGAAGCTGCCGTAATGCAGCAGATAAATCAGGAAACAGTTAATATTACAAAAGAAGTCATTGAAAATGTTATCCAGAAGAAAAATATCCTCTACGACAAAGCCGGCGAGGAGCATTTTAATATCATCTCAGCCTTCATTAAGAGCCTCAGGGGAAGCGATCCCGACGCGGCCCTGTACTGGATGGCAAGAATGCTGGAAGGGGGCGAGGACCCGCTCTTTATTGCCCGCAGAATGATCATCTTTGCCGCTGAAGATATCGGAAATGCTTCTCCAAATGCTCTCCTGCTGGCTGAAACTATTTTCAGTGCGGTTTCAAAGATCGGAATGCCTGAATCGAGAATTATACTTGCTGAAGGTGTTACGTATCTTGCCTCATCTCCCAAAAGCAATGCATCATATATGGGAATTGAACAGGCTCTCTCGGACGTAAGAAGCAAGCCTCTTTACCCGGTGCCTTTGCACTTAAGGAATGCACCCACAAAGCTCATGAAGGAGCTGGGATATGGAAAAGAGTATCAGTACCCGCACGACTTTGAAAGGAATTTTATTGAAAAGGATTACCTTCCTGATGAGCTGCGGGGAAAGCAGTATTATAATCCCTCTGAAAACGGCCAGGAAAAAACGCTTAAAGAAAGACTTAAGGCCCTCTGGAAAAATAAAAAGAAGTATTAAGCGGGGGTGCTCTGGAGCTATACTACTGCGAACATTTTGCCAGGATACTGTTTAATAAGCCCCTTAAATTCAAGCGAAAGAAGATAGACCAGGCAGTCGGAGGTCGACAGGCTGGAGGCTGCCGAGATGACGTCGATCTGTTTTGGTTCTTTGTCGAGGCAGGCTAAAAGCTTCTCTTCAAACATATTCAGTTCCTCTTCAGATGCCTTTGGGATGTTTTTCCCTGTGACAGGTTTAAGCTTTATTTCAAGTTCCTGAATTATGTCATCAATTCCGCATACAAGTTTAGCTCCGCTTCTTTGAATAAGGGCATTTGTACCCTCGCTTTGTCTTACACCAAGATTGCCCGGCACGGCAAAAACCTCTCTATTCTGCTCCAGAGCGAAAGCTGCCGTCTGCATGGCGCCTCCTGTAATGCCCGATTCAATGATTATTGTCCCGAGTGAAAGTCCTGAAATAATTCTGTTTCTCCTGGGGAAGTTCTGTGCATCGGGATTTGTCCCAAGTTCAAACTCTGTAATTATGAGGCCATTATCTGCAATATCATGGAAAAGCTGCCTGTTCTCGGGAGGATAAATTATATCCAGACCCGAACCTATTACAGCAATAGTGCGTCCTCCTTCTTTAAGAACCGCACGGTGGGCAATGGAATCTATACCGCGTGCCATGCCGCTTACAACCGTAATTCCCTGCCGGCTTAAGTCAGAAGAAAACCGTTCAGCCTGGATCTTACCATAATTAGATGGCTGGCGTGTGCCGACTACGGCAACGGGGTAATTATCACTTTCTGTAAAGGAGCCCAGAGTGTATAAAATCAAAGGCGGATCGTAGATTTTCTTCAGGAGTGAGGGATAGCTTTTATCCCATATGGTAACAATGCAGGCTCCCATTTTATCCAGCCTGGTGGTCTCGTCCTGGATTTTCTTTCTGATTAAATCACGCGAAAAGGAAGCTTGTCTTATTCTCCGAGCCAGGATCTGGCTGATCTGATCGGTCTTTACCAGTTCATTTTGGCTGGCTGAAAGTATAGTATCGAGGGATTTGAATTGGGCAAGCAGGTTTCTGATCTTGCCCGGTCCAATGCCTTCCACGCTGAGGAGGAGTCTGAGTGAGACAAGTTGCTCAAAAGAAAGCTTTGTCACTTTAAAAGACCGGTTTTATTAGGGTTATTTTCCTATGTCCACATCATCAACAATTGCAACAATGATCGTATTAACCGGAGCCTTATTATGTCCTAGTATCTGCTGAACGGCATCCCCCTCCTGTGCCACCAGAACTGTGTCGCCGATGCCTGAATCGATAAGATCAAGAGCGATAACGTCTTTACTGCCGATGAAATTACCCTCCAGATCAACTTTCTGCACCAGAAGAAGCTTCTGACCTGAGAGGTACTGGTTCTTCTGTGTCGATATTACGTTACCCTTAACTTTGCCCAGGAACATTGTCTGCCTTCTTAGCTATCTGTTTTTTTCTAAAAAATATTGCGGCAGGCAGTACAACCAGATAGCCTACTACAAGAAGAATTGGTGAAAGCACCAGTGAAACCGGGTTATCCCATTTGCCGAGGGACATTACAAAGAAGCCCGCTATGAGGAAAAGAGCTCCCAGAAGGAGCAGATAATAATTTTCTTTTACCCAGTAAGTACTGAAAGGGGATGAATAAGTTTTTTTTACGGGTCTTGTCGTGGTTTTCTTTACTACTTTAGCCATATAAATGTGTTCCAAAATAAGAGATTAAAAAAAGCCCAGTGTTGGGGGGACACTGGGCCGACTCGTTAAATCAAAGTTCTGGGGAGAGAACTTTGTTGAGTCATGAATTCAAAAAACTTTATTTATGAATCTGATAAACAATTTTTCTGATTGTATCAAATTGCAAATATGGATATTCCTCTCTGAGAGCATCAATAGCATCGCTGGCACTGAGTTTCGTGGCTCTTAATTCCTTAAACTTATTTCGGATCTGGTAATCTCTGACAGACTTTTCATCAATCAAACCTTTCGAATTCAGGAGCTCGTAAATCTCATCGCTGATTAAATCGGATAATGGATTGTCGATTTTCGATTTAATTGTTTTCATTATACCCATCCTTTTCTAGTTATTAAAATAAAAATCTTCTTTTGTTCATCGTATCAATCTAATGCTATAAATCCTCCTGATATAGTTAAAAACAAAAAAATCATGGAAAGGATTCAAATTCCAGAGCAAAATATCTTTAAATCTTAATAATAAAATACAATAAAAAACGATTTATTGTCAATAGTCACAGGGCCGATTCTAAAATAACAAAAAATATAGTTAAAAACAGAATTAATAAGCCACTGTAAATGGGACAAATTTTTCCCTAGCAAAACAAAAGTTTTAGTCGCATATTACCCGAAGCACAGAGACAAACAAACTTATTAGACTCTTAAAGCCTGGAAGAAAAATCCTGCAGTTAAACAATGCAGTTGAAACTTGGTTCCCGGCTTTTTCGTTCTGAGGCAAAAGCCGGATTGAGCAGTATTAGCGGTAGCTATAAAGCGCAGGGTGCGGTTAATTAATAGCGGCTTTTGTAAAGGACCTGTATTTCTTTTGGAATAAATAAAAATAACCTGAAGAAAACTCTTGACAAAAGGCGATGAGTTTATTAGATTTGTAGCCTCTTTTCGAAAGCAAATGCTAAAGAAGAAAAGAGATGTTCTGAAAAAGATTGAAGTAAAAAGTGAATCAAAGAGGGTTCGTCTTCAGATGAAGTAAAAGTTCAGCGGATGTAAAGAAGTTGAACAAAAATTCAAAAACAAAGATG
>JBLNAZ010000100.1:0-6131 GCA_050259615.1 Syntrophomonadaceae bacterium | reverse complement strand
AAACGTTGAACGTTGAACCTTTTTTTTGTATAATAAAGAAGTTTAAAGACTTGGAAAAACATACATGGAAAAAGTTGAAGAGCCGAAAATAGCGGAAATGGGAAAAGTCCAGGTGAGAAAGCGCGGCTGGTGGCGGCGACTGCTGGCCTTTGTGGGACCCGCATACCTGGTCAGCGTCGGATATATGGATCCCGGCAACTGGGCTACAGATCTCGAGGGCGGGGCCCGTTTCGGCTACGCCCTTATTTGGGTGCTCCTGCTCTCAAACCTCATGGCAGTTCTTTTACAAACCCTCTCGGCTCGGCTTGGTATTGTTACCGGCTACGACCTTGCTCAGGGCTGCCGCAAGGAGTATCCCAAAGGCGTGGGCTATGTGCTATGGGTCCTGGCTGAAATTGCAATTGCTGCTACGGACCTGGCCGAAGTAATTGGGACAGTGCTCGGGTTAAATATGCTCTTCGGCCTTCCGCTTTTATGGGGGTGTGCCGTTACAGCTTTTGATACTTTCCTCCTTCTGGCAATCCAAAAGCTTGGTGTAAGAAAAATGGAAGCCTTTATTGTAATGCTGATTGCCACTATTGCATTATGTTTTTTAATAGAACTGTTTTTTACGAGTCCCGACTGGGGCGGAGTGCTTGGGGGATTCGTTCCAAGTCTTCCCGACGGGGCCTTGTATGTGGCAATTGGAATTATTGGCGCTACTGTAATGCCGCATAACTTATACCTCCACTCCTCGCTCGTGCAGTCGAGGGCAATACCACAGACATATACCGGGAAAGCCGAGGCATGTAAATTTAATTTATTGGATTCAGCTGTGGCTCTTAACGCGGCATTTTTTGTAAATGCTGCAATCCTGATCCTTAGCGCCTCTATATTCTTCAGCCGGGGTATTGTTGTTACAGAAATTCAGCAGGCTCATAATCTTCTTGCACCTATACTCGGCACCTCACTTGCACCAGCCATGTTTGCTGTTGCCCTTTTGGCAGCCGGACAGAGTTCCACTCTGACGGGAACAATCTCAGGACAAATAGTGATGGAAGGATTCCTGAATTTCAAGATGAGACCTTGGCTCAGAAGGGTTTTCACAAGAGGAATTGCTTTACTGCCTGCGGTAATTGTAATTGCAATGTCCGGAAGCCATGGTGTTTACCAGCTTTTGATATTTTCGCAGGTGGTATTAAGCCTTCAGCTTCCATTTGCCGTAATACCGCTCATTCATTTCACATCGGATAAAGGCAAGATGGGAAGTTTTACAAATAAGCTCTGGGTTAAGATTTTAGCATGGATTGTTGCGTCTGTAATTGTGGTTTTGAATATGAAGCTTGTAATTGATGCTATGGGAGAGTTTTCAAAAGATCTTACGCCTGGGTATTTTGTGCTTATACTTGCTGCAGCAATTTTTCTGGGGACTGTTCTGATGTACATCTTATTTATGCCAATCTTTGGAAAGCACAGGATATGGGAAAGCGGGATTGTTACCCGCGGGCAGACTGTTGCACAGGGGCTGACGCAGAGATCCATTAAGCATATTGGCGTGGCTCTGGAAAACGGCCCCGGTGATAATGATGTAATATCAATGGCATTATCGCTTGCAAGGCCCCATAACACACTTATTACGCTTATTCACGTACTGGAGTCGCCGGGAACCTATGTATATGGCGATGAAAGCGACAGCAGGCATTTCCGCCAGGACGAGGCTTATATGGAAGAACTGGTGCGTGAGATCGAAAAGCCGGAGCTTCCGGTGGAGATTTGTCTGAAGGTAGGAAATCCCGTTCAGATGCTTATTGCCACTGCCAGGGAATTAAAATTGGATATGCTTGTTATGGGATCGCACGGGCATACCGGCCTGAGCGACATAATATTCGGTCAGACAATTACTGGTGTCAGGCATGCTCTTGAGATACCGGTTCTGACCGTCAGGGTCTCAGACAGGCGTGCCGAAACGCCGGAGGTGGAGAATGGTTCAGCCACAAGCACCCAGGCTCCGGCGTCATAAAAATGCGCCAGCACCCGGGGTCCATCCTCCAAGGCCAAAAAGTCTTAAAAGAAGGCCGGTTTAGGGTTAAACCGGCCTGATTATAGATCAGCAACAAAAGGAACTGCGCGCGGTTACTTTTTGAGCAGCAATGTTTTTGAGAAAGGCTCTTAACATCACGCAATCTTTTATTACATAATATATATATGGTGACGAAGCCCGTTTTCGGAAAATTTTTGCAAAAAATGTGAAATAATTTTACTTTTGTGCATAATTTTCCATTTCCTGCATGCTTTTATCCTCCAAATTCCGTAGCTTGCAAAAAATATTCCGCCCTGTTTTTTGCGGAAACCGTTCTTTTTAATCAAAAACAGTAAGTATAACTGAATCCTGCAGACGAGTAAATCAGGAAAGTTGTTGCTTTTTAATTATTAGTTGCTATCTTTTTCCAACTTAATATTTTATGACGCTTAATGCTGTTTGACAAATACCAAAAGTACTTTAATAATAAAAATGTAGCCTTCAAAGTCGCTTTTATTTATGCTATTGCCGGCGGACTGTGGATCTTGTCTTCGGACTGGATCGTGGGCAGATTTGTTGAAAATCTCCAGCAGTCGGTGGAAATCAGCATTTTTAAGGGGATTATGTTTATCCTGGCCACCAGCCTTTTAATATTCGGGCTGATCAGCTTTTATATGAAAAGGATAAACAATTACATCGAAAGCAGGATTATAGCTGAAAATGAAGTCCAGAAGAAGAACGCCCAGCTTCAGGTCCTAAACCGTGCATCGAGGGATATTAACTCCGTCCTGGAAATCCCTGAAATTATGCGCAAACTGGTCTGCTATGCCTTCGACCTTACAGGCGCCGCTTCCGGTGCTGCGGGCCTCATGCAGAACGGCCTCATGAGTTTTACTGAATATAATGATAACGGTAAATGGTTCCCTGTCAGTTTATGCTTTAAGGAAAATTACGGCGTGCCCGGCCATGTTATTACTACACACCAGGCTTATCTTTCCAATGACGCTGTAAATGATCCTTTCGTCATTCCTGAAATACAGAAGAAACTGAAGTTCTATTCTCTTCTTGATATCCCCATCATCGATAAAAACGGCCGGCTCGCCGGGTGCTTTGAAATTCATAATAAACCCGGTGGATTTAATTCCGAAGATAAAGAACTCATGCAGTCGCTGGCTACTATTGCCGCTATCGCCCTTGAAAATGCCGGCATTCTTGAAGAGTACAGAAATGTTCAGACCCAGCTTAAACAAAGCGAGGAACGCTTCAGACTCGCTTTGGATAAGGCGCCTTTCCCTATGGCTATTCACTCTTCCGACGGCAAGATGATAACTGTCAATGAGGCATGGACCAGAATCAGCGGTTACACGCACGAGGAAATACCAACCATAAGCGACTGGGCTGAAAAGGCTTACGGCAGCAATAAAGATAAAATGGTCAGCGTAATCTCAAGTTACTACGAAAAAGAGCCCCGTATAAAAGATGGCGAATATGTTGTAAGTACCAAGTACGGTACCTCAAGAATATGGAGCTTCGACAGTGCAGCCCTTGGAAATCTTCCCGACGGTAATGCTCTTGTTCTTACAGTGGCAGCCGACCTGACCGATATTAGAAATGCCGAATATAAGCTCCGTCAGCAGCAGGAAGAACAGCTGGAAATATTTAATTCCGTACCGGCTTTAATATTTTTCAAAAATCTGAAAAACGAATTTATCTGGGTTAACGACGCAGCTGATAAATGGTTCACCTGCCCGAAGAAGGATCTTGTTAACAGGCCTCTTACAGAAATATTCCCTGGCGAGGGTGAAATCTATTTCGAATCTGATAAAAAGGTAATCGAAACCCAAAGAGCTGCTAGGGATGTCATTGAACAGATGACAACACGTGAGGGGAAAAGATGGATAAAAGTTGACAAGATACCGTTTAAAGATGAACAGGGGGAAATAAAAGGAATTATAGGCATAGCCTCTGATATTACAGCTCTCAAAGAAGCTGAAGAGGGACTCATTAAAGCCAAGGAAAAAGCTCAGGAGGCCGACCGCCTGAAAAGCGAGTTCCTGGCCCAGATCTCACATGAGATAAGAACTCCTATTAATGTAATACTCAGCTATGTATCCCTACTGAAGGAAGAGATGCAGACTTCAATAAGCGAACTTACAGAATATAGCTTTAATGCCATCGACAACAGCGGAAGAAGACTTATTAGAACCATTGACCTCATACTGAATATGTCGGACGTTCAGGCCGGACGCTATGAGTGCCTTTATGAGGAACTGGACCTGGAAAAGGATGTGCTGGTGCATATTTTGCATGAATTCTCCTCTGCAGCTGACTCCAGAGGACTGCATCTGAGATTTAACTCCAACGGCAGGATGCCAAAAGTTAAAGTGGACAGCTACACGGTTGGACAGATATTTATAAATCTCATCGATAACGCAATCAAATATACTCCTGAAGGAGAGATAATTGTAAGTGTTTGGGAAAAATCGGGACTTGTCTTTGTTGAAGTTGCCGATACCGGCATTGGAATGTCGGAAGAGTTCCTGGACAGACTGTTTGAGCCTTTCGTTCAGGAAGATACCGGCTACACGCGCCGCTTTGAGGGCAACGGTCTTGGCCTGGCCCTGGTCAAAAAATACTGCGATCTCAACAACCTGGAAATACACGTAAGAAGCGAAAAAGGAAAAGGAACCGCCTTCACTGTTGTGTTTAAGGCAGGGTGAGGTTCGAAGTTATTCAGAATTTTCCTAATACAATGGATTCCATTTTCAACCATTTCAAATGCATGGAGCTGATATGAAAACCTCAGGACTGGTAAAAATCCTTTCAAATCTTTTTATCTTTTCCGTTATTTCATTCTCTGCTTGCAGGAAATCAGATAATCCTGTCTCCCCTGCTCCGGGTGAAGGAAAATGGGAGCTGATCGGGGATGCCGGATATGGCTTTGGCCTTGGCAGGATATTTTTTACGGATAGACAGAACGGATGGATCGTTGGCGATAGCGGAAAAGTGAAGTGCACACATGACGGGGGCCTGAGCTGGACCGGACAGCAAAGCGGAACTAAAGCTGATCTTAATTGCATCTTCTTTTTTGATAAGAATACAGGACTCACAGGCGGTTATTCTAAAACCCTTCTCTATACAAGCAATGGCGGACTTAACTGGAATCCGGTTTTTGAAACTTCAGGCATCAACTCTTTTATTGCCGGAATAAGCTACTCCGGAAACATATTATGGCTGTCTGACAATCAAGGCAGGATTTACTTTTCTACGGATCAGGGAAAGAACTGGCAGATGAAATATGACCTTCCTCCCAATGGATACTCATATTTCAAAACCTTCGGCAATACGTTTATTGCTTCTTTGTTCGGCGGCCAGAACTTTAAAAAATCGACAGATGGCGGCAGCAGCTGGAATACCTACAACAATCTGCCCGTTAGGTGGAACAGCAATATTTTCTTCCTTAATGATAAGCTCGGCTGGGTTACTGAAAACAATAATCCCGATTCATTCCATCGCGACAGCTCTTATGTCTATTATACTTCAGACGGAGGAGAAAACTGGAAGAAGATGATTGCTGTAAAAGGAATACAAACTAATCACGTCTATTTTTCGGATGCGAATACAGGCTGGTTCGCAAGCACTTCAGACTACCCGGACACTGTAAAAATCTATAACACAACCGACGGCGGTAAAAGCTTTAATGTGCAGTTTGAATACACTAGTAAAACCATGAATATGCTTTCTGATCTTTACTTCCTGGACAGCAGCAATGCATGGGCCTTGACGTTCAACGGAAAAATAATAAGATATTCCTATTGAAACCCGCTTTAGCAGGCTTTTATCCTATTGACCAGCCCTGAGCCTCCGGGGAGTAACAGGGCTGGTAATGGTAACGATGCTTAGGCTCAGACACCTGCAAGCATCTGCTTTTCTTCTTCGACCAGCACCTTATCCAGATCCAGTAAGATAAGAAGCCTGTCTTCCAGCTTGGCTATGGATGTGATGTACTCCGAGTTTATTCCGGCTACCAGGCTTGGAGGTGCCTCTGTTATGTTCTTCTGTATCCTTAAGACCTCGCTTACACTGTCTACAATGAATCCTATCGTGCGGCCTGACAGGTCAACTACAACAA
>JBLNAZ010000099.1:0-36396 GCA_050259615.1 Syntrophomonadaceae bacterium | reverse complement strand
TTAGATATCATTAGAATTGTTTGAAGCCTAAAAAATAGGAAGCCTCTCAGAATGTCAATGTGAATTGGGGTAAACATTGACAGACCGAGAGGTCTGATGGAGTGAATTTCGAGTACTATGCAGTTTAATTAACTGCGGTTAAATTAATACTTTGTTAAAAAGTTGCCAATATATTTGCAAACAAAAACTAAACCTGCAAAATAACCGGTTATCAGTAAGACAGTTGATATAATTTCCATAATTATTTCTCCCTATCATATTCTTTTTCTTAAACTTGCCACATTATAGCTGCTGTGTCTGGGTGAGGGCTTTAATTTATTTATTATTTTCATTATCAGAACCGGCAAACCTGTGTAAAGGCTGAATTCCATAAGATCATAATAGCCCAGGTTATCTGTATCCAGCGGGTACAGCCTGGTGTGTATTTCAAGAAAATGTGTCCAGTCATTTTTCAAGAAGGCTGTCCCAAGAGTTTGAAAGTAACCTGAAAGAATCAGAAGTATACAATTGAATACAAGCCAGCCGTAATACAGATATTTCTTATTGATCATAATCCTTAGCATTAATCCTCCTTGTTATAACTACGTTTAATTATATGGTGACAGTGATCCAAGTGACAAATAGCATGCCTGAAAATTAATTGGCAATTAATAAGGCTATTTTTGCTAAAAATAAAGTTTTTAGTAACTCATTCTTTAAGCAGTTGCACAATATTCAGGAAGTAATGAAATTCTTACATGTAAAAATTACCTTCGGGCAGGAGTTTGGTGTAAGACAAAAGACTACAAAAATATCAGACAGAACCCTATAGAAATATCTTCCCGAGGATATTAAGTTTCCCACAGTAAAAAACAGTATTAACTGGTTTGTCATTTAAAGGAATTTATAAAATAAAGAAAGAGAACGCCATGAGCGACAAAGAACAAAACAAACTCGATATGTACGACGCAGTAATTTCTTTCCTTGCGGATAACAAAGAGATAATTTCCAACATTCCCGCACTGGTATCGGCAATCTCCAGATTCCGTAAGGTTGTTGATGAAATCAGACGCGAAGAGAGGGCAATTTCTTCGGAGGCATTTGAAATTACAATCCAGACCTCCAGGCTGAAAGACGATTTAATCTTTAACCTGGTACCGGTTGCCTCATCACTTTTTAACTTTGCAAAAGAAAACGGCGACCTTAAGCTCAAGGAAAAATGCAGAATGACCCAGAGCCATTTTGTAAGAATGCTCGACAGGGACCTTCTGGAAAAAGCTGAGATACTGAGGATTTTAGCTAAGGAAAACATTCATAAACTTAATAAATATAATCTCAGTGCTCAGAAGCTTTCTGACCTTCAGGAGAAAATGAACCTTTTCAGGAATTCGCTGGGTAACAAGGTGGCAAGCTTCGTTTCAACCAGTGCCATGACTCCTTTACAGGATCTTTTTAATGAGGCCGACAGGATTCTTTCAAAGTATCTGGATAATTACGTCGAATCCTTAAATGGAAATTTTGCAGAGTTCTACGACGAATATCTCTGGACAAGAGATATTGCGAACCAGGATGCAGTAAAAGTAATGATGGAGCTTGAAGAAGAAAACGAAAGTGAAGAATAAGTGAAAGGTAAGAGTTAATTTTCTTATTTTTCGTAAATTATGAAATAATAAAGACACGGATAAAGTTTTACCCCGCCGGGTGTTCACAAAACCGAAGGCGCGGAGAATAGACCCGCCAAAGGTTTTAGCTCAAAGGGAAGCTTCAATTTGAGCTAAAACCTTGTCTTTTAAATAAAGGTCCGTTCCAAAAAATCCTTTTCAGATCTTTATTTCCATTCCTTCGTATGACAGGAGAATCTCAAGGCCTGCATCAGGATAATTGATTCTCCGGTATCTCTGAGCCTGAGTTAGCATTGAATTTAGTTTTATATCGTTGTTTTCAGGCTCATGATGAAATAGAGCAATTCTTTTAACGCCGGCTTCAACAGCAAGGTCAATTCCTGCCACTGAAGTACTGTGGCCCCAGTCCTCCTTTTGAATTCCTTCCGAGAAAGTATACTGTGCATCAAAAACAAGCAGATCGGCGTTTTTGAAAAACGAGATATACTTTTCGGCTGCCGTGGGATTTGTATCCTTATATTCAGAATCCGTTGCAAATACGAATTTTTTATTCCCTTTTTTAACGCTGAAGGCATAGGATTTTCCCGGGTGGTAGAGTTCCCTGTTCTCAATAAAAAGGTTTCCGAGCTCAATATGGCAGTTTTCCTCCATCTGAATAAATTCCATGCGGCTGGGCATATCGGCCAGTTTCACGGGAAAAAACAGCGAGTTTTGCTGCATTTCCAGGCGTTTTTGAAGATCGGGGTGCACGCTGTAGAAAAATATTTTATTCTGCGGCAGATATGCCGGCGAGAAGAAAGGAAATCCCTGAATATGATCCCAGTGTGAATGAGAAAGGAAAATATGATATTCAGAACCCTCTTCTGAAGAAGTTTCATTCATAAGATAAAGGCCCAGATTTCTGATGCCCGTCCCCATATCAAATATAATAATTTTATCGTCGGTCCTCAGCTCAACACAAGAGGTATTACCGCCAATAAGCAGAGGCTTAGCATTCAGGAAATCCTGAATGACCTGTTCCCTATTGTAATCATCAGAAATATCCTTTACAGAGGCATACTTTAGAAGTTCAAGCATCTGCTCCTTTATCTGAATACTATCAGGAGGTGTTGGTATTGAACCTCTGACGCCCCAAAACCTGGCTAACATAATATGACTCCGTCTTTAGGATTACTTTTACCAGGCTGTTTCCGGGAATTGAACTCCTGGTTTATTTAAAACGATTAAAGTACAAGTGTAAATTTGTAAAAAATTGACGAATTTCATATTTACCGGGACACACCGAAGGATAAGCGTGACATTGGTCAACCTTTTTCAGGCAGCCATTCGGTTTCTAAATAGCAAAGGTCCAGATCCCCGTCTGAGATCTTATGCCTGAAAATCATTTTATCCCCGTCTTTAATGCCTGAAGCAGAGGAACTGATCATTCTGCCGTACATGGTTTCTTTTTTATAAACAACTTTAATACGGCGGAGTGTAAAACTGCTGAATATTTCCTGAGGCAGGGCCTCAAGCGCCCATTCTATGTATTTTATATTATTTACATGGCCGTTTGTATCGATATCGCTCTGCCTTACGCGGAAGGTGGTGCTGTAGTCAATCTCCTCAGGGGCTTTTGGATCCTCTATTTCAAGCTGCCTCGTGTCTGCAGGAGTAATCTGGTAGCCGTCGTATACCTCCTGAGGTATTCTTGCGGGTCTGCGTGTATTCATATCCACGAAAAACCACATGGAACTTCCCTTTACCTGGTGCTCACCGCTCATGGAATACACGTCAAAGGACCTGAAAGCGTAGAACTTCGCAAATGCCAGGGGGCATGTAACAATCCTTAGTGTATCCTTAAATTTCGGATAATTTAATATTTCAATATCCCACTTATAAAGCACCCAGGCAACATTGTTCTTGGAGTAGTAATCGAGTCCAACGCTCGCATCCTCGCTTTGCATAATGGCGATATCTTCAAAATATCTCATAATGCTTGTAACAAGGGCCCTTTTCTTAAGGTCAGAGTCGTAATAGTGAACGAAGTAATTTCTCTCGTATTTCATAAGGTTCAAATTAAAATAAATTTTGAATTGAAAAGTAAAAAGTAATACTTAAAAAGGCAAACGGCAGAAGGTAAAAGAGAAGTGTCTTTTTCTGAATGAAATGTAATGGGTCGGGTTTGCATTTCAGGAAAAGCGAAAGCCCTGAAGACTTAAAAAACAGACTTCAGGGCTTTTAACTTTATTTTCAGGTAATAAATTACTGAGCTTTTTCCTCAGTGCCGCCCTTTCTCTCGGCCTTTATATCCTGGATCTGATTACGCATTTCCTGAGCTAATTTCTTCAGCTCGCTAAGACTCTTACGCAGACGTGTTCCGGCAGCTGCCTGCCCTTTTTCAGTGAATTTAGTAACGTCTGTTTCAAGACCCTGAACAAATTTTAATAATTCATCATACTTGTCTTTCATGAGATCCTCCTTAAGTTATTAACAAGATAATTAAAAGTTAATTAGATTATTTAATATGTTCCAGTACAATTTCAGCAATATCTTTTACTTGTATTTCCTCGGTTTTGTCGAATGCTTTAACGCCGTCAGTCAGCATTGTCATACAGTACGGGCATGCAGAGGCTATTGTCTCAGCTCCCGTCTCCAAGGCTTCTCGTGTACGTTCCACGTTAACCCTGGTACCTTCGGTCTCCTCAAGGAACATGCGTCCGCCGCCGGCCCCGCAGCAGAATCCCCTGTCGTGTGTTCTCTGCATTTCAATAAGATCCGTACCGCCGAGTTTTTTTATATCTTCGCGCGGAGCATCATATACCCCGTTATATCTGCCGAGATAACAGGAGTCGTGATACGTCATTTTCTCAGCTGCTGCGCTCTCATTAACCTGAAGTTTACCCTCTTCAAGAAGCTGATGAATCAGTTCTGTATGATGTATCACTTCATAGTCTCCGCCGAACTGAGGATATTCCTTTTTAATAAAATTAAAGCAATGCGGGCATGCAGTTACAATCTTTTTGACGCCATAGCCGTTAAGGGTCTGAATATTTTCCTGCATGAGCATCTGAGCCAGATATTCATTGCCGAGGCGTCTGGCAAAATCGCCATTGCATTTCTCCTCAATTCCAAGAATTCTAAAGTCAATATTAGCTTTTTGCATCAAATTTGCAAATGCTTTCGTAACTTTTTGATTTCTTGTGTCAAAAGAGCCCGCGCAGCCGACCCAGAAAAGGAGCTCGCAATCAGAGTTTTCAGCCATGGTTTTTATGTCCATTCCCTCGGCCCAGTTAGCGCGGTCCTGCGAATTAAAAGCCCATGGGGTAAAGTTTGTTTCCATGTTCCTGAATGTAGCGTTCAGTTCTGCCGGGAAATCCGATTCTGTAAGAACAAGGTTTCGCCTCATGTCTATAATTGAGTCCAGATGCTCAATTGTAACAGGACACTCCAGCATGCAGGCCATACATGTTGTACAGTCCCAAAGCTCTGCAGGATCTATATAATCGTGAATGAGATGCTTATCGAGCACCTCTTTATTGTGAGCCTGTTCTTCGGCTGAAAGTTCAGCTCCGCCGGCCATTGCTAAAAGGACAGGGGCCTTTTCCATAGTCCTGTGGCGTATATCGACGATAATTTTTCTTGGAGAAAGGATTTTCCCCGTATTTGAAGCCGGGCATGCAGCAGTACACCTGCCGCATTCAGTGCATGTATAGCCGTCGAACATCTCCTTCCAGCTAAGGTGCTCGATATCAGAAGCACCGAAAACCTCCATAGTTTCATCTTCAAGGTCAAGAGGCTTAAGAACGTTTTTCTTTTTACCAATCTTTGAGAAGTAAACGTTTGGAATTGACGTCAGTACGTGCAAATGTTTTGAAAATGGCAGAAAATTTAAAAATCCAAGTATAAAAACTATATGAATCCACCAGAAAACCTCATAACTAAGAACGGCACCAGTTGACCCCCCTGTAAAGAATAAAGGACTCAGGGCAGATGCAACAGGCCTCAACTCATAAGGCTTCATTACAAAATTGTTCTTAGCAACAGATGCCATGTTCATGCCGTACATTGAAACAACAATTACAAGTATCATCAGGAGAACTGCAGCGGCATCCATTTTCCCCTTTTTACCTACTTCCAGGCGGGGCACATGTACAACAAATCTCCTGTAAAGGGCCGAAATGACTGCCGCAATTACCAGAAGTCCAAACAGGTCCTGTACCAATGTAATGAGGCTGTAAAAATAGCCTAAAAAGGAAAGTTCAAAAGGAGAATAAAAACCCTGAATAATGCTCTCCAGAACGGCAAAAAGGAAAAGTACAAAGCCCCAGAAAATCAGAGAGTGAATTGTACCGGCTACAGGATCGCGAAGGATTTTTGTTTGAGCGAAAGCAATCAAGAGTACATTCTTAATGCGTGCTGAAATGTCTTGAAATCTGTCTTCTTTTTTCCCCAGTTTGAGGTAACTTATAAGTCTCCTGACATTATAGCCGAAAAAAACAAAAGCAGCCAGAAAAACGATAACAAAGATAATGTTTTTAATTCCCATGAGCGAAAGACCAATCCCCGAAAAATTAACAAAAAATGAATTAGTTTAAAGATTCGCCAGCCAAAAGTCCAATTAACACATTTCCGGCAGACTGAAGGAAATTCCAAATCTGCCATTTACCAGCTGGCAGATTCAGAATTTCCCACAGGCAAGAACAATCTTTTATAAAGGCAGTTTTGAATACTTCTTTGACAAGGAGAAGTAAATGCTTGCAGCTGCCGATATTTTTATTATATCCCAAACTGAGAAGATCAGGGCGCCTGCAAAGAAAGCGCTGCCGAAACTTCTGTGGAAAAGAAGGCTGAGAGAGCTTGCGCCGATAATAATTACTGCTAATGTAGCCAAGGCCATTGCAAGCCAGGTAACTACAAGGCTTCTTCTTTTTTCAAGGATCAGGCCTGAAATATAAGCTCCGAGCGGAAAAGCAAGCAGGTACCCGCCTGTTGGTCCAAAAAGACTTGCAGTGCTGCTGAAGCCTGCAAAGACCGGAAGGCCTATTGCACCCATGAAAAGATAAATTATCTGGCTGTAAGCGCCTTTTTTTGCCCCCAGGAAGGCACCGGCCAGAATTACGAGCATAGTCTGCAGCGTAAAAGGAACCGGCTGAACCGGAACTTCCACCTGAGCCGCAAAGAACGTCATTATTGTAAAGCTCAGCACCCAGAAAATTTCCGAAGAAAAAACTTTACTTGCATACCCGGCTGTTATATTACTTTTTACACTCTCATTAACTGACATTTTTACCTCTGTTTATTTTACGTTAGTAGTGATAAAATCATACGTTTTACTTAAAAGCCTCTCAAATTTTTCGTTGCTGCCCTCAAAAGGATGCTTAATGCCGAATGTATGGCCTGTGGCATAAAGCTTAAAGAGCTCAGTTTGGCTCTTATCGGCCCAGTTGTATAATTGCTCGCCTTCCTTAAGCGGAACCGCAATATCCTGTTCGCCATGAGCAATAAGAAGCGGCCTGTTCAGGTTTTCAACTGCCTTTTGGAGATTAAGAAGATCCCCTGAATTCTGATCAATATCATCAAGCAAGGATGCGTTTAACCTCATCACCTGGCCTGTCCGCTGGTTCTTAACTTCCATAAAACCTTTTTCACGCCACTGCTTCTTCTGCCTTTTGGAATAGCGGTCCAGGCTTGCGACAGAGGCCCACAGAGCAACTGCTTTAACCTCAGGCTTACGGACTGCTGCAAGAAGAGCAATTGCCCCGCCCCGGCTATGACCAAGAAGAATAGCCTTTGGTGACTTGACGGCTCCAAAATAACCGGTTTTATATGCATCAATAACTGCGGAGAGCTCTGCGACTTCGCGGGAATAAGTGTTGCCTGCAAACTTTTCCATTTCAGTAAATTCCAGGGGATTCTCTCCTATTCCGTTATGCGAAAAATTAAAGGTAAGAACACACAACCCCTTATCGGCAAAATACCTGGCAAGATAAGGACCGAAACCCCAGTCTTTAAAGCCCTTGAAACCGTGCACAAATATCATACAGGCTTCGGAGCCGATATTTTCAAGTCCGAAGCCGGTTACTCTTATGAGATCAATGTCACCGGCTGAAAGTGAAAACTCTTTAATAATCATATGTAAATATGAAGATAATGAAGTGAAAAATCAAGAAAACAAGTATAATTATAAATTTCTTGCCCAGCCGGAGCTAAAGGAATGTACCCTGCTGATTGCTCTTGAAAAAGCAGGATGAAAATAATAATATAAATATGTAGGCATACTTAAGAAGAGATACTTTACATAACAAGGAGGAATATATGTACAGGATTCGGTTAGTTGCTGCATTGTTGTTAGCATTTATCTTTTCGCAGGCAACCTTTGCCGGAAGCGGTGAATCAGCAAAAGTTCAGGATAAGTTCAAACAATACTTTAACGGTATATCCATAAAGGTTAAAGAAGCCCAGGCTCCTGCAGAAAAACGTGATATTCTGAATAAATCATTTGAAAAGTTTAATAACGCACTGACTACAATTATAAATATGCGCGGAATTCCTGCCGGTGATGTCAAGGCATTAAATTCACTGAAGAGCTCTGTATCCGATAAATATAATGAACTGAACGGACTTCAGGGATATACAAAAGTGCAGGATAACCAGCTTAATAATTTTGCCGATTTTGTCAAACAGGATATGGAACAGGCTGACCAGTGGGTTACAATTAGCGTAACAACATTGCTGCTGATTGTTATTCTGGTTCTTCTTCTTGTAAGATAAATCGGGAATAATTTAATGATATGGTCCGGGAATGTGTATATTCCCGGACCTGCTGTTTTAAGTAAAGTATCGGAGTCATTAATGTGGAAAATTGCAGCTTATTTTCTGCTGGCACTAGTCAGTGTTTCGTTTTTTGCATGCCGCAATATATCCAGAACAGAAGAAGAAAACCGGGCACAGGCTGACAGTCTAGAGTACAGGATAGTTTACTATATTCATGGCGACGGCAGCTATCTATATCACGATAATGATGGTAACGATATACAAGCCGATGAAAGAATGGTTGACCAGGCTATTTCGGTTGCCGAAGCTTTGCCCAATTCCGAAGTTTTTATTTTCCATCAGAAATCAAAGAAACACTTCCTTTTCCTTTTTCCTTTAAAAGATGGTGAATTTTATTATTTCCGGAACGGGCAGCTTATTGAAAATGAGTCTTATAACAGCAATCCCTCACTACTGAATCTTGACATCGAGGCTGCATTTTTCCGTGAATACGCTTCATATGTCCAGGATCTGCCAGGCAAAATTCTAAGAAATTTCTTCCTTTACTACGGCCATGAAATACCGGAGACGGACGGGAGCGGATATAATGCATCATATAATGAAAAACCATTCAGCACAGGCAATCTGGCAAAGGCACTCTCATTATTCAAGAGCACCTCACAGATGGGAGACTCGAAATTCGATTTTCTATTGCTTTCAACCTGTTATAACGGTACACCGGGAGTTATCTCGCAGCTTACTCCTTACGCAAATTATATAATGGCTTCGCCTGAATATCTGCACCTTTCCTATATAAGCAGTGAGTTCTTAAAGGAACTTCCCCGAAGCAACCAGATGGAAGACCTGCATTCATACCTTAAAGGCTTTGCAGAAAACGCTTTTATCCGCTTAAAAGAAGATACCAGGACGATGATTACAATTGCACTTTATGATGCAGAAAAGGTAAAGAAATTTTTAACGGGTTATGAAACTGCAAGAGCTTCGAACACGGAACCCGGGGATGTGACCGGTTCAGCAAGAGAAAATTTCAGTGAAAACGCGGGATGTGTTGATTGTTCAAAAGAGAAATCTTTTGATACAAAGGCAGCAAAACAAGGAATTGATCTTTTTTACAATCCCCCTCAGTTTGGAAAATACAAGGACAAGCTGACACATTCAGGCTGGGGATGTCCAAAATAAAATATTATCAGTACGGGGCAAAAGTATGGTTTAATGAAAAAGGCGGGATAAATGATCCCGCCTTTTTTAATTCTGGGAAGCACACTTTTATCTGAAGAGGTCTTCTACGCCAATAATTTTAATGTTATCTGCGGGGATATCCAGTTTATAGTCTTTGATCTCCTTATCCTCCTCATATACCTTATCTGCCTTGGGAGTTGAGTACGTTATTGGAGAAGTCGTGTTATTTTCAAGAGCTTCTTTGAAACTTTCAGCATCTTTTGTAATTATTGCCACTTTCATGTTATCGTAATTAAGGTACTTTTTAATGGCATTATTAACGTCTTCAAGTGTCAGTTGATCCATCATTTTCCTGAAAGTCTCCAGGTGGCTTCCCTGAATGCCGTAGAACTTGTCATCGAGGGCATAGCCCAGGCGCATTTCAGTTTCGGGAGCATAATGCAGCACATAATTCTTAAGGAATTTCCGAGTAAGTTCAAATTCCTCACTTGTAAGCCCTTTATCGATGATATTTTTCAATTCGCGCATTGCAGCTCTTAATACAAAGTGCCTGGTTTCATTAGGGACAGGACGGATCCAGACCTCAAAGATCTGCTGACGTCTTGCTTCATTAACAGGGGGCATCTGCCTGTGTCCGCCGCCGGGGAAATTTTCAATATAGCTGTAATCGCCGTAGTTTAATCCCCTGGCCTCTCTGATCACCTGATAAAGGTGTGAGCTTGAGTTTCTGTGCTCTCCGAGCCATGAATTGGCTACGGCAAGAGCATACCAGTCTTTCTCACCCCTGAGGACATTAATAGGGAACCCGAAAGAAATGGCAGTAGCAGGGGCATCCTTGTTAACCATTGTTATATTCAGGCCCTTAATAGGCTCGTAGTTAATTTCAGGGGGATTTTGCGGCGTTCCTGCAGGAAGCGCTGACAAGTCCTTCTGAAGCCTGTCGGCCAGTTTCCTGGTATAGCTGCCGGCAAGGCCGATAACAAAATTATTCCTGTTGTAGAATCTCTTATAGAAGTTCTTAACGTCCTCGAGGCTGATATTCTTAATTCCGCTGATTGTCCCCTGTTCAATATGGCCGTAAGGGGTATCGCGGAATATGTACTGGTAAAGGACAGATTTACCCAGTTCCTCATCGCTTGAATACTTAAGAGTAGTAGTAAGATAATTGAGAGTTTCATCCTTAATTCTGTTGAAATCATCCTGGCTGAACCTTGGGCGAAGTATTCCGTCGAGGAAAAGAGGATAGTAAACTTCCAGGTTATCCTTGTGCACCCTGCCGGAATAGACCGTCATTTCCGCTGAAGGAGAAGCGCTGTAGCCGGCTGCCAGAGGGAATAGTTTTTCAAGCACTTCTTCGTAACTGTTCTTTTCTGTTGCCCCTTCGGAAACAAGGCGTGCTGTTAAATAGGCAAGACCTTCTTTCCCTTTGGGATCATTCTGAGAGCCGGCCTTAAACCAGATCTTAAAGGAAACGGTCGGATCATTTTTCACCGGCAGTAACACGAGGTTCTCTTTCATAGGGTTCCCATTTTTTGGTTTTGCCGTTAAAGTGACACTAAACAGAAACAAAATGCAAAATAAGAAATATCTGGTCATTGCTGTTCTCCCCTGACTAAAACTACATTTTTCTTTTCAGGCATAAAATAATACCTGGCTGCCTGACGGATATCCTCAGAAGTGATCATTCCAAGGCCTGAATAAAGCTTGTCGACGACATCAATTCCGCCTGTAAGGGTAATAAACTGGGGCAGGAATCCAGCCACATTATCCGGTGTATCCAGATGCATCAGGAAAGAGTATCTTTCTTTTTTCTTCAGGGCATCGAGTTTATTTTTATCTACCAGTGTATTCTGAAAATCAGTAATTGTTTTATTTATCTCGTTTTTCACGTACTCCACGTCTTTCGGGTCCTTAATCATCGAATAGATATAAAGCAGTTTAGGATCGCGGCTGAAACCAAAATCAGCCTGAATAAACTGCACTTTCTGTTCCTTGAGCACAAGTTTCTTATAAATGTCGCTTGTCTCGCCGAAGGCAAGATCGGCAACGAGGACGGATGCCAGAATGTTTTTATTATTGACGTCAAAAGCATCCCCTTTATAGGATACGATTAAAAGGGGCAATGTTTTGCCCGGATAAGTAACAACCGTTGAGCGTTCTTTTGTCTGAGGCGGCTCAGGAGTAATCTGAGGCGGAACATAGCCCGGCTTCCAGGAAGAATAGTATTTATTTATCAGATTAAGGACGTTATTTTTCTTGAAATCGCCAACCACAAGAATAACTACGTTTTCAGGGCGGTAATAACGCTTGAAGAAGCTGAGGCTGTATTCATACATATTAGGCATGTCTTTAATATCTGATTCAAAGCCAATTGTAGTATGCTTATAGGTATGTTTATCGAAAGCCATATCCTGAAGTTTCTCGAAGGCAACTTCCCATGGGCTTGTTTTACCTTTACGGTATTCACCGTAAACTGCCCCCGATTCTGTCTGGAATTCTCGCACATCATATTTAAGATTCTGGAACCTGTCGGATTCAATCTCAATTACTTTTTCAAGGTCGTCGCTTGCAAAGTTCAGGTGAAAAACCGTTAAATCATCGCTCGTATAGGCATTAGCATCAGCGCCAAGTCCCGTAATGATCCCGTCGTAAACTGGTCCGGGATATTTTTCCGTGCCCCTGAACATCATGTGTTCGAAGAAATGTGCAAAGCCCGATTTCCCTGGTTCCCATTCATCCCTGCTGCCGGTTCTGACAACAGAGTAATAAGAAACCAGCCCGGGGCTGTCCATTGGAACAAGGATGACTGTCAGTCCATTATCCAGTCTGGTTGTTGTATAGTTATAAGGAAATATCTTTTCTGCTTTCTGACGAGCCATAGATACTCCTGCGATTAATATTAAAATTCCTGTGAGAAAAGTCTTAAACATTTTGTTCTCTCCGTGAATTATGAAGACTCAGATAAAAATGGCAGGAAGAGTTGAAACATAAACTGGTATTTTTCCCCTCTTCCTGAAAATAACAATTAGATTTTCGTAATACCTAAACCGGGTAAATCGGTCAGTATAACTTTGCCGTCAACGACCGTTGTACCTTTATAGATATCGTTGCTTATAAGAAGGTTGCCATCCAGGTCGGCCCAGTCGCATTTTGGAGAAAGCTGTGAGGCAGCAGAAACCGCGCACGAGGTTTCGGTCATGCAGCCTATCATTACTTTCATCCCTAGTGAGCGTGCGAGAATAAGCATTTTCTGAGCTTCTCTCATACCCGTACTCTTCATCAGCTTTATATTAATGCCTGAATAGACGCCGTGAGCCTTGGGAACGTCGGCAAGCCTCTGAACCGCCTCATCACCCATAGTAGGAAGAGGGCTGTTCTGTGTAAGCCATGCATTTTCGTCAACCATATTTTTGGGCATCGGCTGTTCAACAAAAACAACATTATGTTCCTTAAGCCAATGAATCATATCAAGGGCGTACTGTTTATCCTTCCACCCCTGGTTAGCGTCAACGGTAAGAGGCACATTGGTAACTGAGCGGATAGTTTCAATCATTTCCTTGTCGTTATCCAGGCCCACCTTTACCTTCAGGATTTTAAAGCCTGAGGATGCTCCGACGGCTTCCTGAGTTTTCTTTCTTACTACATCAGGCTTATCTATGCCGATTGTAAATGTGGTATTCGGGGTTTTATTCTTATCATATCCCCAGATATTATACCAGGGCTGATTCATGAGCTTTCCTATGAGGTCATGAAGGGCGATATCTACAGAAGCCTTGGCAGCAGGGTTTCCCGGAGCGATGGCATCAATATCAGAAAGAATATCATCAAGATCGAACGGATTAGAATATCTCGTTAAGTCAACTTTTGAAAGGAACTCGGTTGCCGTAGCATGAGACTCGCCGAGGTAAGGAGGCATTGAGGCTTCTCCATAGCCGGTGATGCCGTCGTACTCAATTTCTGTAAGCATAACAGCTGTAGTTGAACGTGAAGCTTCAGCAACTGTAAAGACGTGTTTAAGTTCAAGAGTATATGGTCTGAACCTGAATTTCATTTTTCCTGATTTCATAGTGTTGATATTTTTATTGGCAAAAAGGTTATTTGAGTATCCGCCCAAAAGTGCGGTTCCGGCGGCAAGGCCGGAAATTTTAAGGAAATCTCTTCTATTTTGTTTCATTTTCAACCTTTAGTTTAAGATCGTTGCTTTTTATGAGTGATATTCCATTCCTGTCGAGTGAAGTTAGAATTCTTCTGGCTCTCAGGAATGTATCGAATCTGTGAGAGTTGAAATTTTTCTTTGACATGTCGAGGCTATTAATTCTTACCCTTCCGGAAGAATGAATATACTCGCCGTTACCAATGTACATAGCAACGTGAGTTGCTTTTTCTTTAGTAGAGGCCGTGGCCTTGTTTCCGAAGAAAAGAAGGTCACCGGGCTTAAGATTGTCAAAACTGTCCCTGGTATCCACAGGATCACCAGAATATACCTGCTGCGAGGCATCGCGCGGAAGAATAACGCCGCTAAGGAAATATATTGTTTTTGTAAATCCGCTGCAGTCCACACCTTTAACTGAAGTACCGCCCCAAAGGTAAGGAACGCCCATGAGGGATTTTCCTGCCTTAATCAGGTTTTCGGCATTTGGCTCACGGCTCTCAAGCCAGCTGTTAAAGTTCATGCATTCATTTTTCGGAATAAAAGCAGTTCTGTGGTCAGGATATTCAACCTTAACAAACCCCTTTTCCTCACCCAGACTTTTAAGAATATTTCCTTTTACAATATCTGACACATGGGCCGAATTAAGATCGGGTTCAGAAAGAGTGAAACCGAAAAAAGCCGTATATAAAACTTTTTCTGCACCGTTCCAGGTGTTGTACTCTGCCTTTGTCATCTGCTGAATTCCGTCGCCGTCAACCCAGGCAATATATTCGTCGGGAGTCTGAATCAGGTACCATCCATGATCTTTTTTAAGCACTTTTACGGGAGTGCCAAGCATCGCCTGTGTAGCCATTTCTGCTGAATGCTCGTGATTTGTTCTGATATTGGCAACTGAAAGATTAATAACTCCGAAAGTTTTTCCGTTGAGATCCTTTGAAGGAAGGACAGAAATTTCATCTTTAACATTGATATTATTTTTTTTCAGTTCAGAGATCATTTTGTCCCTGGCCGCCGGAATATTTGTCTCTCCCTTTAGAGTTACAGATCCGTTTTCTTCAACTGCCTGAACATTAAAAATCGCCGTCCGTTTATCTGGAGCAAACTGCTGTTTTACTTTATCCAGTAATTCTGTCATTTTTTTATTCTCTTGTGCATTTGTTAATGTCAATGATCCAATTAATACGCCTGCAAACAATACAAAGAATATATTTTTCATAAGGACCATGTTGTTAGATTTCATATAAAGTTAATTTTAATGATTGATTATTAGTGATTGGTTTAACATAACATAAATTCATTTCACTTCATCGGGCTTCAGGCAGTGTAAAAGCAAAACTGCTGCCCTGTCCCGCCTGGCTTTCTACAATTAAATCCCCACCGTTTTTTTCCACGAACTCCTTGCAGATCAGAAGTCCAAGTCCTGTTCCCTTCTCCTGCGCAGTTCCAACTGTTGAACGGTGCTCACTCAGGCGGAAGAGTTTTGAAAGCTGAAGGGTGTCCATTCCCAGGCCGTTATCTTTAACCGTAATTTTTACGGTCCCATTTTCTCTTTCAGCAATCAGACTGACAGTTCCTGACTGACCGGTAAATTTGATTGCATTTGAGATCAGGTTGCGCAGAACTGTCTCTGTCATATGCTTATCCGCATAAACCACAAGTCCGGGTTCAATTTCCTCGATGAGAGTTATCTTCTTTTTACATGCATTAGCCTGGTAGAGCTGCACCATTTCATCACCAAGCTCATTGAAATTAAAGGCCTGGGGAACAAAGTCCATTCTACCAAGCTGAAGGCGCGACCACTGCAAAAGGTTTTCAATCAGTTTATAGACACCGCTGGCTGACTTATAGATGCTGCCGGCAAATTCCTTTATTTCCTCGCTATTAAGGTCCTCCAGGTAATTTGTCAAATATTCAGAAAATCCGAGCAGTGCAGTAAAGGGACTTTTAAGATCGTGGGCGATAATTGAGAATAGTTTATCCTTGCCCGCATTAAGGGCTATCAGCTCTTCTTCGTCGTGTATCTTTTTCGTAACATCAAGAATCAGGCACATGCCTGCCGAAACATCTCCGTCTTCTTCCTTAATAGGCAGCGTATGGAATTCGTAAAATCTGTCAAAGAGCCTGTGAGTAAATATATTTTCCTCACCCATTAAAGCCGCGCGGTAATATGGTTCAATAAGTTTACATGTCTCGGGAGGATAAAGTTCCCAGATAGTCTTGCCGACCACCGACTCCATAGAAGAGCTGGTTCTGGCAATTTCATTTCCATCTGCAACCATATAGCGCAGGTTCTTATCATAAAGAATTACACCGCCGTTTGGAAAATTCTGAGCCAGAATCCGGTAGCGTTTTTCGCTCATCGAAAGGGCCTCTTCAGCAATTTTCCTTTCCGTAATATCACGGTTGCTGCCTCGTCTGCCCAGAAGCACTCCTTCGGGGCCATAGGCAGGCTGGCACAAGTGTGCAATCCAGCGAATTTGCCCGTCAAGTTTAACTATCCTGAATTCAATATCCTTCTGCTCAAGGTAGCCGTCTTTGCTGGAAATATGAGACAGGTAAATATCCAAATCATCAGGATAAACAATAGATTCTAAAAGCTTGGGATCGTTTTCAAATTCCTCAGCCTCATAGCCTGAGATCTTTTTGCATGAAGGAGAGGAATAGACAAAATTTCCATCAGGACTGGTCCAGAATTCCCAGTCGTATGTATTTTCAGCAACTATCCTGTACTTTGTTTCGGAAACCCTGAGAGCAGTTTCAGCTTCCTTGCGTTTGGTGATGTCTGTAGAAATGCTGACCACACCTTTAACTTTTCCATTTTTATCAAAATGCGGAATCTTGTCTGTCTGAAGCCATTTGATTCCATCGCGAGTATGGAAAAGCTGCTCAATATTTCTAAGAGCCTTACCGCTTCTTAACACCTCCAGATCGAGCATAAGAAAATCAGCTGAAAAATCAGGGAACAGTTCTGCCGACGTCTTGCCAAGCCAATCTTCTCTGGGAATTCCGCAAATCTCTGCCAGGGCTTTATTGACGTTTACGTACCTGTCGTTTTCATCTTTATAAAAAATGTAGGAAGGTACGGAATCGAGTATTATTTCCAGATCGGAACGGGAAATTCCTGGCGGATTATGCCTAAGAGCGGAGTTTTCCATATCGGATGAAGTCCCGCAATCTCTTTGCTGTCGCGTCATTTCCCCGACCTGCCCGGATTCTGTCTTATTATGATCATCCATATTAGCCCCACAAAGATCGATAATAAATAAACCGCAAATTTTACCAATGAAAGTTAATAAAATAATTTATAAGGAAAAACGAATTATAAAACTAAAAAGGCATGAGCATTTATGAAAAGGCATAAAACACCTCCTCCTATGCATAAAAATACCAGTATTTACAAACATTCTGCAATTTCAGCCCGATAAAACAAACCCCCTGAAAGGATTTTCTTTCCAGGGGGCTTAAAATAATAAATGAACAAATGTTTATTTGAGGAACATCATTTTTCCCGTAGACACCTTTTCTCCTGCTCTGACCCTGAAGATATATGAACCGCTTGGGAGTATATTCCCGCTGTTATCCTCACCGTGCCAGATAAGGTTATGGACTCCGGCCGCAGTCTGGCCGCTAAGAAGCGTTTTTACTTCCTGGCCCAGCATATTGTATATCTTAACCGAAACCAGTGATGCCGCAGGCAGACTGAGCCTGATTGTAGTTGACGGGTTGAACGGATTTGGATAATTCTGTGCAACTTCAAATTTTGAAGGAATAAGTAAGTTATTATTCTCAACATCTGTTAGAGAAGCAGCTGT
Source organism: Syntrophomonadaceae bacterium (assembly GCA_050259615.1). Classification (GTDB taxonomy): domain Bacteria; phylum Bacteroidota; class Ignavibacteria; order Ignavibacteriales; family SURF-24; genus JAAXKN01. The sequence continues at coordinate 18,895 of JBLNAZ010000099.1, read as the reverse complement.
AAAGCTTTCAACGCTTGAAAATGCTGAAGACTTACCTTCCTGATTAAATGACCTAACCCTCCAGTAGTATTGAGTGCCTGCATTAAGTCCGCTCAGTGCTTTATAGTTTGCTTCAATGCCGGTTATGCTCTTAGCATCCGACATATCCTTTTTAAGGGAGTACTGAACCTCATATTTCAGCAGTGAGGAAGATACTGGTACAAACCAGCTTAAAACAGGAGAATCAGATGAAATCTTTACCCCTTTAACAGGGCTGCCCGTAAGGGGAACTAAGGAAGCTGAAGTACCCGGATTTACTGTAAATGTTGCAACAGTGGAATGATCAGAAATATTTCCCGGAGTACCATCCTCATACGAGTAAACTACCCAGGCATAAGTTGCTCCGGGTGTAAGGCCCGGAACATCAACGGTCATTTCAGAAAGACCGTTTAGTGAAGTAAAGATATTATCCGGACTGAAGGTTGAATTATAAACCTCAACGTTGAATTTTAACCCTTGTGTTGAACCAGGCAGGAACCACTGAAGTGTTGCAGTAGTTGTACTGATCTGTTCTCCCGGCCAGGGTGAAGATATAACAGGCTTTAACGGTTTAATTGCAGCATCAGCCATGACCTTAAACATTGCCGGAGGATTTGAAAAAGCGGTCCACTCTCCCGTATCTCCAAGCCTAGACTGAACGTGCCAGTAGTATGTTTTGCCTGCAGCAAGCGTGTCTTTACTTCCGGAAGCATATAAATCAGCTACAGGATCAAGAGAAACTTTATTTACCAGGAACGTACTGTCTTCCGAATATTCCACCCGGTACTGCAGTCCTGTTCCGTCACCTCCAATATACCATGAGAAGTATGGGGTCTTTGAATAAACAGTTGTACCTCCAACGGGCCACGAAGGCTTGGGAACAACTGCTGTTGGAACAATTCCGGAGTCGATCTTAAACTTTGCCTCCACGCCTGACCATGCAGAAGCCTTAAGATCTGTTCCGTCAAGTGAAGACCTTATCTGCCACTGGTAAGTTTCACCGGCAGTTAAGCTGTCTACTGTAATATAGCTGTCCGTCGTCCAGGGCGTTAGTGATGAATAACTACCGTCGGTTAATTTTTTATACTGCGCCTGATAATAAAGACCGGGCACATACGTATTCAGGTACCAGCAAAACTGTACTGAAGTTGAGTACACTGCAGCCCCGCCGAAGGGCCATGCCGGCACAGGCACCGGTGCTGTCTGGGCCACACCGGAATATATCTTGAAATGAGCTTCAGAAGAAGGAAGACTTTCATTTGTGGTATCACTTACAAGTCTTGACTTTACTTTCCAGTAATAGTCCCCTGGTGCCAGGGTGGATGTTACCTCGGCATAAGAATCAGCGCTCCAGCCAGTATTGAGTGTAGCTCCGTCAATTACGAAATTTTGTGTGGTTGAATAGTATACAATAAATTCGAGCCCCGGATCTGCCGAACCGAGATACCAGTAAAACTCAGGAGATGAAGAGTAAACTGTTGCTCCTCCTACAGGCCAGCTAGGAGTAGGTTTTATGGGACCTGGATCAGTTGTAGTTGAAAAATGTTCAATTTTTGAGTAGGATATGACTGTTCCGCCAGCAGACTTTGATCTTACCTGCCAGTAATAGGTTTTTCCTCCTTCAAGGGTTTCCAGAGCATAATATGCCTGCTCCAGACCCGGGACCATCGTCGGGCTAACAAGTTTATTGTCAACCGGAGCTGATGTTGAATAATACAGGTCATATTTAATACCGGCACTGTATGGATTAGTATACCAGGCCAAATTTACTGATCTTGTGTATATAAGAACATTATTAATCGGATAAGCAAGGACAGGCTTCACTTCAGCAATAGTATAAAAGGTTCTGGTTACGGAATAACCGCCCCAGGAAGTATTTCCCGCCTGAACACGCCAGTAATACTGCTTATTATTCTCAAGGCGCTGTGCAGCTGCTGCAGGAGTCCATGAAGTATCACTAAGGCCGGTTTCGTACGTTACAGTTAAGAAATCCTTATCCGTAGAAATCTGAAGCCAATAGGTGGTTGCTCCTGCAGATGAACTCCAGCTTAATGTTGGTTCAATTGAAATTCCGGCAGCTTTATCAGCCGGGGCAATTAATGTAACTGGATCAGGAGCTTGGGCATAAAGTACTGCCGAAAAGAGCACCAGGCACATAAGAGTGAAATTGATAAAAATAACTTTTCTCATCATCCCCTCAAGTTAATTATGAAAAGTAATGGTCTGTTATAAAACAGCTGATAAATAACTACATCTGAAAAATCCAATCCAGGCAGGGATTGAAAAAGAGTATATATTTAATGTCAGTTATTACAAAAGAAAAGTAGAATTTAACGGATCCCTAAAAAGCAATGAGCACGGTCATGGCATTTTAAAATCAAATGCTTGATCCAAGTTAACAGGTGAAAATTTTATTGTCAAGCCCTTAACCGGCATTTTGGAATTATTTCTGTAGCCCAAAATTGCACTATTAGTGGCTTTGGGGCGGAAATTTTTGAAAAATCTTTAGAAAAGTTAATTCATCTGGTATTTTTCTGCAGAGTCAGAGGGTTATTTACCTGGAACCCAGTTCCGGATATCTGCTTATTACAGGTGCAATTTCATCCCGCCAGATGACATAACCATCTGCATTCAGGTGAATGCCGTCAAATGTAAGCTCACTGCGGAGGTCGTTCCCGCGGCTCATTCTTGCATTAAGATCGATAAAGAGAATGCCGTTTTTTTCGGCGTATGATTTAAGGAGGTTATTCAGAATACTTATTTCGCGGTTTTTCTGTGAAGCAAGGAGATATTTTGAGGAAACATATAATGAAGATTGTATAATTGGAATTATATCATGTTCTTTAAGGGCCTCAACAACCTTGGTATAGTTAGCGAAGATTAGTTCAGGAGGATACCCCGTATAAAGGTCGTTTACGCCCCCCATTATGAAACATATTTTGGGATTAAGCTTATACACAAATTGCATGCGTTTAAGAAAGTCCCTGAGGCCGTCACCCGGAATTCCCCTTTCAGCAATGTCATTTCTTCCAAGGAGTTCATTCCAATTAACGCCATGAGTAAGCGAGTTTCCAAGCATTACAATTGCGGCGTGCTCAGTTTTGTATACGTTATAAAGTCCAACCTGAAGGCGGTGGTCCAGTGTTCCCTGGTAATAAGTTGAATCAGCCTGAGCCCACAGATTAGCGGCAATAAAGAAAAAGAAGAAAAATAAAAGTGGCCATATTCCCTTTTTCATCGTATTTACCCTTTAGAATGTCACCTGATATTTTAAGGCTGCCATCAAAACTGAAAATATATAAACGGCTGAAGATCTGCCGATTTGGCCTGTGCCACAACCCAGATCATTACTGCAAGCGCTAAAGCTTTTCCCCAAAGCGGGGTTCTTGTAAGAAAATCTGCAGTTTTTAATTCCAAAGATTTTGGGACAAAATGCAGAACGTATCCAGCCAATATGAGCGCAAAAACAGCAGGAAATGCCTGGACAAACTGGAGGAATACCCCGCCCTTGAAATAGTTAAATATCTGGGAGAACATATCCATTGCATTTGATAAACTAGTTGCACCAAATAAAACCCATGTGACAGCTATCAGGTGGAATGTAACTATTACCTGGAAAAAGTGAAGCGCCCTGGAATTACTTATGCCGAGCTTTTCATAAAGCCGCTGTTTGGGCTTTTTTGTAAACAGAGCAAATGCCATCATAAGGCCGTGAACCGCACCCCAGAGAATAAAAGTATATGAGGCTCCATGCCAGAGCCCGCAGATCAGGAATGTAATAACTAAAGCTGAGGCGTTTCCTAAAGTTCTTAAACTTCTGAATTTCATCTGAAGCGGCCGGAAGAGGTAATCCTGCAGCCAGCTTGAAAGCGAAATATGCCAGCGCCTCCAGAAATCCGCAATTGAGGAAGCCTGATATGGAGAATTGAAGTTATCCATGAGCTTAAAGCCCATTAGCAAAGCGATACCGATGGCAATATCAGAGTAACCGGAAAAGTCGCAGTAAACTTTTAATGCATAACCATATACAGCAAGAAGGTTTTCAACTCCTGTATATCGAGTTGGCATTTCGAAAATGCGGTCAACAAAATTTACTCCAATGTAGTCCGCAATAACAGCTTTCTTAAAAAGTCCGGAAATAATGAGGAATACTCCCCTTCCAATATAGCTTTCCGGAATTATAAAGTCCTGTTTAACCTGCGGCAGAAATTCCGAAGCACGGTCTATTGGGCCGGCAAGAATGTTCGGGAAAAAGGAAACATAAAGAAGAAAATCCCTGAAGCTCTTTTCAGCCTCCATTTTTTCAAGGTAAACATCAAGCACATAGCTGAGCGCCTTGAATGTGAAAAACGAAATTCCAACGGGAAGAAATATATCCAATGGAGTAATTGAGGAAGACTTTAAATGGTTGATAATTTCGATAAAAAAGTTCGTGTACTTGAAATAAAACAGTACGCCGATATTCACCGCAATTGATGCGATCAGAACCATTTTCTTCTTCAGGTAATTTTCCTGGAATCCGATATATTTACCGGCAAGGAAGTTAAAAGCAGAACTGAAGACAAGTATCAGGAAATAAAGCCCGGCAGCCTTATAGTAGAAGAAAAGCGAAAATACAATCAGAATATAGATTCTGAAGTTTCTGCTTTTCGAAAATGCAGTATAGAATACCATAAAGGCAAAGAAGAAAAACAGAAATTCCGCTGTACTGAATAAAAGCGGATCATCCGGGACATAAGTAAATAATGAGAAAAACTTATTAAGATCAATATTACTTAACATTCTTTAGCCACCTGAATAATTGCCATAAAAAAAATTATTTTCCAATTCTGTTTTTAATTCAATTGAGTTCTGTAAAAAGAGAGCCTTACGAAATATTCCATCAGTTTGCTTTTGAATCAACCAGCTTTTGAAGGTCGCCAATGTTTTTCAGTTTCAGCACTTCAATATTCTTAAAGCGCACCTTATATTCCTTTTCGACAGCCAGAATAACATTTATGTGGTTTAAGGAATCCCAGCCCGGAACTTCATCGGCTCTGGTATCGTGGTTTATTTCAAAATCGTCCAAATGAAGGACGTTTAGAATTGTTTTTTTTAGTCTTTCTGAAATCATATTACCCCCAGAGTACTTCTTCTTTACTTTTTAATATTCTTTCCATATTTGCCTTTCGGGCCGGTTTTCCGGCAGAACTCTTAATGAGCCACCTTGGAGGCACAATATAAACATTTTTTATAGTAACATCTATCTGCATACCGGACTTGATTATATCCATGCGGAGCTTTTTCAGCATTTCAGGCTCCGTAAAATGTGATTCGGCAATTACGCTGATCTGTTCACTCCCGATGGAAGCATCTTCCTCGCCGAAGGCTATTACCCGTCCGGGAATGACTCCCGTAGCCTGCATAACTGCGTCTTCCACATCTTCGGGATAAATATTATTTCCGGCAACAATGATTATATCTTTCTTACGACCTATGGCATAAATGTAGCCGTCCCAAACAAAGCCGTAATCACCGCTATAGTACCATCCGTCTTTGAGCACCTCGGCAGTCTTTTCGGGATAATTTCTGTAGCCTTCGAATACGGTCTCTGATTTAATTACAATTTCACCAATCATTCCTTCCGGCAGTTCACTTCCGTTTTCATCAAGGATCCTGATTTTTGTACCTCTGATAGGCTTTCCTGAAGAGACACAGACACGTACCACCTGTGTGGTGCCATCTGCCGGTTTAACAGTTCCCTTAGAAAGCATCTGTCTGTCAACACTAATGTGCATGGGTTCCACACCGGGTTCGGTCTGTGTGGCAGAGAATGTAATTTCAGCCATACCGTAGCATGCTCCGAACTTTTCCTTTGTAACACCAAGTGAGCCGAAACAGTCGAGGAATTTCATAAAACTGTCATATCTTACAGGTTCACTGCAGTTAATGAGCATTCTTACCGATTCAAGTGATATTCCTTCAAGATCTTCTGTACGGATTTTGTCGGACATAAGGTTGAATGCAAAGTTTGGAAGCCATGACAGCGTGGCCTTTTCCTTTGAAATTGCATCCAGAAGTATTTCAGGAACCATGACCCACTGGAACGGATCCATCTGAATTGTAGTTATTCCTGAGGCCAGAGGCATATGGAAAGCTGCAATAAGACCCATATCGTGATACAGCGGGAGCCAGGTAGCAACCTTATCTGCATCAGTCAGCTTTAATGCCTCTGAATAGTTTGCAATCTGAAGCAGGGTTTCCTTATGCGTAAGCAAAACAGGCTTTTGCAGCCCGGTTGTGCCTGAGGAATGCTGAAGTAGAAAAGGATCAGTGGATTTCATATTGTTGCGGATATTGAGAATTTCATTATACTCCTCGTTATTGGACTTCAGGTCCTCATGAAATTCCAAAGGGAAAATGATTCCCTTAATCATACTGTTCTGACTGACAGTAAGCGGGGCAACAATATGCTCCAGTTCCCTTTCAGTCATTATCCAGTCAAGCCCTGAATGCATAGCCATACCTTCAAGCCCCTGCCTGAACTTGTCGGGGTGAAGCCTGCCGTTTGGATAAGCAAGAACAGCAGGAATGGCGCCTATACTTGCAATTGCCAGATAAAGCGGATAGAACTCAGCATTATGCCTTACAATAATTGCACATACATCACCTTTTCTGATTCCCCGGTGAATGAGTGCAAGTGCAAACTTATCAGCGCTTGCAAGCAGGCTGCCGAATGTCCATCTGTAAGGTTCATTTTCTGCATCCCAGTGTATAATAGCCTCTTTCTCAGGGAACAGGGCTGCATTCAGGCTCCACCTTTCCCAGAGAGTTTCATTTGGGTTAAATCTGTTAATCATGTTATTTTTTTCTTAGAAAGTTAATAGATATAGACTACTACAACCTGAAAATAAAACTGCTGATTACTGCTGAGAATAGTATGCATTCAAAATAGCCTTTGAAAGCATTGCAGCAACTTTTTTTGAACCGTCAAGTGAAATATGGCCATAGTCCTTGAATGCCAGTCCTGAACTTGCCCATTCGACCATAGAATTTTCACCTCCCATAGCTTCAAACATATTCCAGAAAGTAATTCCTGTGGAATTAGCGATCTTCTTCTGCGATTCCACCATTTTCATAACATTGGGGTCGGTAGCGAACTTTGTTCCTCTCTTTATTGCCCTGTCGCCAACGCTGACAAGAAGAAAGCTTGCCTGTGGAAAATCTTTTTTAAGGTCATTAATAACATTGGTCATCTGGCTTTCGTACCATCCAAAGTTGACATTTCCGGTAGAAACCATGTTTTGCCCGAAGCTGAGTATGATGAGTTTATAATTGAGATACTTATTGAAGTCCTTCATCATATCGGAAGAAATATCCCTGAATGAAGTGCCGGTATTTCCCCTCCAGGCAAAGTTGTCGAGGTATATCCCGGGACCTGATTCCATGCTTATGCCATAGAACTTAGCCTGGTCGGCCATGGTAGCAGTCATCTTAAATGATTTTCCGTTTGAAGGCACCGAAAGGAGAAGTTCCTTAACGCCTGTTCCGGTCTGAAGAGGGGCCGATTGCTCGCTGCCGTTGTTAAAAGAATATTTAAGCGATGAATTTTTTGCATCAGAATAATAGATCTTAATTGTCTTAAAACCGCTGGCAGATGAATAACGGTTCAGACAGTCGTATTTAACCCAGCTGCCGGCTTTTGGTGTAAAGACAAAGCCGTTAATTCCCAGCGGATAATTGGTTTCCTTTCCTATGATAACCGAAGAGGTTTTCCAGTCGCCTGAAAAAGATATACCGGTAGAAACCCTGAATGAAACGTCCTGTGATGTAACGGGAAGAAATCCTGCGCCCAAGCCGCCACATTCCTTCTGCAGAATCTGCCTGATATCGGCATCAATCAGATCGCCTTCAAGTCCGGAATCGCCATAATGGGCAACCCTTACACTTTTTGAGCGGGACTGTTTAAGGGCACTGAAGAAGTTCTTCATCTGGGCTACATTGCCTGAAAGTCCCACGTTTGTTTCAGGCAGCAGAGACGAATTACTCCCGGGAGTTGCCTGATCCCGGCTGATCAGGCGGCTTAGAGATTCAAAAAGAAACTGTCCGGGGAAAGAAGCATATATAATTTTCTCAGTACTGCTTTGAATCCCGCTGCCGGAGGCCAAAAGGATTTCCGGAGTTTGAGAACGGCTGTGACTTAAAAGCGAATCGGGTTTAATATCCGAAAAGAAACTGACAGGTTTAGTTTTGAAGAAAACAATGTTCACACCTTCAGGGATGCATGAAAGAATAAAAGAGAACAGAATTGCCAGAGTTAAAAGAAGAACGGGTCTGTTCTTATCTTTGATTGATGCCATTTGAATTTTCCTTTTTTATGTTAAAAACACGCTAAAAGATTATAAATATCCTTTTTGTTAAAATCAGACCTGTTAAATCCGGTCTATCATATGTGCTGAATCGTCTATGGGTTAATTTTATTTAGCAGCGGGTCAAGTTCTTCACGCCAGATAACGTAACCATTGGCATTCAGGTGAAGTCCATCGTAAGTCAGTTCATCTCTCAGCAATCCATTGTGTGTCATTTTTGAAATCAGATCAACAAAAGTCAGATTATTTTTTTCAGCGTAATTTTTAAGGAGCAAATTCAGCTTACTTACTTCAGGATTTTTTTCTTGTGCGTTGTGCCATTTTCCGGAAACAAACAGTGTCGATTGAATAACAGGAGTTATGTTGTGATTCTGAAGTTCCCTGATCACTTTTACATATTCAGCAAAAACCGTATCAACACTGTAGCCCGAATAGATATCATTTATTCCGCCCATAATAAAACAGATCTTTGGGTTCAGCCTGAAAATATAGTCCAGCCGGCTCAGGAAACCTTCCACAATATCGCTGGGGATTCCTCTTTCAGCAATATCATTTCTCCCGAATAGTTCATTCCAGTTAACCCCGTGAGTTATTGAGTTGCCAAGCATTACTATATTGGATCGCTGAGTTCTATATATATTATATAAACCTGTCTGCAGCCAATAGTTCGGATTTTGTTTGTAGGCAGCACTGTCAATTCCACCCGCAAAAGCAAAGGATGGGGCGGAAATAAGAAAAGTAAAAAGTAAAATTAAAAGAAACGGCATTTTGCCAAAACCCATAATCCCCTCAAATTTCCATTAGGAGTAAATATTAAAAATTAAAGGCTAAAATCCAAATATAAAGATCAAATGAGTATATCTGAACTAAATAATTAGGGCAATTTTTGCGCAACAACACGTTAAATCCTTTTAATTTAAAGATTTCCAATTACAGAGAGGAAAAGTCTTGCTTTTTATGCCGCTTCTTGTATTTTGTGTAAGTATAATATTGTGCATTTCAAAAGAAAACGTGAAAAAAGGCTAATTCCGGTAATAATATTCTAAGAAATGTTGACTTCAGCAGTCTGCAAGTGAAGACTCATTGAATCCTCAGAATGAGAATAGTGAGCGATCAGGTGAAGCTCCCCACCCCTAATAAAGAGGTGCCATCTTCCGGAGGAGTTCGCCTTTTTTAACTCAGAGTTTAAGACATTCGATATTTGTCGGGTTAATTTAATAATAATTGTCCGGAGTGAATATGGATTCAAAATCTTATGGTTTCATTGGCGGTGGCAGGATTACACGTATAATCCTGAAAGGCCTTAGCAATACCGGGCTAACGTTTCCAAACGTTGTTGTCAGCGATATTATCATGGGATACCTGGAAAAGCTGAAACAAACTTATCCTGAATTATGTGTTTCATATAATGACGATAAAATGCCCGCAAGGCAGGATATTGTTTTTATTTCACTTCATCCGCCACTGATTTGTGAAATTCTAAAGGAGATAAAGACGGAGCTGAAAGACAGTACTATTATTGTCTCGCTGGCACCCAAGATCACAATGGCTAAAATGCAGGAAGCTCTGGGAGGCTTCAACAGGGTTGTGAGAATAATTCCGAATGCCCCTTCCATTGTTAATGCAGGATATAACCCGGTTAGTTTCGCTTCAGGAATTTCTGAAAAAGAGAAGTCCGGTATACTAGGGCTCTTTTCTCTTTTGGGAGACTGCCCTGAAGTCTCAGAAGAAAAACTGGAAGCCTTTGCAGTACTTACGGCAATGGGGCCTACATATTTATGGTTCCAGCTTTATGAACTAATGAGTATAATGAAGGAATTCGGCCTTAATAATTCTGAAACAGAAGACGGCATAAAAAAGATGACCGAAGGGGCTCTTAAGACAATGTTCTCTGGAATGTCTTCCGAAGAAGTGATGGATCTTGTGCCGGTAAAACCGATTGGGGACGTGGAAGAAAAGATCAAGGAAACCTACAGGAACAAACTTCTTGCAACCTACAACAGAATTAAACCATAAAAAAAGGCCGGAAGCCATTTACACTGACATCCGGCCTTTCCAAGAAATTCAGCTATATATCATCCGAAAAATGTTGCAGCAACATCCATCAGGTGCGCATCCACGGTCTTAAGTTCTCCTGTTGCAGCCTCAAGTGGAACGGCAACTATATCTACACCTTTAAGTGAAGCCATTTTGCCGAAATCTCCCTTTTCTACCAGTTCAGCAGCAAATACGCCGAAACGTGTACCAAGAACTCTGTCAAATGCCGTAGGAGATCCGCCTCTCTGTACGTGTCCCAGAATGGTTGCTCTTGTTTCGAAGCCTGTACGTTTTTCAATTTCACTTGCAAGCAGGTTTCCAATTCCGCCAAGTCTTACGTGGCCGAATGAGTCTAATTCCTGGTTCTGTGTTATCATACCTTCTTTTTCATCAGAGGTATCCCACTGTGCGCCTTCGGCGACGACAACTATTGAGAAGTTTTTGCCTCTAGCATGTCTTTTCTTCAGAACGTCGCAGACTTCCTCCATCTTGAAGGGTTTTTCCGGAATAAGAATAATATCTGCTCCGCCGGCCATACCTGAATGAAGGGCAATCCATCCGGCATGACGTCCCATTACTTCCACTACCATAACGCGGTTGTGCGACTCGGCAGTAGTATGAAGACGGTCAATGGCTTCCATGGCAATGTTAACAGCCGTATCGAAACCGAAAGTATAATCTGTTGCATTAAGATCGTTATCGATTGTTTTAGGCACACCTACAACATTAACGCCAGCCTTGAACAACTTTGTGGCAACGCCGAGTGTATCCTCGCCGCCAATTGCAACAAGAGCGTCGATGCCGCTGTCTTTCATGTTCTTAATTATGGTAGCTTCGCCATTTGGCACTTTATAAACGTTTGTTCTTGAAGATCTGAGAATAGTACCGCCGCGAGGTAAAATACCTGAAACGGCATCAACATCCAGATTTATATATTTATTCTCAAGTAAGCCTTTCCAACCTTCTGTAAAACCAACTACCTGATGGCCATTCTGAATGGATTTTCTTACAACTGCACGGATAACAGGATTAAGACCTGGACAATCTCCCCCGCCAGTCAACACTCCAATTTTCATTTTTCCTCCGGTTTAATAATATCCATTTAAGGTATACAACTTCATTTATCTAATTCAAGGGGAATTTCCCCCTTAAGATGAACACGCGAAAAGCAGAATAAAGAACATCTTTATCCAATTTCCGGACAAGACTTCTTTCACCCGCATTTTCTTAAAGAACTTTCAATTTAGCAAACTTAACCAGGAGCTGTTTTATACCGGCTTCATCGAAAGCTACAGTAACTCTCTGCATCTCCCCAATACCGTTAATTTGCTGCACCTTGCCAAGTCCGAATTTCTCATGCATTACCTTCGATCCCATACGGAGTGACTTTTGTTCCTGGTTAAAGTCATCAAAGTCCTCCTGGTAATGCTCATCATACATAAAATCCTTCTTTGTGCGCCTGCTGGAGCCTTTTCTTCCGGATGCACCATTCAGTTCCACATAGGTAGCCGGATCCAGTTCATCAATAAATCTGGATTTGCTCTGGTAGGCAACCTCTCCGAAACGGTACCGTGAACGGGCGTATGTAAGAAAAACCTTCGACTGCGCACGCGTAAGAGCAACGTAGAATAGCCGTCTTTCTTCCTCTATTCTTGCATCCGAATTAAATTTCGGAGCAAGCGGGAAAATGTCCTCTTCAAGACCTGATACAAAAACGACCGGGAATTCAAGTCCCTTGGCGCTGTGGACAGTCATCATTGTAACGCTGTTATTTTCGTCCTCCATCTGGTCAATACCGGCAATGAGCGAAACTTCAGCCAGATACTGCTCCATTGTTGCATTAGGCACACTTTTGGAGTAGTCGCTTATTGCATTAAGCAGTTCCTGAATATTATCATATCTTACGATAGACTCAGGTGTATTTTCTTCCTTATAAATCCTGAGAATACCAAGTTCATCAATAAGAGCTGAAATAAGTTCGCTCAAGGAAAGTTGTTCTTTAAGCCCGATATATTTATCCAGCAGGTGCTTGAAGGCTTTAACATTTTTCTGTATTCTTTCTTTTACCTCTATGACCTCAAAAACCCTCATCATGGTATCAAAGAGCGTGAGGTGATGTTTTCTTGCAAAAGCGATCATTTTTGTAATAGAAGTATTACCGATTCCTCTCTGCGGGAAGTTCATAATCCTGAGCAGACTTTCCTCATCGCTCTGGTTTGCAAGGACCCTCAGGTAAGCGATCAAATCTTTAACTTCTTTTCTCTTATAGAATTCAATTCCGCCGATGATCCTGTAAGGAACCCTCTCGCGCCTGAAGGCGTCTTCAAGAGCCCTAGACTGTGAGTTAATTCTATAAAGTATTGCAAAATCCTTATATGAAAGCTTCTTCTGAGATATTTCTTCTTTTATAAGTTTTGTAAGCTGGTATGCTTCATCCTTTTCATCTGTGCATCTTACAAGTGAAAGCTCTTCGCCGTCATTATTTTCAGTCCAGAGAGTCTTAGCAATCTGTTCCTGATTATTCTTAATCACTGAGCCCGCTGCAGCCAGAATAGTTTTTGTTGAACGGTAGTTCTGTTCCAGGCGGAATATTTTTGCCTTTGGAAAATCCCTTTCAAAGTCGAGCATATTGCGTATATCTGCACCTCTCCATCCGTATATGCTCTGCGCGTCGTCGCCAACGACACAAATGCTTCTTTTCGAGCTGACAAGAAGTCTTAACAGTTCGTACTGAGCGCGGTTTGTATCCTGGTACTCGTCTACCAGTATGTAAGTAAATTTCTTTTTATATTTCTGAAGGATCTTTTCCTTATCATTAAAAAGCTCAATCGGCTTAAGCAAAAGGTCATCAAAATCCATAGAGTTATTCTCGTGCAGACGCTTGTTATATTCATCATAAATGTCTGCAATTTTCCTCTCGAGCACTGAAGAAGCAATACTATCGGCATATTCTTTGGGATAGATCATCTGGTTTTTCAGAAAGCTGATTTTGTGGTGAATGGAGCTTGCAGTTACGCCTTCCATCATCCAGTTCATTTCCTGAAGTATAGTACTTACAAGAGCAGCCGAATCCTCAGCATCATAAATAGAAAAATTGCTCTTAAAGTTGATTTTGTCAGCTTCAATACGCAGTATTTTTGCAAAAATAGAATGAAAAGTACCCATCCAGAGGTGATCCGCGCTCGCGCCAATAAGTGCACGGATGCGCTGTTTCATCTCATTAGCTGCTTTGTTAGTGAAAGTAAGAGCCAAAATAGAAGAAGGTTCAAATCCCTGGTCAATCAGGTACGCGATTTTATAGGTCAGCACCCTGGTTTTCCCGGAACCTGCTCCGGCAACTATCATTTGCGGGCCGTCAAGATACTCAACAGCTTCTTTTTGCTCTAAATTTAAGGTCTTAAGTAGTGTCATTGCGAGTAATCTAATATTTAGTTGGCAAATATACTAAATATCAGTCTAAAATTCAAAGAATACCCGCAAATTGCATTATTTTGGTTGAATGGGGCTCAAAATGAAGGGTTTTCAGCCAGTTTTCTTTGCACAATTATACATCTTCCCGATAGAAAAAGCAAGAATGATTTTATAGGGACGATATTTTGCCCTAAAAAAGAGGCATACTCTTTTTTAGTATGCCTCAAATTGGGGAAAAACTTAAACCGGCTACAGTATTTTATTTTATGAGGAGCTTTCCGTCTTTCATAATGACTTTTCCGTCAAAGTAAACAGTCGGTTTCTTTACCAGTCCGTCCAGGTGGCTTGCAACACGGACGCTTCCGCCCATCGATTTGTTATCCCCGAAGGCTATATGTATTGTACCCATCACCTTCTCGTCTTCAAGGAGGATTCCGCTTAGTTTTGCCTTATCGTTTGTGCCTACTCCAAATTCAGCCACATTGCGGGCATCTTTACCGTGTACGTCCAGAAGTTTAATGAGATTTTTAGCCTGAGCGCCCCCTGTAATCTCAGTTGCGTAGCCGTTTTCAACTTTAATTGTGAGGTTAGCATCTTTAATCATGCCTAGTCCTGCCATTGAGCCGTCCACAACAACAACGCCGTTAGATTTACCTTCCAGCGGGGCTACAAAAGTTTCCCCTGTGGGCAGGTTGCCGCTTTCGCCTTTTTTATGGAAAAGCCCCTTGCTGGCATAAGCCGTGCGGCCGGTAATATCCATTGTAATGTCGGTTCCGGAAGGAGAAGTAACCCTTACAATTTTAGTTTTTTCAAATACTTTTTTCAGTTTAACGGTTAAGGCAGAAATCTTTTTATAATCGGCATTTAAGCCGCGGATCATTACTTCAGGAGTTATGCCCGGGAAGGTGGCAATTCTGGCACCCTTTTCTGAGGCTGTACGCCTGGCATCCGTATGAGTAAGGGATTTTGCAGTGGGGCAAAATACAACGTCGTACTTCTGCATTATTTCGGCTACTTCCTGAGGGGGTTCTTCGCCGTTATACTGGCGGGATTTCATTTCTATTAGAAGAGCCTCATACCCCAGGCTGAGTGCATTGTTGTATAACACATAACCTATCTCTCTTTTTATCTCATCAGTTACAACGAGAATCTTTTCTTTTTTCTTTGCACCCATGCAGTCCTTAATTGCAATTACTGCCGCTTTGTCGAGTTTAGTTTTTGCCATGATATTTTTGTTTGGGATTAAAAAGTTATTAATAGTTTTTTTAGTAAAGAGGAATACCGATGTTCAGCTGAATAAGAGCAAAGAGCCCGCCGTCGCTTATAAAATTGTTAATTGAGGAGACCTGGTCCGACTTGCTGTTTTCAGTATCATTTACCAGGTTATCGAATGAGAATTTTGTGTATCCTGCCGTAGCCTCCAGACTTATGTACTCTCCTACGATACGAAATATGAGTCCGCTTCCAAGCGTGTATCCGACTGCAAGTTTATTATTGGAGTAGTCATTTTCCTTCCGGACAGCTGAGGTGGAAGAAACAGCAGAAGTCAGATTTGCCGAATGGAAAGTAACTTCGGCATCTACAAACTTAATTGCTAAAAGTTTTCCCAGTGAGTAACCGAAATCCACGCCAAGACCGTAATAGTTCAGATTTAATGTGTACTTGGTGCTAACTCCCCCGTCGCCTTCAATCGGCTGAAACAGCTGGTTTTGTTCTTTCAGGAACTGGTAGTATCCTTTGGTTGAAAAGATAAAATTGTTATACTTTGTGCGGAAAATATTGGCTCCGACGCGAAAGCCGTTTGCCTTTCCGAATTGAGGAATCTGCTGTGAAGAATTATTGTCGTTGGCGGCCAGACGGATGAAATTATTGAAGCCTTCGGCCTTATAGTCCTGAATACTATAACCTGCATAAAAGCCTCCCAGCCCCAGGCATCCAAAACCACACGTCTGGGCTTCAGTTCTTATGCTGATAATAAGCAATAAAACCGTTAATAAGGCAATATAAACTTTCATTGCCGCCATAGGCCACGTATATGAGAGTTCAAAATAAAAAACATTTCCTGTTTCAAAATCTTTAATTCCCCTCAAAAATTCAACAACAAATTACCCAACCCAAATTCCTCCACTACTTATCATAAAATAATAGCAGAAGAGCCGGAAGTTCAGCAAGCTATTTAGCTGTTTGCCTGAAGTTTTTTATCCTTTATACCCTCTTCGAGACCGTGTCCATGGCGGCCCAGTTCGCTCTTTCTTAAGAAGTAAGCAAACAGGAGTCCGAAAAATCCCAGCGAGGAGAAGATCCACATTCCTAGTGTATAGCCATGGGTAGCGTCATTAGCCCATCCGATTATCATATTAAAGCCAAAAAGCCCTATATTCTGTATCATCGTCATAAGTCCGTATGCTGTGCCAAGGCGGGATTCGTCGGTAATGATGGCAACAGAAGGCCACATCACGGCAGGCACCAGTGAAAAGGATATGCCCATCATAGCCATAGGAATAACAAGGTTAATGGAGGTATATGCCATCAAGAGATAAACGGGAATGATAAGAAGAGAGCCAAACATCATAAGTAAAGAACGCTTGCCTATATAATCGGATAAAAGTCCGAAAAGTGGAGTCAATACCATAGCCGAAAGTGTAAGCAGGCTTGAGAGGAATCCTCCGAACTCTCTTGTTGTGCCGTGAGTTTCCATGAAAAACTTTATGGCAAAGGTCTGGAACGGGAACATAGCTGAATAGAATGTAACGCAAAGGAGGGTTATAAACCAGAAAGAAGGCTTAAAATTAAACATCTCCCTGATTTTAATTTCATCCTGTTTTGGAACCTCGCGGAGCGAATAAGAATTTGAGGCATGCACATCCATAAGCACATATATTATAACTGCTGCAACAGATATTGTTCCTGCTGCAACGGATATAAGAAGCGGGGTCTGCCAGTTATCAAAAAATGCCCTGCCCCATGAAGGTGAGTTCAGCGCGGCAAATGATCCCAGACGCGCAATGGTAAGGTTAAGTCCAAATGCAAATGAAAGCTCTTTTCCCTTAAACCACCTTCCGATAATTGTTGTTATTGCAACAATCAGAGATTCCGCTCCAAGGCCAAAGATAAGCCTTCCTGCAGCCATAAACGTAAGACTTGCAGATGAAGCCGTAACAATGGCTCCCAGAAGGCAGAGTACTGAAAATATCAGCGTTGAAATACGGGTTCCCAGGCGGTCAATTATAATTCCGCCGATAAGAACCATAAAAACGTTTGGAATACTGTAGATTGCCTGAAGAAGGCCAATATTACTGTCGGAAAATCCGAGCTGCTTGGCTAACAGATCTGCCAGAGGACTAACGCAGTCGTATACGTAATAATTGCCGAACATGGCAAGACTTACAAAAACAAGCACTCCCCATCTGTATAATTTTGATGGTTCCGGTTTAACTATCGTAGTAGCTGTTTCCATTGCAACCTTTTCAAATATCTGAAAAACAATTTAGAGCTGTTAGAATTAAACGGGAGGGTCAGACTCTGATAAATAAATTAAGAGCCCGGCATTGCCCGGGCTCCAAATATAATAAACGGTGATTTATTTTGCAGGAATATTCTTCAGGACTTCCTTAAGAAGGTTCCAGAATTTTTCAACCGTATCGATTTTAACTCTTTCATCCGGTGAATGGGCGCCAACAATTGTGGGGCCGAAGGAGATCATATCCATATCGGAGTAGCGTTCATTGATGATACCGCATTCAAGTCCGGCATGAATAGCCTTTACTTCGGGCTCGCCTTTATAAAGTCTCTCATAGGAAGATTTTAGTACGTTAAGGATTGGGGATTTTACGTTAGGCTTCCATCCCGGATATCCATCGCCGTGGGACATTTCAGCGCCGGCAAGTGTAAAGACGCTTCCAACCATATCAGCAGCATCGTCTTTTTCACTTTCAACAGAGCTCCTCTGGCTTGTGGTAATTGAAACCGTATTGTCCTCAGTCTGAACAATGGCCAGATTTGTAGAAGTCTCAACAAGGCCTTTTATATCAGGGCTCATTGTAAGAACTCCATGGGGAGCAGCATAAAGTACGTTCAGAAGGTTATCCTGAGTCTTTTTATCCATAACTCCCTTTGGAGTATCGGATTTCACCGCAGTAACTGTAAGTCCCGGTTCATTTGTAGCCAGTTCTTTTTTCACAGTTTCATTGTACTGGCTGACGAACTTCTCCAGTTCAGAAGCCTTTGAAGCCGGAACAGTAACAGTTGCAAAGCCTTCGCGGGGAATTGCATTATGTTTGCTACCGCTGTTAATTGCTGCCAGGCGTGCATCAAATTTACTGCACAGGTTCCAGAGGAGGCGTGCAAGTATCTTTACTGCGTTACCACGGCCTTCAGCAATATCAAGTCCTGAGTGGCCGCCTCTTAAGCCTGTTACATTAATGTCGTAAGCTTTTGCCTCAGAAGGAACATTTTCTTTAGAAAAGCTGAATTTTGCATATGTATTTTTACCGCCGGCACAGCCGATATAAAGGGCTCCGTCTTCTTCAGAATCGAGGTTAAGAAGGACTGTGGCTTTAAGCCATCCTGGTTTTAAGCTCGATGCGCCGTTAAGTCCTGTTTCTTCGTCGAGCGTAAAAAGAAATTCAAGAGGGCCATGTTCCAGGTCATTAGATTCCATAACAGCCAGAGCAGCAGCAACGCCAATACCATTATCAGAGCCGAGAGTAGTACCTTTTGCTCTCACCCACTGGCCGTCGACATAAGGCTGTATGGGATCTTTTTCAAAATCGTGTTTAACGTCGCTATTCTTTTCAGGCACCATATCGAGGTGGCCCTGGAGAACCGTAGTCTTGAGGTTTTCCTTTCCTTTGGTAGCAGGCTTTCTGACGAGGACGTTTCCGAACTCATCCCTTAAGGTCTCAAGGCCGTTCCTTTTTCCAACTGAAATAATATACTCTGCAAGTTTTTCTTCTTTTCTTGAAGGATGAGGACGCATGCAGATCTCCTCGAAGTGATTCCAAAGCAATTCAGGCTTTAAGCTGCCAAGAACTTTTCCCATATTATTCTCCTTCTTTTTTAATTTCGTTGAAAGAAATATA
>JBLNAZ010000098.1:0-4196 GCA_050259615.1 Syntrophomonadaceae bacterium | reverse complement strand
GCGGGCATGTTTTTCGACATATTTTCTGAGTTCATCGTACGATTTTTTTCTCAGCCAGTCGGGTGTTACGGTTTCATAGAACCAGAACAAGGGGCGGCCTTCAACTGTGATGTTTTTATTTCTAAGCCTCTTTAAGACCGCATCCCTGAGGTCGAATTGCATTTGGCCTTCTATGGGTTCAAAATCCTGATAGGAGTTGCTTTTAAGGTAATGCGTAATTGTTGCATAGTTGAACAGATTGGTAAAGTCCTCCATGAACGTGTCAGGATCCATCTGGAAGAAACCTCTTGCGTCGCAGCCGATAAAGAAGTTTGGGCGGAAGCCTCTTCTTTGTATATCGCTCTGAGCCTTTGAGAGTTCAAGTTTTTCGCCTCCCCACATGGCGTAGTAAAGTGCGGTCTGAGAAAACCCGGCACATTTCTGTCCGTCGCGGCTGAACTTCTCAGCATCGGAGAAAAAGTCTTCGGACAAGTCGAGGAACGCCTGTGCGTCTTTTGCTGGTTTCCAGCCGGGGATATCATCGGTGAATTTTTTAAGGCGTCTTCTGTTCCTGAAGACACGGCTTTTAGCAAGTTCATAGTTGAGGTTAAGTTCACTTGCCTTTCCTTCCTGAGGAAGCGTATAGTACTCACCGCCGTTATCGGCCGTGACGTATATATAGCCAAAGCCTTCAACGTTCCATCTTACGTCAATTCCGAACTTATCTATGCCCTCAGTATCTGAAATCATGACGCCATCTTTTCCCGAAGCGATATTGGAATGGAAAGCATCCCAGTTTTTGTCGCTTGCATAGGCCCAGTCCAGTAGGTTTGGTCCGCGTCCTTTCTGCACGAAGTATGGTTTAAAGAGGAGCTCACCCTGGAGAGTTTTAACTCCTGTTCTGCTCCTGGTAATTACTTCCGGCATGCCCTGAAGCCATTTAGGTATCAGAAGGGCTCCCGCCCCTGCCAGTGCTGTTTTTCCAATGAATTCCCTGCGGTCTATGGCTCACCTCTCTAAAAATTTTTGAATATTTTTATTTGGTTAAAGATTCCTGGTACTTCAGCCTGTATTCCTTCTTATAATCTTCCACTGCCTTATTGTAATTCATTTCGGGATAGTTCTTCTGTTTTGCCCATTCAATAGTAACTTCCTTTGCATTAAGCGGCAGCTCTGCTTTGTTACTGCTCACGCTTAACGTTTTCCCGCCGGCCTTAACGGTTTTAACTGACATAAAGTAGGGCAGGTGAAGTATGAGTTTAGCCGGGTTAACGGTAAATTTATTATCAAGCTTAAGACTTGCGCCTCCCGGTTTTACGGTGAGGTCCATATTAACCATGCCGAAATTTGTCGGGGCTTTATGGACTATGATCTTATCGCCGTCTTTCAGCCATTCGGGTGAAAGGGCAGAAAAAAGATGAAGTTCGTTTTTTTCCTCGCGCACCATCATATTTCTTAATAGTGTGCGGAATTCTGCAGAGAACCATCCGTGCGGCGTAAGGTTCATCATAAAATCCCTGTTACCCCAGGGGAAAATAGAAAATTCAAAGCCTGTGTGAGTTGATCCTGTATGCATAAGTACTGCATAGAATTCCTGAAGAGCCTTTTCCTGCCCGCCCCGTATGAGTTCAGACTGTGTATTATTCATTGTAATATAGTGATGGAGATAGCGTCCCTGAGCGTAGGTCATAATTCCTTCCTGGTACTTCGAGCGGGTAACTTCAAGAGTCTTAGTTACCATGGGATCGAAGGGGTCAAGAATTATTTCAGGATAAAGAGCAAGCATGTTGCCCCAGTCGTTTCCGCCCAGTTTATCAAGTCCCGGAGGTATATAGCCGTCAGTTTTTTGGGTTACTTCCTTAAGGCGCCTCATGAGTGTAGAAAGGTAGTTATCGTATTCGGCCTGGAAGGTTTTTGCGTCTTCAGTGTTACCCACGGCATTGGCAAGAACTATTACGTTTTTAAGTCCGGCCAGTGCAAGAAAGTTATGCCCTGTTACGCGACCTGTTATGTCTTCGTTATCTCCAGGAGTTGCAACGGGGAAAAGGTGGAGTGAATCCTGTTCCAGGGTTTTCTTAAGCCACTGGAATGCCTTCTGGACCGAAGGATAGACTTTTTGGGCAAATTGTTTATCGCCTGTTATAAGGTAATGCTGTCCGTATGCCCACATAGTCTGCCCCCAGCCGTCGAGCTGTCCTCCCTGAGAGACAAAATTCCCGTCGGGCTGCTGCCAGCGAGGGAAGAAGTCGAGCACCTGGCGTGCAAGGTCGTGGTAGCCCGAGATGTCGTACATTCTTAAAATTGAAGCCGCGTCCCTAAGCCAGAAGGCGTCATACTGGAACTCGTTTACCTTCTGGATGTAATCGCCTCCTTCCTTATTACGCGCAATAAGGTCGTAGAAGAGGTTAACCTTAAACGTATTGTTTACCTTTTCCTCAGGAAGAGTTATTTCCATTCCGCGTGAAAGTATATTATCCCAGAAGCTGACTGTCCGGGCAAGATATTCATCGTATGAAGCCTTAATCATCTGACCAATTACGGGGTCATTCTTATCGATTGCAACATAAGGCTCCTTGAAGTCGAGGCTTACTTCCTTTCCCGGTTCCAGCATAAGCTTATAATGAACGATGCCTACGGGAGTTGTAGGAAGTATAAGTATTTTAGCCGGGCCCTGGTAACCGGGTTCATTATAGCCGGTCTTAAGGGTTATTACCTTCTCCGTCATATTTTCTTTCGGGAAAGTATACATAACGCGTCCGTCTTTTAAGAACGCGTCATCGGAGAATGAGTATTCAGAGTGGACGTTAAAGGTATCGCCTGCCTGTTCAAACTCACCCAGTTTCTGAGCCTTCCATGGGCGCCCGAAGCGGTGGTCGCCCACTCCCCAGTCGGTATTCTCATCGTTCTGGTATCTTACGCCTGTTGTAAAATAAGCAGATCTTACTTTTGTGTCGCTGTTTTTAATACTAACCCTTATGAAATTAATAAGAGGGCTTTCGGGCTTTCCGTCAAGCGTTGCGGCAAAAGCCTGGACGCGGTAAAGAATGCCTTCGCGGTCGAAGCTGTATTCGATTACTGGAATGTAGCCTTTAAGGAGCGTCTTCACCCTCTGGTTTACAGCCACCGGAGGGTTACCCGTAAAGAACATCAGTTCCCCCGAACCGGTGTAAAAGTAGCCCTCGGGCGTAACAAGCGTAGCCTCCCGTCCGTCCATAATGCCTATGACGTCAGTAGGCCTGCTATAGTAGCAGAACGGCTCGTCCTTGCGGTCGATTGAAGGATCGAGCACCTGAGCCTGAAGGGAAAGGCAGAGGAAAAGGTAAAGGCAGAGGCCTGTAAAATGGACTTTTTTAATTTTCATAAAAATTCCTGCTATTGGGGTAATGTCCACTCGCTTAAAAATGTTTTAAGGCTGACCGATCCGATCTGTTTTCCGTTTACAGAAGCGTTCCAGATAACGTCCTGCCCGCCTTTTGGGGCTTCCTTTGCAGCAAACACAAATGTTTCAACGGGATAAACTTCTCCGGGTGCAAGGAAGTAGCTGCCTTCGCCTGAAGAAATCTTATAGCCCTCGGGCAGTTTTGCCTGAAGCGTTACTGTAACAGAGTCCTTAGTATTATTTCTAAGGATGAGAGGAACGTTAAGATAGCTCCCGAAGGCGACATTTATTGCGGGTTTAACAATTGGGGCAACGTTTTCAATATTGTGCGCGCGCCAGAAGTCCCGATAAAAAGAAAACGGTCCGCCAAGCTGCATTGTAACGCCTTCCTGTTTCTCCGGCACGTAGCCGCGCGGGGCAACATAGGGGTGATTTTCCTGTGTAATGCCTTCAAACGTATCGCCGTCCGGCTTGCAGGGTACAACAGCCTTGCCAAAGATGAGGTGAAATCTTTTAAGATAATTACGGAATTCTGTGTAGTCACCCGTCTTCTGTGCCTTAATGCCCATATCGGCCACATCCCCCTGTGTAAGGTGGGGTGTATGGAGTTCAGCAGCAAGTTCATAATAAGGCACTTTCCTGGAAGGTGAGACTTCTGTAAAATCAAATTTGGGTCCGGGTGCAATTACTTCCTCGTCGGCATCCGAGAAGTAGTATATCTTTTTTGCCTGCCAGGGATTAAGCCCCTCGTTAAAGTTTCCGATGTCTGCTCTTTCCCTCGGCATTGCAACCTGGTCGGGGAACTGTGTCGGGTCTCCTGCAATGTCGAAAGCTTCCG
>JBLNAZ010000097.1:0-3268 GCA_050259615.1 Syntrophomonadaceae bacterium | reverse complement strand
CTCGGTATGCCGGCACAGGGTCCCGCTGCAATTATTGCGCGTCAGGGTGATGAAATTGTGTTTTCTGTGGATGCCCTTGGCCTGAGGCCTCTCTGGTTCGGGGAGACTGACAAAGAATATTTTGCTTCTTCAGAAAAAGGCGTTATTGAGCTCGAACTTCTGCATTCAGATCCCACGCCAATTGCACCGGGAGAAAAAAGAGGTTTCTTGTTAAGGCGCCCTATAAGCCAGATAGATTCCAATAACGGGTCCCTCATTCCGGGCAAGGCTGAAGTGTTCGACTATGCAAGCATGCAGGTGCAGATACTGAAAGAATTTAAATACAGGGGAAGAAAAATCTGCCCTGCACTCAAGCCTGAAAAAGATAAGACTGAAAGATGTGATTACGTGCTTCCCGAAACATCAATACCTCTTCTGCGTTCATTCGGCTGGTATAGGGACGATGAGGAATCGGTAAGGAGCATGTCATTAACAGGCAAAGAATCTGTTGGTGCAACAGGCTACGACGCCCCGCTTGCTATACTTAGAAATGAGATTGTAAATATTCCTGAATTTATTAAGGAGACTGTAGCCGTTGTTACAAATCCTTCAATGGACAGGGAGAGGGAAAGCGCACAGTTCTCGCTGAGAACATTCCTGGGCGCGCGGCCTGACTTTAATAAGCCCGACATATACCCGCAGATAATGCTTGAGCATCCGGTGCTTATGGACGGCTTTGAGGATGAAGAAATGACGTCTTTAAGAAGCCTCTATATTTCAAACGGGCCCAGGGTGCTCTTTGAGGATTTATGCTCTGAAGGCGGCGGAATGAAAGAGAGGATTGACTGTTTTATTGAAAAGCTGATAGGGAAAATTGAGAAGGAGAATTCATCTGTAATAATTTTGTCGGATGCCAATACCTATGGCGCTGAAAACTGCCTGGATCCTTTCCTGACGCTTGGGGCGTTAAACGAAAAGCTGAGGCATATTAAGGATAAAGACGGAATTTCATTAAGACGCAGAACAAGCCTGGTCGTTCATTCGGGACAGCTGAGGAATACACACGACTGCTGTGTTGCTCTTGGACTCGGTGCTGACGCACTTGCGCCTTATATGGTATGGCAGATTGTACGTTCCCATTCGGAAGCGGAAAACCTGAGGCAGAACTTGAAAAATGCAATGAACGTTCTGACTGCGGGAATTGAGAAGGTAATTTCAACAATGGGTATTCACGACTTAAGCGGCTACGGTCCCATGTTTGCCTCAATAGGTCTTTCTCATGAAATAGTAAAGGAACTTGGCATAACCTCAGCTCTCGATGAAGGGGCGGCTTTCCGTTTTCAGGACCTTGAGAATCAGTATAAAACAAGAAGGGATGTACTGGCCTCAAAAGAATCGCGCCTGCCTTTTGAAAACAGGCTTTACGTGAAGGTGTGGAAAGCAATGGGCGATTCCGCGATGGGCCGCCTGGAATACACTTCCTTTGAAGACAGATATAAAATGCTGATTGAAAAGCAGCCTGTTACATTCCGGCATATAATGGGAATTAAAAGTACGGCAGACCCGGTTCCGGATTGTGATATAAGCGTTGGAAACCACGATGCACCGTTCTATATATCGGCCATGTCGTTCGGCTCGCAGGGAGAAACTTCCTTCAGGTCGTATGCCGAATCAGCTTACCGTTCAAATATCATCGCCATGAACGGTGAAGGCGGGGAGCTGAATGATATTATGGGCATATACTATCAAAACCGCGGCCAGCAGATTGCATCTGCCCGCTTTGGAGTAAATGCTTTGATGCTCAATTCTTCAAAATACCTGGAAATAAAAGTTGGCCAGGGTGCAAAACCCGGTGAAGGAGGCCACCTGCCGGGATTTAAGGTTACAGCAAAAATTGCAGAGACGCGGCATACTAATAAAGGAATAGACCTCATTTCTCCTTCAAATAACCATGACATATATTCAATTGAGGACCTGGCACAGCTTATTGAGGAATTAAAGACGGTAAACCCCGACTGCAGGGTAAGTGTTAAAATTCCGGCGATACCTAATATAGGTCCTATTGCCTGCGGTGTTGCAAAGGCAAATGCCGATATAATTACCATTTCGGGCTACGACGGCGGAACTGGCGCTGCACGCGTGCATTCACTGAAATATGTGGGCTTTCCGGCTGAGCTTTCGGTTTATGAAGCCCATGAGGCACTCCTTGCTTCAGGACTTAGAGACAACGTTGAACTGTGGGCCGACGGCGGCGTAAAGTCGACTGACGACATACTGAAGCTTATGGCGCTCGGTGCAAACCGCGTCGGCGTTGCAACCCTTGCAATGATTGCTATTGGATGCACCATCTGCCGCGACTGCAATACCGGCACGTGCCACACGGGCATTACGGCGCATTTCAAAACAAAAGAGGAGGCATCTGCCTCCGGAATAGAAAAATATGAACCGAGAGTTCCCGAAGAATCTGTTGAAAGACTTACAAGGCTCTTTGATGAAATGAAAATGAGCCTGAAAGAAAAAGGACGCCTTCTGGGCTTAAACCATCT
Source organism: Syntrophomonadaceae bacterium (assembly GCA_050259615.1). Classification (GTDB taxonomy): domain Bacteria; phylum Bacteroidota; class Ignavibacteria; order Ignavibacteriales; family SURF-24; genus JAAXKN01. Next base: position 743 of record JBLNAZ010000097.1, on the reverse strand, counting down.
AAGTGAGATTGTAGGAAAAAGACAGCTGCTTTACCAGTCGGCTTATGAAGACAAGGTTAATTTAAGCCGCCTTTTCATACCATCGCTTTATACTTACAGGCCCGATGCCATTAACAGCACTACGGTTATAATAAGCCGCCCGCGCACTTCGCTCTCCAGGATAATAGGGCAGAAGATTAAAGAAAAAGTTTCCGCCGGGGCAAGGCAGGTAAAATATCAGGATGACCTGGTTGGCAACATAGACAGGGCGCTCGGGACTGCAAGTGCAGGCGAGCTGGCAAAGATGGAGCTTTCAGGCTATAAATTTGAAGGCAATATAGATTTTGAATTTGCCGGCACGACTGTTCCAGGCAACGGACTTGGAGCCTTTATTACAGACGGCATGACTATAAGAGTGCAGGGCGGGGGACAGGACGGAGTTGCAAAAAGCGCAGGCGGAGGCAAAGTTGTAATTCTAAAAGGTTACAATCACGACGGCTTTCTGGTGGATGGGTCTGTTGGCAAATGCTTTGCGTATGGCGCTCAGAGCGGGAAGTTTTTTGTGCAGGGCAATGCCGATTCACGCGCATGCATAAGGCTCTCTGGAGCGCAGGTTGTGTTTGGCTCGATGCTGAGTGAACCAATAAACGACAAACTCCCAAATATTGCTTCAAGAGCGAACCTGAAAGGATTTGCATTTGAGTACATGACGGGCGGAAGCGTTGTAATGCTGGGAGATCCGGGTCCCTGGATCTGCGCCGGAA
>JBLNAZ010000096.1:0-11178 GCA_050259615.1 Syntrophomonadaceae bacterium | reverse complement strand
ATTCCCATACAAGACTTTATTTTGCCGCAAACAAACTCTTCAGAAGCGACGACAGGGGAAACTCCTGGAAGGAAATAAGCGGCGACTTATCGCGCCAGATCGACCGCAACAAGCTTCCCGTTATGGGAAAGGTCTGGGGCATTGACGCCGTGGCCAAAAATGCATCCACCTCTTTCTTCGGAAACATTGTCGCACTGTCCGAGTCCCCGGTAAAAGAAGGTCTCATTTATGCCGGTACCGATGACGGACTTATTAATGTTACTGAAGATGCAGGCGGAAGCTGGAAGAAAATAGAGAAGTTCCCGGGCGTTCCCGAAATGACATACGTAAGCTGCATTTTAACTTCACAGCACAACCAGAATACAGTCTACGCATCGTTCGACAACCATAAAAATGCCGACTTCCATCCTTATATATTAAAAAGCGATGACGGGGGCAAAAGCTGGAAACCTATAAAAGGCAACCTGCCCGAACGCGGAACGGTTTACACAATAGCCGAGGACCACGTAAATCCCGACCTCCTTTTTGCCGGAACCGAGTTCGGCGTATTTTTTACAATTGACGGCGGGCAGAAGTGGATTCAGCTTAAAGGCGGACTTCCAGTAATTGCAGTTAAGGATATTGCCATACAGAAGCGTGAAAACGACCTCGTCCTTGCCACTTTCGGCAGGGGATTTTATGTTCTGGACGACTACACGCCTCTAAGGCATCTTAAAGGCGAGACTCTTTCAAAGGAAGCAGATATTTTCCCGGTAAAAGAAGGCCTCATGTATATTCAGTCGCGTCCCCTTGGCAATAAAAGCAAGGGCTTTTTAGGGGAATCCTATTACCTGGGTGATAACCCTCCACTGGGCGCTACTTTTACCATATACTTAAAAGATGCCATTAAGACTCAGAAGCAGGTGCGTGAAGATAAAGATAAAGAGGCCCTTAAAAACGGTGAAACTTCAGAATATCCTACAGCCGGAGAGTTAAGAAATGAAGAAAGGGAAGAAAGCCCTTACCTTCTGCTTACGGTTTCAGATGAGGCAGGAAACGTTGTAAACAAGCTCAGAGCTCCTGCACAACAGGGACTTCAAAGAGTAACGTGGGATTTCAGGTACCCCGCCACAACTCCTATAAAGAAAGTTGAGACTGAAGACGGCGACGATCCTTTTTATGAGGCAGACATGGGCGCCCTTGCACTTCCCGGCAAGTACAGCGTTACTCTATCAAAAGTTGTAAACGGAAGTGTGAGCGTTCTTTCGGGACCCGTTACATTCAGTACCGCTACCTTAAACAGTTCCCTTCTTTCAAAGGAAGACCGCCTTGCGCTTTCAGAATTCCAGCAAAAGCTGGGAGAATTAAGGCGTGCAATGAGAGGCACCATTGAGTCGGCAAACGAGGTTTCGGGCCAGATAAAGCTTATAAAGCGTGCCCTGAAAAATTCACCCAAAGCAAACGGCACAATGCTGGATGAGGTAAACAGCCTGGATAGTGAATTGTATGATATTATAGTTAAGCTTACAGGCGACAGGATTCTCCAAAAAAGAAACGAGAATACGCCGCCATCCTTAAGCGACAGGGTTGAAGGAATTGTATACGACCAGTGGCAGTCTTCACAGGCTCCCACACAGACACAGAAGGACCAGATGAAAATCGCTTCAGAGGAGTTCGCGCCCCTGCTTGCCAGATTCAGGCTTCTGGTTGAAGACAACCTGAAAAAGCTCGAGACTTCACTTGAGGTTTCAGGAACACCCTGGACCCCGGGAAGGCTGCCTTCCTGGCAGAACCACTAATTTCCTGATTGAAGGCAGGAGCCATGAGGCTTCTGCCTTTTATATGGATTTAAAATTGTACCTAAAATTGGTAAGATGTTTACAATTCTTTTTTGTATCTTAACGCCAGATTTTAATAATAATTATCAATGGAGAATAGATGAAACGTTCTTTAGTCGTATTTCTTGCAGTAGCGCTTTTAAGTCTTACTGCCTGCAGTAAAAAAGAAGAAACAAAACCTGTTACAGCCGAGGGAGTACACACAGGTAAAGTTATAGATAAAATAAACGCTTCAAATTACAGCTACCTTCAGCTTGAAGAAAACGGCAATACATACTGGATTGCCGCTCCGCAGATGCAGGTTGAAAAAGGGGAAACTGTACAGTTTGCCAAAGCAATGGAAATGAAGAATTTCCACAGCGAAGCATTAAACCGCACATGGGAATCGATACTCTTTGTTTCAGATGTGGCTAAAAACGGCCAGATGGCACAGCCCACCATGGGTGCCCATCCGCAGGTAAAAACAGATCAGGAACAGGTTAAGGTTGAGCCTGTTAAGGGCGGAAAGACAGTTTCTGACATTTATGCACAGAAGGAATCCTTAAGCGGTAAAACTGTTACTGTACGCGGCAAGGTAGTAAAATACAACGCCGGCATCATGGGTAAAAACTGGATACACATTCAGGACGGAACCAACAACCAGGGCAATTATGATCTTTTAGTTACCAGCAGCGACGATGCACAGGTTGGCGATGTTATTACTGTAGAAGGAAAAGTTTCCGTAAACAAGGATTTCGGAGCCGGATACTCATACACGGTTTTACTTGAAGACGGAAAAGTAAAGAAATAATTTTTGCTGCTTCTCAGCAAAAAACAGAAGTTTAATATTTGTTTACGCAAGGGCCTAAAAGAGATTAAAGCCCGCTTGTGCGGCAGAAATCCCGTGCACCCTTCCTTTGAGTGAGGGGTGCCCGGGATTTTCTGTTTTAAATTCATCCGGCCAGTGTAAATCTAAATTGGAGAACTAAGCCATGTTGAAATATGTCAGGGTTCTGATTCTTACATTATCTTTACTTATCTACAAAAACTAAAATGCCCATGAGAGACTCAAAGAAGATCATTATCCTAAAATGATAATATGGAAACTTTTGGTTTATCTGGAGGAATACCTCTAATTATTTGGCAAGGTAATTTGAACTAAAGATTTACTTGTTTTCGCCATATGAAAAGGTTCACTATGGCACATCTTACCTTAACAAAGACACCTTTTGCAAGGTGATTTGTCAACAAAGAAAAAAAAGTGAAAAATCTTCAAATAATTTTCCGAAAACGCTCCTTGTAACCATATATATATGTATAGAGCTAAAAGTTTTTGTGCGTATCCAGGAGAATGAGTAAGTCTTAACCGTCTCTCTTAAAAAATTTTCCGAGAAAGTCAATTGGTAGAAATACCTAATTTTTAATTTAAAAATCAGTATAAGTACTGATTGACTGAATAGAATAAATACCTTATTTTAATTGCGGAGTAAGAGTTAATGTTCCCCAAGTGAGGAACAGCTAAATATAAATCCAATTTCAATTTGTATACCTAAATTTTTTGTAATTGCCCAAGCCAATTGCACATTTAGGGAAATCATCTTTACGTATAATATCTGGAGGACTCCATCATGTTCAGGTTAAACGTAGTAATGGTAATTCTTTTTCTCTCATCTCTTGTCTCCGCTCAAACCACAATTGATACTTTGGCTTTGTTTCCTGATACGACCACATTCATAAATTCACATATAACTGTAGTAGATGATGTGGTGGGCTTGGGTGTAAGGCACTACTGTGACAGCACAAAAGATTACCTCCTAAATAAAATCATAGTTATGTGCAATGGGCAAATCAATCCTTCAAATCCAGCAAAAGGTTCTTTCAGGATAAGTATAGGGGCTCTTCCTGAAGACTCCATTCTTTATGAATCACACTATGAACTTACTACAGGATATCCGAACTGGGAAGTTATAAATTTGGAAAACCCAGTTCCTATCAGTAAACAGAAGTGTTTCTATATTACTGGTTTGGGCTTTTTTATGAGTTTAGTCCCATCAATCAATTATCATGAGAAAATTTTAGACCAGTTCCAATTAAGAGATCGTAATCCGCTCTTTGTATGGTATGAAGGGGCTCCTTTTTTCTTTGCAATCAAATCTGTTGTCGAAAGGCAAACAAGCGGGGTAGATGATCATAAGATACAAAAAGTCAGCACTTACAGTTTAGCTCAGAATTATCCTAACCCATTCAATTCAGAGACAATTATCAAATATAACCTTCCTGTGGATGACCAGGTGAAAATTGAGGCTATAGATCTCCTGGGGCGTGTTGTTAAGGAACTTTATAGCGGATATCAGAAATCCGGAGAGCACAAGCTTAGCTTCAATGCCGAAGGCCTCTCCGGTGGAATATACTTCATCATAATGCTAACACCTTCATTTTCAGATATAAAGAAAGTGGTGTACCTAAAATAATCTTCAACAATCACTATATCAAGGAGGCCTCAATGAAGAGATCTGCAGTATTGGTTCTTTTCTTTTGTTTTCTGATGGTTAGTGTCCAGGCTCAGTCTGATTTTCACAAGGACAGAATAATTGTCAAAATCAAAGGAGAAACAAAATTCAGGATTTCACAAAAAATTCAGGGCGGTGAAAAGATAAGCTTATGTGGTGAAGACAAAGTAGATGAATTGAACATGAAATTTAAATGCAAGAATGTTAAACATCTGTTCACTGAAAAGCCAGACAAGGGAATGGAAAACTGGTTTGTTCTCGAATTTCCGGAAACGGTTAATATTGATGATTTACTTGGTGAGTACTGCAAGGTATCGGATAAATTCGAAGTTGTCGAAAAATATCCCATACCGGTAGTTGCTTCGTTTAATGACCCCTTGTTTAATCCAACACAATCCAAATCCCTTTTCGATTCATTTTTCCCGCAGGCCTGGGATGTTGAACCGGGAGGAGCCTCAAATGTTGTAATTGGTATTATTGATAATGGATTAGACTGGAATCATCCGGATATCAGCATCAACAACCTTTGGCAAAATACCACAGGCGGCACAAGCGGATACGGCGAAGATGCAGACAGGGACGGTGTCACATTGGTCTTAAACAGTAGCGGGCAGATAACGTTTGACCCTGGGGACATTAATGGAATTGATGACGACGGAAACGGGTATATTGATGACTTCTCGGGATGGGATTTCGATAACAGTTTAGGTGATAATGTCATTCTTCCAGATGATCCACAGTATGATCATGGACTGAATATTTTCGGAATAATTGGAGCAACTGCAAATAATGGGCTAGGTTCCGTTGGCGTAGCTAATAGAAATAAAATAATTCATATCAAAGGTGGGGATTATGGCTTTATAGGAAATTATATCCCTGCGATATACTATCTTGCAAATATGGGGGCCAAAGTCATTAATATGAGTTATTTCTCTCCAGGTGATACATCAAGTGCTGAACGGGCAGCTATTAATTATGCTTGGGGACGTGGCTGTGTATTGGTGGGTGCCGGAGGTTATACAGATTATGGTAATCCAATAAAAATATATACATATCCTGCTGCTTACGATCATGTAATAGGTACGGGCGTTCTGGAAAATGACGCCCTTCACATGAGGACAAATTCCTACGTTAACGACAAACTTGACGTTTTAGGTTCAAGAACAAATATGTTTCCCGGGTATTTCCCGGGATCAGGCTATTCGTACCGCGGCAGCATGCATACTTCGGGAGTAACTGCCTTAACCTCAGGACTTGCAGCATTGCTTTTCTGTCATAATCCTACCTGGACTAATGAACAGGTAGTAAATCAAATTCTAATGACCTGTACCAGCAGAGATGATGAAAACAGGGCCGCAAGTAACTCCTATAACTTTGATTTCTATGGATTAATCGGGAATGGTATCCTTAATGCTTATAAAGCATTGACATTTAACGGGACTATTTCTGAAAATACTGTTTGGGCAAAAACCCTCAAGGTATTTCATAATATTACTGTTAATTCAGGCACTACATTAACTTTAAGACCAAATACAACTCTTGATTTCCAGAGCGGCACAACATTCGTAGTTAATGGCAAACTTGTTGTCCAGGGAAACTTAACCATAAATAAAGATATACAGATAAAAAGCGGAGGGTCAATCGATATAGCTCCGGGAGCTACACTGACATTTACAAATGGCGCATCCTTGGTCGTCAATGGAGTAATGACTGCAGATGGAGCAGCAGGAAAAATTTACATTAAGAGCGGTTCCGATACTGAAACCTGGGGTAAAATTATTTTTGATGGTGCAACTGCAGCAAATTCCTATATGAATAATGTAGATTTGAAAAATGGCAATGAAATCCGGTGTCTTAATGGAGCAAATGTCAAGATTTGGAATTCTTATCTGACTAACTTCTATCAGGGGATTTATATCTACAATGCTCAGCCTGATATAAGGAATAACCATATTATCAATCCGAACCAGAATGGAATTTATGGTGAAGCTTCAGCGAAATCTCCCGTTATTGTTGGAAATACCATTACCAAAACCAACCATTCAGGCCAAGGTGTTTTTCTGCTTAACGGCACTGTTCCTTATGTAGCCAATAACGACATAAGCGGATGTGATTATGGCGTATATTTTGGCGGTGGTGCTCATGCCTACTTTACTGAATACGTCGGCCTGCCGGATGAACCGTATAAGATGTTCTGGCCAAATAATCGCTTCCAAGGAAATAACACGGCACTTTGCGCTGCATGGGGCGGCTTTATCTCAGGCGGGTCATCAGGCTACAACAGCTGGTATAACACTATTAAGAATAATATCAGCTATGAAGCTTATGCTTACCAGAGCGGAACTATTTATGCCCAGTATAATTACTGGGGAAATGTAACACCCAGGACATACAAGGACGGGACCTCAACAGTGAGTGTTACCAATGTTTTAGGATTGGACCCATGGGAAGAACCTGACCTTATGTCGGTTACTACAAAGGACAATTCCGCTGCAAGTAAAACTACACTCTCTAAAACAAGCCTAACCGCTTCAGAAACAGATCCTGTTGATCTGCTTGAAGGAATTAAGCTTGAGAAAGAGGGCAGGCTTGGTGATGCCATCTCCTGGTACAAATCTCTTATAAATTCAGACAAATACCAGTCCTTTGCCCTGACTGAACTTATGAGAGTAAAGAATATGTATGCCAAAGCTGACATTCTGAGCTACCTGGAAGACATTTCAAAGGTAAAGAAGAATTCTTATCTCCTTAAAATGCTTGGAGATAGCTACCTCCAGACTGGCCAGTTTGATAAAGCAATGGCATGGTTTGACAATGCGGTTAGTTCATCGGCAAGTGAACAGGAAGCTCTCGATGCAAAGTTTTCAAAGCTCTTTGCATTTATAAATGTAAAGAAAGACTTGGGAAAAGCTCAGGAAGTTTTGTCAGACATTAAGAAAAGCAACCTTTCAGACATTTACTTCTCTTCGAGAGTAGAAATTGCAGAGAATCTGATGGGCGATCCTTCAGCTTATTCCGCCAATAAGGGTGAGAAGCAGGAAAATTCCGGTCAGTCTTTAGAAAACAGCGGAATAGTTACTGAATACGCATTATCGCAGAACTATCCTAATCCTTTTAATCCTTCTACAGTCATAAACTTTGAGATTCCCCAGGCTTCTAAAGTAAGCCTCAGAGTCTATGACATTCTTGGAAAGGAAGTTGCAACTCTTGTGGACGGATATAAAGAAATGGGAAGGTATTCAGTGCAGTTCAATGCAAAGGATATCCCAAGCGGAATGTACATTTATGAAATACGTGCAAATAATTTCATCAGAAGCGGTAAGATGCTTCTTTTGAAGTAATAAGCTTTGGATAAATAATTGCAATAAGGCAGAGGCTGACAATAAGAGCCTCTGCCTTTTTCTTTGGTATTATTTCATTATTACACATCCATACAAAAACGCATCATCTACAGAAGTCGATTTAGAACCAGCAATAAAATAATGATTAGACTAAAATGTCCAATTTATATATTCTGGGCCATGCCCCTTCTTCTCATAGCAGGATGCAATTAGCTCCTAATTAAGCTGGGTTATTTCATCTAAAATTGGAGAAATATACATGACAAAGCATCTTTTACTTTTATGTTTAGTCCTTCTTTTTAGTTCATGTAATACGGTTGATAATGAGAACCGGCTGGAAGGGTATTTCGCACGGGACCCCATGGTTGGCTTTCAGAGATACTATTTAAAAACCTACCGGGGTGTAACTTACCCGGATCTTCTCGGGATCAATACACTTGAAACACCTGATACATTGGCATTTTATGTGGGAGCATTTAACCGGGCGGATGGCAAGCCCTGTCCGGCAAAAGGAAGTGAGTTATTCTTTACTGTAGAGACCATGGGAGGCGATAGGGAAAAGTTTTATTTAGATGATTATTCTGGATGGATTGAACGTGCGGACAATATTACTCCATATCTAAAAATATTAAAATACGCTTTTTACCATTCTGGAAACATCATCCCGGCAAAGAATAATCAGATAATAGAAATAAATGCAGGAGGTGACAAAATAATAGCAACCTACAGGTCGTATTGGCATCAGCATGTAGTAAAAGACACACTTTTCATTACTAAACCAAATTGAGGGAAAAAAGTAATCAGCAATGCTCCCACGGGAAGCTTTCATGGAACTCACATTGCTGGAATTGCTGCGGCTAAAACATATAATAGCGCAGAAATTGCCAGGTTCAATCTTTAAGTTCACTTTAGACAAAACAATAAGGTTTTTATGAAACTGGCTTTATACTTTACAGCTGTTTTGCTGTCTTCATTTTTTATAACCTCGTGCAATAAAGAAAGTAATCCCATTGGTGAGGAGCCACCTTCATTCTGAGAGGATACTGATTTTCGTCTGATAGATTTTGAACCTGTCTGGTCGCCTGACCGAAAGTGGATCGCCTTTAGTAATGCCGGACAAATTTTCAAGAATAAGGTAAATGGAGTCAGCCTTACACAGCTTACCTTTGAAGGAAGAAACTTCATTCCTGATTGGAGTCCAGATGGATCTCTTATTTGTACTGGTGAAAGTCCTATACAGGTAAAAGTCAGCTCGTCAGCCTGTTGCCAAATTCCGCACAGACCAGGAGGAAACAAATAGTGTGAAGCCGGAAGGAGGGAACCATTAGACCGCAACCGGGAGAAATAGATCCCAAATTTTTCGCCGAAATTATCCACACTGAATTCCTGACTCTTCCGATGATTGGGCTTTAAGGCGCTTTTTTATTTCTTCTTTTCTTCTTCCGGAATGGTAAAGCGGAAGATGCTTCCGTGAGCCGGCTCACTTTCTGCTTTTATGGTGCCCCCGTTCATCTCCACAAACTCACGGCATAAAACAAGCCCGAGCCCCGTCCCTTTTTCTTTATCCGTTCCCTCGCGCGTCATATTTTCATCTATCTTAAACATGCGTTCCATATCCTCTTTTCCTATGCCGATTCCGGTATCTGAAACGCTTACTTCAACGAAAGATTCGATATTTCCGGCTGAAATTTTAATTTCTCCTCCCGAGGGCGTAAACTTGATGGCATTTGAAAGCAGGTTTCTCAGTACGCTGTCTATCATATCCTTATCAGCATGTACATTGTATGACTTCTCCAGGCTGCATAGTATATTTATATTTTTTCTCCGGGCGTTCATATTATAAATATTCAATATCTCGTCTATAAGATCATTCAGGCTGAAGTTTTTTGGGGCATATTCTATTTTGCCCGTATGTATTCTTGCCCACTGAAGAAGGTTTTCAATCAGCTTAAGCAGGCTGTTAAGAGATTTATAAATTCTGAAAGAAAAGTCCTTTACCTCATCCGGCGTCAGCTCTTCAATGTGCCTGTGCATGTATTCAGAAAACCCCAGAAGGGCAGAAAAAGGACTCCTCAAATCGTGCGCTACTATGGAGAAGAACTTGTCCTTGCTCGCATTTAATTCCTTAAGCTTCTGGTTCAGTTCAGTCATTTCGCGCGCATTGTTTTCTAAAGTAATTTTATTTGCCTGAAGTTCATCCACGTAATGCTGAATCTGTATCATTGCCTTTCTGCGCTCTGTAATATCGGTAACAACAGAAAGCATCTGCGGCTCATTTTCAATATTTAATACCGTGGACTGCAGGAGTCCCGCAGCCCGTTCTCCTGATTTAAGCCTGAATTCAAACTCCAAATTGCGGACTTCGCCCGTTTTTTCCATCGTCCTGATGAGATTTTTCCTGTCCGAAGGATTTGCAAATATATCAACTTCCGAAGTCCTGCGGCCTATTATTTCATCGCGGCCGTATCCGGTTATGCGCAGGAAAGCCTCGTTAACATCCAGGTAGAGCCCGTCTTTCATTGAAGTAATAACAATAGCGGAAGGGGATTCCCTGAAAATGGTACCAAGCCTCTGTTCGGAATTCAATAATGCGAGCTCGGTTTTTTTTCTTTTTGAAATGTCCTCAATAACCGAAAGGAAGTACCTTGGCGCCTCAGGGCTTTCCTCAACCAGCGAACGCGTCAGCTGGCACCAGACGTAATGCCCGTCCTTGTGTTCATAGCGCTTTTCAATAGTATAGGTTTTTGTATTATGATTCAGAAGAAGTCCTATGCTTTGCGTGTCCTCGGGAAGGTCATCCGGATGAGTCATCTTAAGGCAGTTCATCTTCAGGAGTTCCTCAGGCGTATAGCCCAGAATGTCGCTTAGCTTCTCATTAACTCTCAGCCAGTCGCCTTCGAGTGAAACGTGTGCCAGTCCCACAGCGGCCTGCTCAAAAGTTGAGCGGAAGCGTTCCTCGCTGCGGCGGAGTTTTTCGTCAATTCTTTTTCTTTCAATTGCATAGCGGATGGAGCGCATTAAAATATTGCGGTCGATCTCGGACTTGATTAGATAATCCTGCGCACCGGACTGTACGGCTTTAAGGCCGAGCTCCTCGTCATCAAGGCCGGTCATAATTACAATAGGAATTACAGAATTATTGGCATGAATCTTCTCCAGCGTGTGAAGCCCCGTGCTGTCCGGAAGTCCAAGATCCAGAAGTATAAGGTCACTTTCATGATTTTCAAGGAATTCTATTCCGGATGTCAGAGTTGAGGTGTGCCTAAGCGTACAGTAGAAAGATTTAACTTCCTTCAGCATTTCCTTAATGAGGCGTACGTCACCCGGGTTATCCTCTATCTGGAGAATGCGTATTTGTTTAAGTTCCATAAAATTATAGTTTTATGAATAAACGTTACCCTAAGTCAAAAATATCCGGAAAAGATTCAAGAAACGTGCAAAAAGAGGGGGATGGAAAAAGAAGATGAACAGCTTTTAACGAGCTGGCATCTTCCGGTTTAATTTTTCCGTTTTCAGAAACCCGGTCTCTAT
>JBLNAZ010000095.1:0-5803 GCA_050259615.1 Syntrophomonadaceae bacterium | reverse complement strand
TGAGTCATTCCACATCTTAAGTGCGCTTGCACCGGTTATTATGCCAATGTTCATTTCGGCTAATGATCTTAAGCCGAGGGACTGAAAGATCACACTGCGCCAGTTATGCTCAACGTGAACTGCTGCCAGTTTGTCGCCAACATATTCGTAAGGATTCAACCCCTTGAAGGCACCGAATGTTGACAGAAAGGCCAGTGAGTTTTCAGGAGTCAGAATGTGCTGCAGACCGTAGGTTCCATGTACTATTCCCCCCTCCAGCCTTACGAGCATATACGGAGGGAACATCAGTTCATCGAAGATAGTATTAAACCTGAACTGGTAGACGGAGTAAGCTTTCAGGTAACCGAAATCGCCGCCGAGTTCTTTCAGTGAAAGATCGGTAAGAAGAGTGAATCCGCTTTCAGAGTAGACCTGGAATTTCAGCGGATCTGTCCCGGATATAAAATTCAGTGACAGCCTGTTGTCGAGACCTTCTTTAATTGCAGGATTTATTCTTTTGGCAAATCTCGAAGTAAATATCCTGTGATTGAAAATATCACTGATTGATGATTGTCTTTCTGAAGTAAAGCCGAACATCAGAGAGCGGTCAACCGAATTATGTGAGCCTTTCCATTCCTTTTTGATATTTATATTGTAGCCTTCGGCTTTGTAGTAATTAAAAATATCCTCGAGGCCGAAAGTGATGCTCAGTGAATTCATCAGCTCGGGAAACGGTGTGATGTTATCCCATCTTTCAACCTGGCTGAAGAGTCCCAGAGTTACAATCGGCGCATGTTTATCACCAAGCCTTAAACCAAAATAGCCGCTGCCTTCGGGTTTCTTAAGTCCGAAGGGATAAAGTCCCGATATGCCGAAAGTGTAAGCGGTATCATTATCATGGTCGTATCTGAGTCCGAGTCCAATACCTTCGACGCGGGTATTCTTAAAATTAATATAGGAAAGGAAAGTCTCCGCAGCTTTTCCCCAGAAGCTGTTGCCTGAATCCTTGTGCTCTCCCTGCATATCAGCATAGGTAGCCAATACTCCTTTTGCCTTGATCATTTTCTCGGGTCTTTTCGTACTGTCAAGCTCCTTATAGGCTGATATTTCTTTATCATTCAGTGGTATCGGGCGCAGTGAGTCTGTTTCGGCCTTGGTAAGCATTACGGGTTTAAAGACATTCTTTTTAACCGTGGTTTTGCTTGTATCGCCTTCAGAAGAAGCCCCTGCAGCAACAGTATCCCTGTAGCCGAATTTTGCAAAAGCATATTTCTGCGGAGAGAAAAGAGAATCGGGTTCGGAAAATTTTGTTGTCTGATTTGAAAAGCTTCTGAACGTCTCGAGCTCGAGTTTTTCTACGGAAAGCAGGCCCTGGAGGCTTAGTCCCATTGAGATATATGATTCGAGGTACTGCGGGAACCAGAGTCCGTCCAGTTTGACCTTTCTTTCAGTAAACCTGAAGCTGAGGTCAGTTATGAACGGTATTGTAACACCCTTATTGTTCTTAAGGTCGAGGCCGACGAGTGCAAAAGAGCTGTCTTCAATAAGCACCATTCCTGTGAACAAAGGACGTATCTCAGAACGGGGAATTACACCGATAAAATATATTAATTTTTCATCTGTTGATTTAACGTTAAGAAGCTTATAGTCATAGTAATCGAAAGCATCCTGGGCAAGCGGAAGGTGAATTATATTTCCGATGATCCTGATGGTATCCTTATAGAAATCTATTTTCATCTTCCTGAACATATTAATATTCTTGTCGTTCTTCTTTATGTTTTCCGTCCTGAAGGATGCGATAGTAAATTCCTTTTCCTTATCACCTGTTTTGAAAGTTTTAAGGAAGGATTCATCTATAGAAGCGATCTGACCAGCGGATTTGAAGATGCCCTTGCGGTATTCATCATATTCAAAGGAGTTAACTGATTTTATGTTATTTTCTTTATTTCTTATAGCTTTGCGGATTATCCTATAGGCCGGATCCTCGTCTTTGGAATTTATTACAACTTCGGGAAGCTCGATAGACAACGGGTCGAGTGACACCTCAAGCCTGTGGGAATAAGGGATCTGAATTCTGACCTCCTGTGACCTGAAGCCGATATAGCTTACTATCAGAGTATGACTGCCCTGCGGGAGGTCGAGTGTAAAGCGGCCCTGGTTATTGGTGGTTGTGCCTGTAGTGGTCGCTTTAAGCTGTACCGTAGCATAGGAAAGGGGCTGCTTATTAGAGCTGTCGTATATAGTTCCTTCAAGACGGAATGATTGGGCATGTGTGAAGAATGTTATTAATAATGCGACAAAAAGATTACGTACTAAATTAGGCAACATCAGAGATCCTTTTATTTCGTTCAAAGTTTAACGTTCGACGTTTTTCGCTGCCCATGTTTAAAACTCTATTCGTGCGAATTTACTCATTTTCCGCATTATTCAAAAGCGTTCTTTTACTATCTTTACCGGGTAATTCGCAACAAATAACTGGACCCGATGCTTAAAGCCCTATTACTATTCTTTCTTAATTTCTTCAATACAAAAGCTCAGCTAAGACTTGAAAACATAATTCTCAGAAAACAGATAGAGATCCTCCAGAGAACAAACACGAAGTTAAAGATAAAGAGAACTGACCGCTTGATCTTCAGCATAATGAAAGATCTGCTTGTAAACTGGAAAGAAGGGATCTTCATAGTAAAACCTGAGACTGTAATCAAATGGCACAGAACTGCTTTCAGGTCATATTGGAGAAGAAAAAGCAGGCATAAAGACGGGAGGCCAAAGCTTGAGAGGGAAGTAATTGACCTCATACGGCAGATTGCAAATGAAAACCCTCTCTGGGGTGTGCCACGTATTCATGGAGAGCTTAAGAAACTTGGATTCAACATCTCACAGTCTACAGTTCAAAGATACATTCCCAAACAAAGTGGAAGGTCAACAGGTCAGAGGTGAAAAACATTCCTGAAGAACCATTCGAAAGAAATCATCTCGATTGACTTCCTTACAGTACCAACTATAAACTTCAAACTTGTTCATGTTCTAATAAATTGCCTTTTGAAGCAGATAATCGCAAAGCCTGTTATGGATCACAAAATTCAGATTAGTTAAGCATGAAAATAATTAGTATATTTAGGGCATTACCAGGAGATTAGATGGAAAATATCACATGTAACGGATGCAAGGCTTATAAAGTGAGTTATGATGGTATACGCCACGACTGCCAGTTAGGCTTTAGTATAGTATGTATTGGAATGGAGAAATACATTGAGAATCATCTATATGGGCCCAAAGGAAAATGCCCAAGGCCATTGACCGATGAAAAATATGAACAGATAATATTCGCCAGCCAAAAAACAACAAACGAATAAAATATTATAAATTCCTGAACCCTGCTTCGTGCTTTAATATATTAAAGTTTTACTATGCGTATTTTCTTTTAATTAGGCAATGGCTTTGCTAATTCTTATAATAGTAACATGTACCTGTCCAAAACTACGTCCATTCAAATTTAATCAAAATTTGTATAAACCTGAATCATTCTTTCCTAATCTTTGCCGGGTAATTTCGAACAAATAACTGGACCCGATGCTTAAATCCCTTTTACTATTCTTTCTGAATTCCTTCAAAACCAGAGCTCAGCTAAAACTTGAAAACATAATTCTCAGAAAACAAATAGAAATCCTCCAAAGGACAAATTCTAAACTACAAATTAAAAGATCAGACCGATTGGTCTTCAGCATAATGAAAGATCTCCTGTCAAACTGGAAAGATAAAGTCTTCATCGTAAAACCTAAAACTGTTATCAAATGGCACAGGACTGCTTTCAGGTCTTACTGGAGAAGTAAGAGCATCTACACCACGTCTACTTCAGACACGCTGCTTAATAAGCTTCTTTTAATCGAAAAAAATTCTCCTGAATGGGAATTGGATTGCTATGCCCTGTGTGCCCAGATTCAGATGTTTTTTGAAATATGTTGGCCGAATTGTGTGATGGAAAAAGACAGAATATGCTTTATTGATGAAGGATTAGTCGTAATTTCGATAAAATTTCAGCTCAAATGGAGTTTTGAATATGGACATGTCTTCTGCTCCCAGTATGATATATTAATTTCAGCTTGACAGGATATATCAAATCTTTTATTTTGCGGCTTGAAACCTTTTCGCCAATTTTACGGAAATACTATGAAGAACAAGGCGCTATTTATTATTACTGTTTGTGTATTACTTGTTTACGGCTGCTCACCTTCACGTCATTACATAAGTCCATACCATATGAAAACCGATTCTTTAGCTAAGTATTCAGACAATGTAATAAAGAATATTTATGAAGCTAAGCCTCAAATGACTTTTCCAATCAAATTGGGTTTCTATACAGCTGATAAGACTTTGCAGTTGTTAGAAGATTCCCTGAGCAAAATAAACAGCGTCAAAAAAGTTTATTCCCTTCCGGAAACACTGGTTAGAAGGGATCCTCCGACATATTTTACCGACTATTATGATGTTGTTCCCGGCCCCGTTGATTTGAATCAGCTGAGATATCTCGCTGCACAGGGAAGAACAGATTTGCTGCTATATTGTGGTGCTTCATATGAAGAAAACGTGGAGACAAATGGCTGGGCCTGGACAAATATTCTTCTTTTCCCGGTACTGTTCATGCCAAGTTACCACATTAATATAGACGCTAAAGCTGAAATATTTCTTTTTGATGTAAGAAACAATTACCTGTATCTTTACAAAAAATTCTCGAATAATTTTCAAGAACGGTACGTAAAATATTCCAGAACTGAGCGTGACGAAAGAGAAAAGATAGAAGAAGAATTAATAAAGGAATTAATGCCGCAAATTATTCAGGCGGTTGAAAAAGAACTAAATAACCCTGAAAATAAAAAGACTGAATAAAATAAATTCAGGAACTATTTTTAGGTTTTTGAACCTCCAATAATTTGCAAAAAGACAGAGAGTAAATATTCTAAACTGTTTTGTTAAAATAATGAAAAAAAACTTTGTCCTGTTACTATCTTTTATCTGCCTGCTAAATCATAATAGTTTTTCACAGACAGATACAACCTCTTCGAATTCCTTCGGCGGTGCATACGCTGAGTTTAATACTTCTTTGTTTATATCACATAATATTAAGCTGAGTGGAGATTTTGACTATATTAAGAACAAGTATTTTACAGTTTCTTTTCAGCCGGGTGCGGAATTTATTTGGGTATTTGACAGAACACCTCTTTACGACCTTAATTCACTCATCAGTTTTCACCTCCTGCCTAATGCTGATGTATCACTGAAACCATTTGCAGGTCCCGTTTTGCGTTATTCCCCTTATGATAAGGACAAATTTGTTTTTGATCTGAAATATGGGGCGGCTTTGTACTTCCATGTCAAAGATTCTTTCAAAATACTTTTTAAATTTATGAACTTTACTTCGAGGAAGACAGATACGTTGCCCGTAACGATGGGACTGGGATTTGAATCAAAGATATTTTGATTTTCTGGGGTGATTTCAAAAACATGTTGCGGCCACGTCAGAGACGGGCAGGCTGACCGCGGCATTTGAACGGGTAATCTGATTTCATTGCGTACGTAAAAAGTCAGCCCCGTTGAGAAACTGAAACGAATGGGCTTTTGGAAATAATCCTTCAAAAACTGCAAATTTAATGAGTGGCTGAAACTCCAGTAACCTGGGGGTAAGCTGATAATATCCTTAAAAAACAGTGACCAAAAAGTGACCAAGGCACACCCAAAAGGGCCATTTAGGCCGCCCAGGCAGACCCCCATAAAAATAGAAAACCTCGAAAACAGCTTAAAAACGCTAATTTCGAGGTCACTATTT
>JBLNAZ010000094.1:0-12195 GCA_050259615.1 Syntrophomonadaceae bacterium | reverse complement strand
AGTCCGTCTATTCTGTCATCCATGGTACGGTAAGGCATAATACGCACTTCGAACCACCGCCCGTCGTTGGTAACAACATCTTTTTCCACAGGGATCAGTGTTCTCAAAACTTCCATTGCATCGTTTAATATTTCCGGATATTTAAGATCGGAAACCTGGTCGGTAAAAGATCTGCCGATATCACTATGTATTAACTTGAATATTGTTGTCGTCTGCTTGGTAAACCTTCGGATGTGCAGCTCCCTGTCGAGAAATAGTGTGGCTATGTCGATGCTGTTGAGCAGGTTATTCATATCGTTATTAACCACTGTAAATTCATCTACTTTGCTCTGCAATTCAAAGTTTACGGTCTGAAGCTCTTCATTAAGGCTCTGCATTTCCTCTTTGGATGTTGTAAGCTCCTCGTTTGTAGACTGGAGTTCTTCGTTTGTAGACTGCAGTTCCTCATTGGCTGATCTGAGTTCCTCCTGAGAAGTCTGCATTACTTCGAATGAATTTTGCATCTCCTCTTTGAGTTTCTGCAGTTCATGCTGCAGCTCACCATTGTGAAGATTATCCGAAGATTTCTTCAATATAGATTTCCTGCCTTTGGATTTCAAAGATTCTTTTTCTGTCAAATGGGGCACTTCGGAAAACACAACCAGGAGCAAATCCTTGAGTGGCTCAGGCTTTTCAATTTTCTGAACAGTCAGGTCCACATAATAAGTTTTTTCATTATCCCTGATCTCGATATTTCTTTGAACCGATTTTTGATAATTCTTAAGAGCTCTGTGGAAAACCATTGGCAGCTCATTGCGCAGTCCGGGGCGGGCCATGGCAAAAATGTTCATATTTGCCCGGCCGGAGGAAGGTTCCAGATAATTTCCTGTACGCCCGGTAATATAAAGAATATCGCCCTCGCTGTTTACCAGTACACTGGCCGGGGCAAACTTCTGCAGCATGAGCTGATCGGCCAGAATCCCCATATTGTCTGTAGCTTTCATATTTGGATGTTTTTTAACGGGATCGGTTTTAATATTTATGTCAGATGCCGGGAGCTCAACCTGCCTGGGGACTGTTGAAACCAGGCGCCTGTAGATCCTGAGTTTAGACTCAATGCTGTTGAATAATATTCTGTTATCATTGTTTGATTCGGAACTTCCAAGCACCAGGATACCGCCCTGATTTAGGCTGTAATGGAAGAGCGATATCAGGCTTTTCTGCAGTTCCGGCTCAAGATAAATTAAAAGGTTGCGGCATAAGAGCAGGTCCAGCTTTGTAAATGGCGGGTCTTTTGTTATGTTCTGCTGTGCAAAAACAACCATTTCCCTTATTTCAGGTTTAACGCAGAAGCCGCCTTCAGCGGGAGTAAAAAAGCGGTTGAGCCGTTCGGGCGAAATGTCGGAGGAAATATTTGCCGGAAAGAAACCCTTTCTGGCCTTGTTTACGGCATCAGCGTCAAGATCTGTTGCAAAAATCTGAAGCTTTAAGTTCCTGTTATTCTGCTTAAGCATATCCAGTGCTTCTCTGAATACAATAGCCAGTGAATAAGCTTCCTCGCCTGTTGAGCATGCCGACACCCATGCGCGCAGGACATAGCGGCCGGGTAATTTTTCAAAAAGAGGAGGGAAAATCTTTTCTTTAAGATATTCCCAAACGGCCGGATCGCGGAAAAAGTTAGTTACCCCGATCAGCAGTTCCTTGAAAAGAATCTCTAATTCCTCCCGGTTTTCCTGCAGAAAACGGATATAATGGGAAATCGTATCTATTTTATGAACACCCATGCGGCGTTCAACGCGCCGGTAAATTGATGCTTTCTTATAAAGTGAAAAGTCGTGTCCGGACTGTGCCCTTAGAAGGATAATAATTTTCTCCAGGGCATTCTTACCTATCCCCTCAGGTGAGGAAATGGATTTAATGACCGGAATATGTTTGAAAAAGGCCTCAAGCTTTCCGGCCAATTCATCTGCCGGAGCCACAATATCAGCCACTACGGCTTCAACTGCGCTGCGCGGCATACCGCTGTACTTTGCTGTAACAGGGTCCTGAACCAGTACAATTCCCCCCTTCTCCTTAATTGAACGCAGCCCTTCGGCTCCATCTGAGCCCATTCCCGAGAGAATAATACCGATACTTTTTTCCTTTAGGTCTTCTGCAAGTGAACGGAAGAAGTAATCTACCGGCAGCCTTAAGCCTCTTTTTTCCACCGGCGCAAACAAATGCAGTGTTCTGTTAAGAACAGACATGCTCTTGTTGGGAGGAATAACATATACCGTATTGGGCCTGGTCCTTAAGCCGTCTTTTGCCTGAATGACTTCCATGGCCGTAAAACGCTGCAGAAGTTCAGGCATCATCCCCTTGTAGTTCGGATCCAGGTGCTGTATGACAACAAAAGCCATACCGCTGTCTTGATTTACATTAGTAAAGAACTGTTCCAGTGCCTCCAGGCCGCCGGCCGAGGCTCCAATGCCGACAACCGGGAACTGTTCTTCAGCAGCCTCTAATCCGGCCTTGTTCTGGCTGCCCTGCTCCAAAAGGATACTTTCGCCGGAGGTAAAACTGCCAGATTTCTGCTTACTTTCTGAATGTGCCGGAGCCTTTTTCATATTTTGCCCTTTCCCCTGAAAACAATTATACAGCGCAGCAAACTAAATTTGCTATAGCTTTACAGATCATCTTAAATATATAAAAGTACTGGCTATAAAGTAACTAAAAAAAACAGGAATATTAATAGCTGTGAAACAGCAAAAAGAATGGGCCGGGATTTCTTCATACCAGTGGCTCCATTTCAAAAGCCAAAATGCAGGAACAATCTGAGGCATCATGCTTCTTTTGGCCTCTTGCAAGTGCATTTGCTTCATGGTCAAAGATAAGTGGCTTGCTGTTCCCGGCTTTAGTCATTATACTAAATGGAAATAAACGAATCAAAATAGTCTCAATACCTGCACAAAACTATTTTCTCGTTCTTACCTATTAATTTTATGAGGTCTTTCATATATGGATAATACCGACTCCAGGAGTTGGAAAAATATGCTCGCGGGTTATCAGACATCGCATACACTTAAAAGTGTCTGGCAGCTTCTAAATTCCTTTATCCCCTTTTTCATTACCTGGTATCTTATGTTTCTCTCTGTTGGATACAGCTATTGGCTGACACTGCTTTTGGCAATACCTGAGGCTGGCTTTCTGGTGCGCATTTTTATAATTCAGCACGACTGCGGCCACGGATCTTTTTTCAAGTCGAAAAAGGCAAATAATATAATTGGCCTTTTCTGCAGCTTTTTTACCTGGACTCCCTACTTTTACTGGCGCAAGGGCCATGGCATCCATCATGCCAATGCCGGCAACCTTGAAGGCAGAGGGATTGGGGATGTTTATACTATAACAGTCAAGGAATACCTGCAGAAGTCAAAATGGGAAAGGATCAAGTACAGGCTTTACCGCCATCCTTTATTCTTATTTCTTTTTATTCCTGCAATTGTTTTTATTATCTGGTACAGGTTCCCGACTTCAAAACATAAAGCCTTAAAAAAAGTTGAACCGAATATATACTGGACAGATCTGGTTCTGATACTGCTTGTGGGAACAATGATATGGCTTGTCAGCCTGAAAATGTTTCTGCTTATACAGCTTCCCATAATTTTCATCTCAACATCAATCGGCAACTGGCTGTTTTATGTTCAGCATCAGTTCGAAGAAACATATTGGGCAAACAAAGAGGAGTGGAATTATTCCAAAGCAGCCATTCAGGGCAGTTCATATTATAAATTGCCCAAAATCCTGCAATGGTTTTCCGGAAATATCGGCTTCCATCATATCCATCACTTAAACCCCGGGATACCGAATTACCTGCTGGAGAAATGTTACAGGAAAAATCCCGCACTGCAGAAGGCACCGGTTTTAACAATCCGCAAAAGCTTCAGGAGCATGATGCTTCATCTGTGGGATGAAGAACAGAAAAAGCTTATCAGCTTCCGGCAGTTAAAACACCGGAGCTTTTAGTGAGTCCCGCCCCGGCCGGCGGTTTTTTTAGAGAACAGTTTTACTGCCGGTAAATGAAAAAGCCCTGATGTAATTCAGGGCTTTTACGCGTTCTTAAGACTGAAAGCAGAAGCCGTATTAAAATAACAGCTTCACTGCCGTATTTATAAGTTTACCTCACCAGGAGCATTTTCTTTGTTTCCATGTAGTTTCCGCTCTTAAGACTGTAGAAGTAAATTCCGCTCGGGCATCCCGAAGCATCCCATACCGCCCTGTGGTTTCCGGGATTAAGCCTCCCGTTTACTAATACAGCCACTTCCCTTCCCAAAAGGTCGTACACTCTGAGTGAGGTATTCCCTTCCTGCATAATTCTGAACTCAATTACTGTAGAGGGATTAAATGGATTCGGATAATTCTGCATTAAAGAATAGCCCTCCGGTATTTTCCTGCCTTTTTCTTCTACTGCAGTTATTCCCGCGGGATATTTTAATCTCATGTTGTCGAGATAAACTGTGCCCGAGTATTTCTGCCCGGCTATCCTGCCTTTATCCGTGTACTGCGGCTCAATAACTACCCTGGTCAGCTTAACAGGATAAGTCAGGGGAACGGCAGCCAGAGGAACATTGTTCTTGAAAGCAAACGCAATTGTACTGAATTTATCACTGCCCTGAATGTCTGAAACAGCAGGTATCTTGAATGCTTTATTCTGTTCGTTTACTACAATTAGATATATCTTATTTGTGGAAGTATCCGTCCTGGCATCTACAAATACAGTATCGGGCAGGCCGTAAAACGGAATACTGCTGTTCAGGTAGACCAGACTGGCATAAGTTTCATTATACGCATAAGAAAAGTCCAACTTAAATGAAGCCGTTCCCTCGGATTTGTTTTCGTTTGAAATTGCGAGCTTTGTAGCTGTCAGATCCATGTAAGTACCTCCAAGTGTCCAGCCGGTTAGGCTGTCCATACTTGCTGCAACAGGAGTTCCCCTGCCGATCAGAACAGTAACATCCATCGTATCGGCCACATTGTCCAGGAAGGTGGCAACAACTTTAGTTTTTCCTTCATTCTTTCCCAAAACAGAACCTGATTGATTAACTACTGCAATATTCGTATCGAGGGATTTCCAGCTTATATCCGATATAGCGGGAGTTCTTTCAGTGTTATTGCTTGCAAACATGCTAGCAGTCAGCTTTAATGGGGTTGTTGCGTCAATGACTGATGCCTTCGGGGCAACTGAAAGCCTGGTTATCGGTATCAAACTGATATAAGAGGAATCGGTAAAATTCTTATACTTTAAGTACAGGTATCCTTTAGCTGTCGTCTTGGCGGCAGTAAAAACACCATTTTTATCAACTGTACCCAGTTCGGGCGATACACTGAAGGTCAGCTGCGAGGGATCGATTACAGCTGCGTTTTCATTGGTATCGTTGGCATAAACGCTCAGCTGAAGCTTTTGTGCGCAATAAATAAGAAACTTGCTGTAATTGTATGTAAAAGCGGCTTTGCTTACGGCATCCGGTGTCTTTGGAGCTGAAGAAACAACCAGGAGGCAGTTTGCAACTGAGCGCTCAATGCCATCGGATGGAGAATTCATCACGGAATTCCTCACAACCATAGTTGTAGATCCGCCGCCATCAAGGTTAAAGGCGTCGTAAAGTCCCAGCCTTAACATAAGATTGGCCAGTTCATTAAGTGTAGCTCCGTCGCTGCTGGTCTGCCTTCCGTCGAGTGTTACAAGGTAAAGATAAGTACTGTCCTTTGAGATGCCTGCCACAGAGCGTGGAGCGCGTGTAGTGGTGCTTGAACCCGGTTCTCCGCCTTTAAGGGCCTCATCAAGATAGTTCACACCGTTTTTGACGAGCCTGGGATGCCCGCCTACGAGCTCTTTGATTTTCTTCAGGCTGGTGGTCAGACCCATGTAAAGTTTTACCGTATCGCCGGCGTGAAGGTTATTCATGATATATGCAGCTGCTGTTCCGTGACCCGAAAGAACAGCCTTTCCCATGGGGATAGCCATGTTCCCGATATTGTTTTCAACTTTTTCCACCACGCATTTCAGCGTATCGTTTACGAGCCATTCGCTGGTCGGCCTTATGAGAGCTTCACTGCCGTAAGCATTGGTGCCCGTAGAGGTCCCCTTATAAAAATTATAAAGAATCAGATTGTCAGTTCCGCGATCCTGATTTACCTCATTGATCTTCAGGGATAAATTGCCGGAAACGACAAAGGAATTTAATTTACAGATATCGAGCATCGGCTTATTATTAATATCAAAGCCTATAAGGCTTACATTTTGGGGTCCCCTGTACATCTCTCCTTTGCCAATCTGTATATTGGTAATAGCCCCGTTTTTTGTGTCGTAGTAATCCGCATTGATTGCGCCTACTGCAAAGTGGCCGTCGTAAGTCCTGCGCTGAGCCATTGCGCTGGTCTTTTCATAGCCATAATAAGATTCCTTGGCTTTAACGGCTTCAAATGAAATAAACGGATTTTTAAGCTCTACTCTCAAAACCTTTATTGTCCATGGGACCTCCCGTGCAATAATATCGGTGTAAAGCACACCCGGACCTACATAACGGCTCTGAAGCGTATCCAGTACCTGAGCTTTTAGGGTGGGAGTAAAGATAAATGGAAGCAGAATTAACAGTAAGATTTTCTTCATTTTTTGTCCTGCAATTGTTTTCAAATCAGACGCCAACAATTTATATGACCAGAAAACCAATTGCAAATGCAGAAGCTATAAATATTTAGTGGTTATTTGAAAGGAAATGGAGGAATTATAGACATTTGTAAGGCCAAGGATGAAATATTTCCCCTTATTATGGCCACTCTGTACGAATAAACAGACTTTGGCCAAATATAATCGTATTATTGTAGTGCTGATATTTAATATTTTGGAACTGTATACAGTCATTTCGGTGTG
Organism: Syntrophomonadaceae bacterium; assembly: GCA_050259615.1. Classification (GTDB taxonomy): domain Bacteria; phylum Bacteroidota; class Ignavibacteria; order Ignavibacteriales; family SURF-24; genus JAAXKN01. The sequence continues at coordinate 5,309 of JBLNAZ010000094.1, read as the reverse complement.
CAATACCAAAGATTTTGATTCTGACATTATGTTACGGGTGCTTTATAAATAATCAGGAGAGCAAATACATTGAAAATGAGTAAACAGTTTACAAACCGGGAAAGTCAGTCTTTAGACAAATACCTGCAGGAAATTGGTAAAATTGAGCTCCTGGCTGCCAGGGATGAAATAGATTTAGCCAAAAGAATTAGAAATGGCGATCAGGTTGCTTTGGAAATTCTAACCAAAGCAAATTTAAGATTTGTTGTGAGCGTTGCAAAGCAGTATCAGAACCGGGGCCTTGCTTTAGGCGATCTTATAAATGAAGGAAATCTGGGACTTATAAAAGCCGCCAAAAAGTTCGATGAAACCAAGGGCTTTAAATTCATTTCCTATGCTGTATGGTGGATAAGGCAGGGTATTCTGCAGGCAATTGGGGAGGATTCGAGAATTGTCAGGCTTCCGCTCAACAGAGTTGGAACAGTAGCTAAAATTGCAAAAGCTCACAAGAAGCTGGAGCAGGAATATGAAAGAGCCCCGAATGCAGATGAACTTGCAAACGAGCTGCAGATCAGCGTAAATGAAGTGGCTTATGCTTTGGAAATTTCAGGACGACATATATCCATGGATGCGCCTCTGACCCAGAGCGAAGAGACAACCAGCCTGCTTGGCCTTATTCCCGACTCACATCCTGAACCGGATTCAAGTCTGATGCTTCAATCGCTTAAAGAAGATATTGAAAACTCTATTTCAACTCTGACTGAAAGAGAAGCTGTTATCATCAGAAGTTACTTCGGCCTTAATACCGGACATTCTCTTACTCTCGAAGAACTTGGAGAAAAATTGAATCTTACACGTGAAAGAGTAAGGCAGATTAAGGAAAAAGCTCTCAAGAGACTCAGACATTCCACAAGAAGCGAAAATCTTATGGTATATTTAGGATAATAAGTAATATCAATAAGCAAAAAATGCTATTTATACTTTATTCCCGCCTTTTAAAAATCCTGACCGCTGTCAGGATTTTTTGATTTTATCACCTCCTTAGGCAGCCGGAAGTCCGTAATGCAGAGAAATCTGAATTGTAAGCGGCTGGAATATTTAGTATTTTAAGACCTGGATTTTTAAAATCCTCACGATTAGCGAATGAATTCTGGTTTTTCCCTCTTCATTTTTCAAAGTTGACCTGGCCTAACCGATCTTATTCCTCTTTGCAGATAATTTTACGTGTAAAACTACTCTGTGAGAACAAGTTAACAAAAGCTATGGGCTGATCAGTATGAACAAACAATGTTAAACCTTAAAGGCAATAGAAACAATATATGATAAGTACTAGTAATCTGTCACTGAGATTTGGTAAACGGGCATTATTCGAAGAAGTTAGTCTGAAATTTACACCTGGCAACTGCTACGGCATCATTGGCGCCAACGGCTCAGGAAAATCAACTTTTATTAAAATCCTTTCCGGTGAGGTCGAGCAAAGTTCGGGTGAGGTCATAATCACTCCCGGCGATCGTCTTGCCACATTAAAGCAAAATCAGTTTGAATATGACGAGTTCGAGGTAATTAAAACCGTACTCATGGGCCACCAGAGGCTGTTCTCGATTATTGAAGAGAAGGATAAATTATACGCCAAAGCTGAATTCAGCGATAAAGACGGCATTAGAATTTCAGAACTCGAATGTGAATTTGCAGAATTAAACGGCTGGGAAGCCGAATCCGAGGCAGCTGAACTGCTAAATGGACTTGGGATCAGCAGCGAACTCCATACAAAACTGATGAAGGATCTCTCTGGAAATGAAAAGGTGAAGGTCCTTTTGGCACAGGCATTATTTGGAAACCCCGATATACTGCTTCTGGATGAACCTACAAACCACCTTGATATTGTTTCCATACAGTGGCTTGAGGAATTTCTTGAGAAATTTAAGAATACTGTAATTGTAATTTCGCACGACAGGCATTTCCTTAATCAGGTCTGCACCCATATAGCCGATATCGATTTCGGGAAAATACAGATGTATACCGGCAATTATGACTTCTGGCTCGAAAGCAGCCAGCTTGCAGCAAAGCAGGCCAGGGATGCTAACAAAAAAATAGAAGCAAAAAGAGCCGAACTGCAGGAGTTTATTTCCCGCTTCAGCGCCAACGCTTCAAAATCCAAACAGGCAACATCCAGAAAAAAACAGCTTGAAAACCTTACACTTGAGGACATTAAACCCTCATCGCGCAAAATGCCTTACATCGCTTTTAAGCAGGAACGCGAAGCCGGCAATAACCTGCTCGAAGTTAAAAACCTTACGAAATTCTACGGTGAGGAAGTGCTTCTGAATGATCTTTCCTTCAAAGTGGAAAAGGGAGATAAAATTGCGCTTGTGGGACCCAATGATTTGCTGAAAACTACTTTGTTTAATATTCTTTCTGAAAAAGAAAAAGCCGGCAAGGGCAGTTTCAACTGGGGAGCTACAACCAGCCAGGCCTATTTCCCAAAGGATAATGCCGAATTTTTCAATGTTGATTTGAATCTTATAGATTGGCTGCGTCAATACTCGGCAGAGAAGGAAGAAACTTACATAAGGGGATTTCTTGGGAGAATGCTTTTTAGCGGCGAGGAATCGCTGAAAAAAGCCAATGTACTCTCGGGTGGTGAACGCGTGCGCTGCATGCTGGCAAAAATGATGCTTACAGGCGCAAATGTCCTTCTGCTTGACGGCCCGACAAATCACCTTGATCTCGAGGCTATCTCTGCATTGAACAAAAGTCTGATAGATTTTCCAGGCACCATCCTTTTCAGTTCGCACGATCATCAGTTTATACAGACAATTGCAAACAGGATAATAGAAGTTTTACCAGGCGGAGTAATTGACAGACGCATGACATTCGACGAGTACTTAAATGATCAGGAAATCAGGAATATCCGCATGGAAGCATACCATGCAGCAGCAATCGATCTCTAGAGTGCAGAGCCCGATTGGGGCACCGGATAAATTTTGCCTGTTCCCGGGGGAAGATGACTGAACGGGAACTGCTCTTTGTGCTGCCGGGTTATTATTTATTTAATAATAAAAATTATTGTTTTAATAATAACACGGACTCATCTCTTAACAGCCTATCTGAAAGGATAAAAACTGAAAGTTGTTCAAAAAACGGGTTTTTGATAAAAAACCCTTTTTTAAGATGTTTTCCCGCCTTTTTACACTGTTTTATCCCCTGATTCGGAATTCTGCAGTCAGGGACTGTCATATTGCAATAATTTATATTTGAGCTATGCCTTCGTTATTTTGGCACTAAATGTGAAGTATGTCTATTAAAATAAGAATATATCTTACATGTTTTTATCAAAACCCTCTAAACTCAAATAAAACTATGACAATGAATAGTGCAAGATTAAACCATCTGTCCTTGCTTTTATTATTTCTCCTCGTTATTAATTTTACAGCCAAGGCACAAATAACTCCGCAGGAAGCTGCCAAACAGATTAAGCGCGGCATCAACATCGGAAACACAATGGAACCTCCGACTGAAGGCGAATGGAATAATGGTGCTGTTAAAGAATACTACTTTGATGATTATAAAAGTGCCGGTTTTAACTGTATACGTATTCCCGTCAGGTGGGAAAAACATACATTGCAAAACGCTCCTTTCACAATTGACCAATCGTGGCTGGCAAGAGTGGAACAGGTTGTTGACTGGGGGCTGCAGCGCGGACTTTATATAATTATAAATGCACATCATGAAGACTGGCTTAAACAAAATTACACAATTAAAAATTACAGGGACCGCTTCGACAGTATTTGGGCCCAGGTAGCATTCAGGTTTAAAGGCAAGTCAGATAAATTGTTATTTGAAATTCTTAACGAACCTTTCGGAATGTCTGTCCAGCAGGTTGATGACCTTAACCAGAGAATAATTCCAATAATCCGTAAAACAAACCCCACACGCATTATTATTTATTCAGGAAATGATTATACACCGTCGGGTGCTTTAATGGCTGCAGCCATTCCAAAGGATAATTATATCATGGGTTACTTTCACTCCTATGATCCATGGAACTTTGCGGGACTGGGACAAGGCTCCTGGGGTACCGCCTCAGATGTAAACAGTATAAAATCGATGTTTCAAACCATTGCCCAGTGGTCAGCTAAAAATAATATTCCCGTAATGATCAGTGAATTCGGAGCCGTTAAATCCTGCGATTATAACAGCCGCATGTATCATTACTCAACTTATGTTACGGAAGCTTTGAATAACGGAATTGCTTTTCAGGTTTGGGATGACGGCGGGGATTTCGGGATATATAACAGAAACGCCCGCACATGGAGTGAAGTAAAAGATATACTTACTAAAACATATCCCGGGGGTCCCACGGCATTGAATGCATCCGTTGTAAACGATACAAATGTCACGCTGAAGTGGACAAACAGGACAGTCTCTGGCACCGGAATAAGAATTGAAAGAATGAATGATGCCGGTCAGTTTGTTGGAATTGCAACACTCAGTCCTGATGCTGCTTCTTATAATGACCTTGGATTAAGACCCGGGAGGACTTATTCTTACAGGGTGGTTACCCTCTCAAGCAGCCCGGCCGATATGTATTCATATCCTGTAAAAGTAAATATAATTCCAAAAAACAGAAGCACCTATAATGATGTCCCGTTTGCTGTACCCGGCACAATTGAGGCAGAAGATTACGATATCGGAGGAGAAGGCTTAACCTTTCACGACACCGACCCCGCCAATATTCCCGGCGCCTACAGGCCTTCTGAAGCAGTGGATATAGAAGCACGTCCAGGGGGAGGCTACCAGCTTGCTTACGTTGCTGCAGGAGAATGGCTTGAATATACACTTGATGTCAAACAGACTGGCGTTTATACAATTACGTCTTATACTGCATCCATGGATGGAGGCGGGAAATTCCGCTTTGAATTCCCTTATATCGCCACATCGTATTTGACCGTGCCCAAAACAGGCAGCTGGACAACCCTAGCCCCTGTAAGTGTAAAAGTCAGTTTAAGCAAGGGGCTTCAGATAATGCGTTTAAGCTTAACAGCCGTGCCCTCGTTTAATATCGACCGTTTTGTTTTAACTTCTGATTCGGCCACTTCAGTAAATGGAGAGCAGGCCCAGGCCCCCGTTTTCAGCGTTTTTCCTAATCCCGCAGGGAATCATTTAAACGTCAGATTTAATTCAGCGGTAAATAACGGGACAGTTGAACTTTACAATATTTTAGGGGAATTGGTAAGAAAGGATAATCTTAACGGCAGCGCCATAACATTGCAGTTAAATAATCTCTCAAAGGGAGTCTACTTCCTGAAAGCTGTCATTAATCAGTCGAA
>JBLNAZ010000093.1:0-8238 GCA_050259615.1 Syntrophomonadaceae bacterium | reverse complement strand
TCGAAAGGAACATACAATTATTACTGCCGGTATCATTCATCTATGATGACGGGAACTGTTACCGTACAATAGCATAAGGGGGAAGAGCCTCTTCTCTGTTCAGGCTCTTCCCCTGCATGCCTCCCCCTTAAACAAATTAAAAGTGGAATTTCTTTTATTTAAGTATGAACAGCCACGGCCTTTAGGCCGTGGACTAATGCACCCCACCACCTCCGGGACTTTAGGCCAGGATCTTTATATCAGGATTCCGGATAATCCCCATTCTCTTTATCCCTAATATAAATTTCGTTCCCTGCGCTATTTTGATCTGAATATTATTATTTTTACTATCTGAAATTATTTTGAACCATACATCTTATAAAGGATAAATTTAGATGAAAAATAATATTTTGGCTTTTGCTGCACTGGCAGGTATCCTGCTCTATGGATGCTCTTCCACCGGCAGGATTGTAACTCCCGGCAGCATTTCTGAAAACAGGGTTCTGCTTTCTAACGGATGGTACCTTTCGCCTGCCGGAAAACAGGTCGATATAGGCGACCTCCCGCTTAATATTGCCCTCAGCCCCGATGAAAATTACGCCGTTACTACCAATAACGGGCAGAGCAAACCAACCTTGAGCGTTATAGACCTGAAGAAAGCTGAAACCGTACAGACGGTTTCTGCACCTAACCTCTGGGTCGGCATAAAGTTCTTTGATAATGGGAAAAAACTTGCCGCTTCAGGCGCCACCAGCGGAAAAATAATTATCTATAACTTTAATAACGGCTCTCTTACCGAAAGCGACTCAATTGTTATCGCAAAAAAATGGCCGAAGGAAAAAACATGGATTGCAGGGCTAGATATTGATGAGGCTCAGGGACGCATGTACGCTGCAGACCGCTTCGCGGAAGTTCTTTACGTAATAGATATGAAAACTAAAAGGGTAATATCCAAAGTAAACCTTCCTTCAAAGCCTTATACGTGCCTCGTTTCAAAAAACAGCAATTACGTCTATGTATCGCTCTGGGGCGGCGCAGGTATAGCGCTTCTGGATAAAAATTCGCTTAAAGTTGAAAAGACCATTCCTGCGGGCTCTCACCCCAATGATCTCGTGGAGTCACCCGACGGAAAATATCTCTTTACCTCCAACGCCAATAATAACACTGTTTCAATTATTGACGTTGAAAAGGGAAAGGAAATTGAGAAAATTAATTCAGCCCTTACACCCGATGCACCTCCGGGATCCACTCCTAACAGCGTGGCCTTAAGTCCCGACGGGAAAAAACTTTATATAGCCAATGCCGATAATAACTCGCTTGCGGTAATTGACGTCTCCAGGCCCGGGGAATCGCGTTCGCTCGGCTTTATCCCCACCGGATGGTACCCTGCAGCCGTTAAGGTCCTTCAGGATAATACAATTATCGTTGCAAACGGAAAGGGAGGCCATTCACTGGCTAATCCCAAAGGGCCAAATCCTTACTTCAGGGAGGAAGGGGAGCAGTTTATAGGAACGCTTCTTAAAGGAACTCTTTCTATTATAAGTGATCCTCAGCCTGAAGATATGAAGGCTTATTCGCAGGCGGTACATCAGAATTCTCCTTTTACCAACCGCCCCGATTATCTTAAAGATGCCATTCAGGACAGCCCCATTCCGCTTAAAGACGGCATAAAATCGGGAAAGATCAAACACGTATTCTACATCGTAAAAGAGAATAGAACATACGACCAGGTTTTCGGCGATATGAAGGAAGGCAACGGCGACGAAAGCCTCTGCCTCTTCCCAGAAAAAGTAACCCCTAACCTGCACGCCCTTGCACGGCAGTTCGTACTCCTGGATAATTTCTATGCCGATGCCGAGATCAGCGCCGACGGGCATAACTGGACCATGGGCGCATATGCAACCGATTATGTGGAAAAATCATGGCCGAACTACTACGGCGGACGCGGCGGACAGTATGAGTTTGAAGGAGGATATCCCATTGTATACCCTGAGAACGGATATTTCTGGGATAACTGCATGAGAAATAACGTTTCTTACCGCAGCTACGGCGAGTTTGTGCATAACGGCAAAACAGACCACGATTCATCCAAAGCGGCAATAAGTTCTCTCGAAGGTCACGTGGCTCCTTTTTACTGGGGATGGGATCTGAACTATTCAGACCTCGACCGCATAAAACAGTGGACGAAGGAGTTTGACGAATATGAGAAAAACGGCGGCCTCCCGGAGTTCCAGGTCTTAAGGCTTCCTAACGACCATACATCCGGAACATCCGCAAACAGGCTTACTCCAATTGCCTATGCCGCACAGAACGACCTTGCAGTTGGTATGCTCGTTGAAAGAATTTCACACAGCAAATACTGGAACGAAAGCGCAATATTTATAATTGAGGACGACGCTCAGAACGGTCCCGACCACATAGACGCACACAGAACCGAAGCGCTTGTTATAAGCCCTTATACAAAACATAAATTTGTGGATCACGATATGTATTCCACCAGCTCAATGGTCAGAACAATGGAGCTTATACTCGGGCTTCCGCCTATGTCGCAGTACGACGCTTCGGCAAGACCTATGTATAATTCCTTTTCTTCTGAAGCCGACCTTGTGACATACACCGCTTTGAAAGCCAATGTCGACTTAAATGAAAAAAATAAAAAAAGCTCATTCGGACAGCTGAAAAGCGGCAAAATGGATTTCAGCAGGGAGGATGCCGCGAACGATTTTGAGCTGAATGAAATTGTATGGAAGTCGGTTAAGGGTGAAAATTCTGAAATGCCTGCCCCCGTAAGAAGCGCATTCATAAATTACAGGACAGGCAAAATTGATGAGGATGACGATTAAACTATAAACTGCAGTAATAAAAAAGCCCCGGGACTCTTAAATCCCGGGGCAGTAATTTAGGATATTGAGAGAAAAATTTATCTTATACTAGCCCCCATTCCGGCTCAGTCTGTTAATTTCACTAATAATTGACTCTATTTCCGCGTCTGAAAAGCCTTTCCGTTTTGCAACTAATTCAAGTGTGTCTGTATCGGTTTCAATGCAGCCTAAGCCGCAGAGCCCTTTTTTAATTAAAAAGGGAAGAGAAGACGGCACCATCCTTAAAATTTCAACTATTGAATAATTTTTATCTACACTTACCATAAATCTCTTTCTAAAAACGGAAGTTAAGGCTGTTCCATAAGAATTTGATGTGGAATCAACTAAAAGGATTCAGGTTCATTCCTTTATATATTATTAATAATGCAAAAACCGGCAAAATAGTTTACAATGGGAAAAATATTTCCCCTTTCATAAGCAATTTTTTAACTTTTTGTTTCTGAGAAAGGAAAATTTCTGTTATAATTAAAGTGCGATTTTTATGATTTTTGCGCTCCGCCTGCCCGGCCCGGGTATGAGTCCGTATGTACTTAAAAATATGTCCCGCCATGCTGAATAAAGAATGACTGAAATCCGGAAATATAAATTTTTTCCTGATGTACTTTGCCTGATAACGTTCTCTTATAGATTTATAAACTAACTTGCCTTACGGAATGAAAAAATATTATTTAATTTATCTGGGACTTTTCTTTATCTACGGATGCGGCGGCCATTTCCTTCAGAAAGAGACTATTGAGGGATTTAAGGCTGAGTCCTATGGCGAAGACCATACGGTTTATTTTAAAAAAATATGCGGGATCGACGAAAAAGGACGCATTGTGGAAACAACCCACAAGCTCCTTAAGCTCTCGGACGATATTAAAAACAGAACGCAATCGCTCGACTTTGCTATAGGTTCCATGGATGAGCTCGATTCATTCCATGCAAGGCTCATCGATAAGGACGGCTCTTCTAAAAGCTATGACAAGGGAGACCTGATGCTGCGCAACACAAGCTCCCGCGGGGTAATTCACGAAAGAACAGATTACTCGCTCCCGCTTGCCGATAAATTCCAGGAAGGCGAATTTGCGGAATTCGTTTACTCTGTCAGATCCGGATTCCCGGCCCTTGGATTTTCCTTCAGCCCTGCCGAGGCTGGCCGCGCAGCAGATAATGTATGCCTGGAGATTATAGTCCCTCAAAACTTCAAAATTAATTATAAATCGGTCAACGGCACTGTTGAACCTGTTGTCACATCAGCTGATAATATTACTTCTTACTCCTTCCAGTGGAAGGACTATGAATATAAGCGCATCAGCAATCCTTTTGAGAAACTGAACAATGAGCCCGAAATTCTTGCGTCTTTTTCCCAAAACTCAGGCTACAATAACAGCTTAAATTCATGGCGTGAATTCGGCAACTGGTACCTGGACATCATTAAGGACAAAATTGAGCCCGGCGATGAAATAAAAGCCCTGGCACAGGAACTTACCGCGGGCATTTCAGACCCTAAAGAAAAACTGGATGCAATATTTAACTACTGCCAGAAAAATATAAGGTATGAACAGGTTTATATTCAGGGCGGGGAGTTTATTCCAAATGACTGCTCTTCAATTCTGAAAAGAAAATTCGGCGACTGCAAGGATTATTCAGCCATAATATATGCGCTTGCTAAATGTGCGGGTGTTAATGCCAGCCTCGCCTTGTGCCACAGGGGGCGGGGAGTTGAGTTTTTCGATATTCCCGTCAGCCAGTTCAATCATGCCATTGTCTATTTTTCTTATAACGGTAAGGACTTTTGGTACGACGGCACCAACAGAATAAGCGAACCCGGACTTACAACTTTCGACCTTGCAAACCAGACGGCGCTCGTTATTGAAAAGGATAACTCAAGAACCATCAGAATAAATGAGAATGAGAGTAACCTCTTCACAGTCGCAGGCACGCTTAAAGAAGACAGGGGAGGCTTCCTTGCTGATCTGAAGCTTTCATTTACAAAACAGTATGCTATAGATTTTCTTTATCCCGATATTTTTCTTAACAGCACCGACATGAGAAATTACATTACCTACTGGCTTAAGGAAAACCTCTCGGACGATATATCTGTTTCGGAAATGAAGTGGAATAAGCCTGAAAACGGCACATTCGAAATCATACTCCGGGGAAAACTTCCTAATTCATTTACTGAAATATCTCCTGCATATTATACCAGCTTTGGAAAAATTTTCCCCGAACTTTTCTTCAGCACCGCTCCCGGGAAAAATGACGGGCTGTTTTATTTCCCCAAGTTTAACCGCATAAATATTATGCTCGAATTTCCTGCGATGCAGACAGCGGAAGCAGGGGCAGACCATGAGGCGGCAATACTTAAATATTCTTACAGGCTTCCTTTGGGACCGTTCCTTACGGATAAGGACAAAAAGGATTTCATTGAAAAATACAGCGGCATTTATTCAGACTTACATAAAAAAATCAAACTAATAAACAGGACTGCAAAATGAATTTACTGAAATCTATCGCCGTTGTGGCGTTGTTTATTCCGTGCCTTGCCTTTGCCCAGGAAGATTTTACAAGGCAGCTTCCCGACATGAATCTTGTGAGCAAGCTGACTAAAGAGAAGTTTCCAAACTCTGACGCAATTATTATTCTGAAAGAACAGAGCTTTCAGGAAACAGGCGGAGAGTTCTTTTACTATGGCGTTGATATCCCTACAAGAAATACCATCTATACAAAGGTCCTTCTTGTAAAACTTCTTAATGAAAGTGCAGTTAAAAGATACGGCAGCTTTGAGTATGAATACCTGGAGCCTTTCGGCGATGAAATTAAAAACGGATTTGCTGCCAAAGTCAGGGTTATGAAACCCGACGGCCGCGTTATTGTTATGCCCGGGGAGGATGTTAAAATTATTGTTACCTCCCGCAGTAAAAACGGCGACCCGCTGATGAGAAAAGTCATGTTTAATGTGCCTGAACTTGCAGCCGGCGACGTGCTGCAGATTGAGTACCAGTCGATGGATGTGTTCTCAACCTCAAGCTCAGGACTTTTCTATTATAATGATGAGGATCTGACACTATTTTCGAATCTTTATATAACACTCCCGGCAAAAGAAGAATATGTATTTAAGAACTATCCCGCCGAAAGAGTTGGCGAGCCTAAAATCCAGCAGATCAGCCAGAACTACGGCGACGGCGAAACTTACTTCTGGAGCCTCAGGGGCCTGAACCCCATGCCGCAGGAGGAATATTCTCTTCCGTTTTCCGACCGCTCCATGATGACATGCTTTTATATGAAAAATAAATATATAGGCGATAATAACGACTGGAACAGCGTTACAGAAAGATACTTCGACAAGATTCTTGACAAGGGATCTGTGGGCACAAGTGAAATTGAAATGCTTGGATTTAAGAAAAAAGAAGAGAATATTGATGTCAGCAGAATCGACAGCCTGTATAAAGCTATGAGAAAATATTTCGCACTGAATAAGAAAAATTATGTCTATCCCAGAATGGAAGACATGGATAAAGTCTTTGAAGAGAAAAAAGGCGACGCCACAGACATTGCTTATATAATGTATAAGATACTGGAAAAGTGGGATGTTAAATCCAAAGCCGTCCTTATTCGCGACCGCAGAAGCGGCAAATATGAGACCGACGCACCATCGATGATCTGGTTCGACAGAATTGCTGTTGTTGCGGAAGTAAACGGAAAGGAAAAGCTTTACGACTTCGACCGCTCGCTTCCATCGGTGCCGGAAGAACCTTGGTATCTTAATAACGTCACTATGCCCGTTGTTTCAGATATGCCCTGCGTGCATAAGCTTTATACATTTACCGACAGGACAGAAAATAATGCGGCTTCTGAAATGCACAAACTCAGAATTACGGACGGCGCAGTCCTGACAGATTCACTTGAACTTTCCTATACGGGTTCTTTCGCACAGCGCCTGAGGCATAAGATTTACGACTACGACAAAGGCAGGGCTGAAGAATTTTTCAGAAATAAAGCTGGAGCCTGCATTCCTAAGACCGAAAAGCTTCAGCTGAATAACTATTCTGACGAAAGCAGAATCCTTGCCAGTACTTCAGGTAAGTCGGCATTTAAGAGCGAGGTTATCGATTCGTTTCTGACTGTAAATACCGGAAATATTGTTCTTTCAGAATTCAGGGATAAACTTTTTACCGCACAGAGATTTAACGATATTTATTTCGATTCCCCGTGCAGCTTTTCAATGCAGTACGAAATACCGGTCCCCGACGGCTATAAGCTTTATTCAAAACTTTCAGATTATAAGGCTCCGTCACAGCTTGGACTCGACTTCAGCATTAAATACGGCGTTTCAGGCAGTAAGATTATTATTAATGCACGCCAGACTGTTTCAACTACGGTTTACGCGGCCAAAAATTATAAGGACATAATGACTTACCTGGATAACTCAATTAAAGAACTCGGCAAGGACATAATATTTGTCAGGAGCAGCACTTCTGTTGCATCAAGCAGGTAACATCTGAATGTTTTATGTTTAGAGGCAGACCCGTGGTCTGCCTCTTTTATATATAAGATAAGGAAACTATTTTATGCGGAACTTTACACCGTCAGATTTTGACTTTAACAGCCCCGATTCAGTTTCAATTATTGATGAACTTCCATTGTGGTCGGCTCCTTTCGGACTGAAGCTTCTGGATGCAATTAAAATTAAGCCCAATATGACTGTCCTCGATATAGGTTTCGGCCTGGGTTTTCCAATTATTGAAATTGCCCAAAGGCTTGGCAGAACAGCTAAAGTATTCGGAATTGATCCCTGGGAAGCGGCTTCTGAAAGGGCAAAAAAGAAAATCCAAATTCTTGGATTGGAAAATATAGAACTGATTAACGGTGTGGCTGAAAACGTTCCGCTGCCCGATTCCTCGGTGGATTTAATTATATCCAATAACGGAATTAATAATGTTCAGGATATAAACAAAGTTTTCAGTGAGTCCTGCAGAGTTGCAAAACCGGGCGCGCAGTTTGCTGCCGCGGTTAATCTGCCGGAGACCATGATTGAGTTCTATAATGTATTTGAGGAGGTTCTCCGCGACTTTCAATTAATTGAAAGAATTCCCCTTATAAAAGAGCACATTCACAAAAAACGCCTGCCTGTAGATGAATTAAAAATGCTGTTTATAAATAATGGTTTTGAAATAGCCCGGGCAGACACAGATTCCTTCAGCTACAGATTCCTGGACGGGACCGCCATGTTCGACTATCCCTTTATACGCAACAACTTTATGGACAGCTGGCTTGCAATAGTGCCTCAGGAAAGGGCAGATGAGGTATTCAGCGAAATAGAAAGAAGAATGAACCTTTTAAGCCAAAGAAAAGGCGAGTGGCAGCTTACAATTCCCTTTGTAACCTTCAGCGC
>JBLNAZ010000092.1:0-12402 GCA_050259615.1 Syntrophomonadaceae bacterium | reverse complement strand
ACTTTGCCCGAAATTCCCGATGTGCCGCGTATATCTCCGCCTACTGCGGCAACGATTGCAAGGTTGCTTTCAACCACCACCTGGTTAACAAATCCTTCGGATATTTCGTATCTGAGCTCCTTTTCAATCAGCTCCTTTGCCTTCTGGGCAAACTTGGGCAGAATTGCAAAACAGATGGAATGTTCTGATGAAGCCTGTGAAATGAGGATTATGTTTATTGAGCCGTCGGCCATTGCACCGAATATACGGCGCGCAATACCGGCAACACCGACCATGCCGCTTCCCTGTACCCTGATTAAGGCAACGCTGTTGATTGAAGTTATACCGGTTATGAGATTCTTCTTTCCGTTGCCATTAAGGCTGATTAAAGTGCCGGGGAAAGAAGGGTTAAAGGTATTTTTAATTCTTAACGGTATATTTTTCATCATTGCCGGGCGCATGGTTGGAGGATGTATAACCTTGGCCCCGAAGTGCGACATTTCCATAGCTTCATCATAACTCATAGTTTCAATTGAAAAAGCCTTCTTCACCTTCCTGGGATCTGCCGTCATCACACCGTCCACGTCCGTCCAGATCTCAATTTCCTCTGCATTCAGTATCGATCCGAAAATAGAAGCCGAATAGTCGGAGCCTCCGCGCCCGAGGGTAGTGGTCTCATTATCTGATGTACTGCCGATAAAGCCGGTAACAATCTGCAGGTAGTCCTTATCCTCGAAGTAGCTTCTGATGAGCTGGCCCGATAAAACAAAGTCCACTATAGCATTTCCAAAAGTCTTATCCGTTTTTATTACTTCACGGCTGTCCAGAAATCCCGCACGTATACCGCGCGAGAGGAAAGCTTCAGAGATAATATAGGCCGAAAATCTTTCACCGAAGCTCATTATATAATCCATGCTCCTGGAGGAGATTTCCCTGACAAGACAGATACCGTAGAGCACCTGTTTAAGATCGCTTATAAGTTTGGAAACAGTCTCAACTGCAATCTGCAGCCTATCCTCGGATACTAGCTCTTTAACGGCTTCAAGGTGCCGAGCCTGGATTTTCTCAAACAGGAGCTGGTACGAACTGTCGCCCGAGGCAGCTCTCAGTCCGGCTTCAATCAGTGTGTCGGTTATTCCCTGGAAAGCCGAAAAGATAACAACCGGGTCATCTCCTTTGCCGGTGTTTTGAGATACTATATCTATAACATTTTTGATTCTTTCGGGTGAGCTCACCGAAGAACCGCCAAATTTTAGAACTTTCATTATATTCTGCCTGTTTAAAAACAAAAAAACCGGCTTTAGCGGGCTGAAGTCGGTTTCTTAAAATATGTAATATTATACACTGCCAACTTTAGCCCGTATATGGGGTCGGTGTCATACACATAGAAGTGTGCATTATAGCAGTGCTGTATGTATATATCATATAATTCATTAAAATTTATAAGTCCGCTTTGATTTTCGCGAAAGATAATTAAATATATTTATTTTGTCAAACCTGAGCGCATAAAACGCGCGCATATTTGTATTAATATAAGAATTATTCCCCAATTATTGCAATTAGCATCGGCAGCGCTTCAAATAAAATATTCTTCTATTTATTTGTTTCAGCGGCACTCGTGGGATGAGGCATGCCGCCGGGATATTTTTGGGCCAGATAACTCCTGATAGCTATAAGCCCGAAGATGCCGGCTAAAAGCGCGGCAATTCCGCCTAAGGCAAGTCCCCAGCGGGGATTTGAATTTTCTGAAACCCATCCTACAATCGGCCCCCCGATGGGTGTCGACCCCAGGAAAGCAATAGTCCAGAGCGACATAACCCTGCTTCTCATCTCAGGAGCACTCTGAAGCTGGAGCGTGGTGTTTCCCAGAGTCATAAATCTTATTGAAAATATTCCGACAAATACCATTGTAAAGGCCGCAAAATGCAGTCCGGGAGAAATTGCCGTAACAAGAATTGCGGCACCGAAAAGGAAAAGTGTTTTTACCAGGCTGTAAGGTGAAGTTTTCCTTCTGCCTGCCGTGGCAAGCCCTCCAAGTACGGCTCCAACACCCATGGCCGATGTCAAAAGCGCATAGCTGTCGGCACCGCCGTGAAATGTATACTTTGCAAGAAGGGGAAGGCTTACTTCAAATTCATATGCCAGCGTTCCGATAATAGCCATCATAATGAGCACAAGGCGCAGCAATGGCTCATTACGCACGTAATTAAAGCCCTTCTTCAGCTGTCCTTTCATCTTCTTTACCGGTTCTGCCGTATTAAGGTCCTCTTTCCTCATCATAAAAAGACAGACTATAACTGCGGCAAATGAAATGGCATTCAGGAAAAAACATAATGCCAGCCCCGCCCCTGCAATTATTACTCCTGCAATTGCAGGGCCAATTACGCGGGCCAGATTAATTTCAATTGAATTCAGGGTTACGGCATTGCTGAGCTCTTTACGCCCAACCATCTCGAATACAAAGGTCTGTCGTGTAGGGTTATCCACCGAATTTATCAGTCCGAAAAAAGCAGCCAGTATATAAATCATCCAGAGCTGTACTGTATTTGTAGCCACTACAACAGCCAGTATAAGTGCCGAAATGCCCTGGCTTGCCTGCGTAATGTAAAGCAGGCTGCGCTTTGAGAACCGGTCAGCTAAAACGCCTCCAATGGGGGTAAATAAAAGTACGGGCAGAAACTGAAGTGCCGTAACAAGTCCAAGCGATGTGCCCGAACCTGTCAGTTTCAGCACCAGCCATGCCTGTGCAATTCTCTGCATCCAGGTGCCCGGAAGAGAAATGCCCTGCCCGATATAATACAGGCGGTAATTTCTGATCTTTAATGAGGAAAATGTACTGCGGAAAATATTTCTTACCGAATCCAGTATACCTATATCTCTAAAACCAAGATTTAATGCCATATTCCAAATATTCGTTATTCAATCAAATCCCAATAAATCTTCTGCATGCTTTATTAAAACAATTTATCAAAAACAGGCCTTAGAATCACTTTACTATTTAATGGGCTTGTTTTGCTCTGCAAGGTTCCTGTAGAGCTTTTCAATTTTCTCCTGAAAGAGCCCGGGACTGAAAAGCTTTACCCTTTCGAGTGAGTTTTTAGAAAGATGTGCACGCAGTTCCGGATCTGAAAGAAGCTTTTTTATGTGACCTGCCAGTTTAGTAAAGTCGCCCCGCCCGTACGTAAGGCTCGTAATATCCTCAACGGCAATATCCTTAACCCCGTCTGAAAAACACACAACGTTCGGCAGGCCAACTGCCATTGCCTCAAGCAGTGAGAGACCGAATGCCTCGGCATGAGAAGGGAAAAGAAATATATCAAAAAGTGAAAGAAGCTCTGGTATATCTTTTCTGAACCCTGTAAAAATAAAATATTCACCGAGGCCGTACTGACTTACCTTTTCTTTAAGACCTGCTTCATATTGCTTTTCATTTTCCTGTGCAGTCCCTACAATAATTACCTTTATGTCCGGCTTATCCAGGCTTATAAGCCTGACGGCTTCAATAACATCCTCATGCCCTTTTCCGGGACTTATTCTTCCTACCATTCCGATTACAGTTGCAGAGGAGCTTATCTGAAACTCTTTTCTCAGCTCCAATGAATTATCCACCTTTACAAATTTATCTATATCTATAAAGTTATTTATCAGTGCTACCTTTTCCTCACCCAGGACAGTAGTATCTAAAAGGTTCTGCCTTATTACTTCTGAAATTGCAATTGCACAATTCAGGCGGTTATAAATAAAATTATGCAGAAGGTCCTTTTTTTCGATTGCAGAACCGATATGCTTTGTCATTACAACAGGAGTTTTAAGTCCCGAGAGCTTCAGGGCCGGAATAATAAGCCACAAATCCTTTGAAAAATGTGTGTGCACGAGGTCAATTTTCCCGTTTTGCAGGGTTTTCTTAAAAAGCAGAATGCTTTTTAAGCTTAAAGGTGACGATTCAAAATGAACACCTGAAAGCGGCAGACTGCGCGATTCTTTATCTATAGGGCTATTTTCAATTGAAGCCAGCGTTACGGTGTGACCTTCTTTTAAGAGCAGTTTGATGCTGGAGATTACGAACATCTCCATTCCGCCCCAGGATTTTGATAAACAGGAAACCAGTATATTCATATTATATTAAATGTAATTAAGCCGAAGCAGGTTATTGTACTTATTTTAAAGGGCTTAATAAGCAAAATATTTCATAAAAAAACAACCGCTCCTTAAGCCATGGCTCAAGGAGCGGTAACTCTCAGGGTTCAGAGGCACGAAATTTATTTAGCTAATTTAACGTCAAAGGAATATTCAAGCGGCTTGAAGTTTTGCCTGGATCCGCCTCTTTCGCCGCCGCCGCGGCGCCCGCCGCCTTCTCTACCGCCGCCGCCCATAGGGGGACGGTTGCCGCCTTCGCCGCCGTTACCCGTCCGCATTCCGCCCTGGCGCTGAGGCATTTCCATTTTGCCCGTCTCAATCTTCACCTCAACATCATCCCCGGGCTGGGTTTTCAACACAGTCTGTGCGTTATTGTTGCCTTCAAGCGGCACCTTCAGTTCATAAACAAACTGGTTTTTTTCATAACTTATGAAGGCCTGAAAATCTTTAGCCGTCTCTATTTCGGATGTATATAAAGGCAGGTCATC
Organism: Syntrophomonadaceae bacterium; assembly: GCA_050259615.1. Lineage (GTDB taxonomy): Bacteria > Bacteroidota > Ignavibacteria > Ignavibacteriales > SURF-24 > JAAXKN01. The sequence goes on along the minus strand of JBLNAZ010000092.1, from coordinate 7,798 downwards.
TTTATTTGTCACCGTGAGTTCCTTTTGCATGGCAATCATATTTTTAATTCTCTGCTCGCGGTCGCGCGGTGCATTGCTGTCGTTGCCCTGCATCCTGAAGTCCCTCATTTCACCGCGATCCGGCCTTAATGGAAATTTTACGCCTATCTCATCTTTGGAATTTCCGGGATTGAGCCAGACTGTAAGCCCCATTGTCAGAATCCTGAGCACCTTTGAGGCATCCGAAGTAACCAGGCAGAGGTAAAGATTCTGCCCGTCGTTCCTGAAGCCGTAGGCCACGTTATCATCCTTAATAGTTTTAAGATTGCCTGCCCAGTCGGACTGGTCTCCGTCAATCTTTATTGCGCTGTTTGCAAATGAGCTTTCGACCTTTGAGGCGCCGGAGCAGCCGTAAAGGAAAAGCATTCCAGTAAAAATAATCAAAAGGGCATATTTCAAAAATTTCATAATTCATTTTCTCCTAAACATATGGAATCCTCAGGGAGGATTTGTTCATACAAACCAGCAATTTATTGCAGGCATTATTCTAATCATGATATATGATTAGACAATACTGTTTAGTGAAAAAGTTTAAAGTGCGGCGGGCAATAAGCGGAAAAATGGGACAATATAGGATTTTACAGGCTTAATGGATTATAAGCGCCTTAAGGACAAAGTTACTCCTTAAGGCGCTGAAATCGTATTATTTTCCCTTTACTTTTTTTCACGCCGGTCCATTATCCTGCGCCAGAATATCGGGAATGTAAAAAGAATAAGAATTCCTACTATCACGCCGCCAATTAATACCGCGCGCGGGGCGCCCTGAATGCCGCCAAGAAGTTCAGCAGCAGCGCCGCTTCCAAGAGATCCAAGCGAGGGAAGTCCAATCAGCGTTATTGTATAGAGGCTGATTATGCGCCCCCTTAATTCATTTGGGACAGTAACCTGGATGAAGGTTGCAATTATGGTTCCAACCGCCGTTGCCGAAAAACCATTGATAAACAGGAATACGACTCCCCATATCAGGCTTGGGCTTTCAGCAAAAAGTATGATTGATATGCTGAATATCAGCCCCGAAATGATCAGTACCATTCCAGGCCGCCTGATATCGCTGAATGCAGCAAGTGCGAATGCGCCCAGGAGTGCTCCGCCTCCTGACGAGGCCAGCAGAAATCCGTAGCCTCCTGCGCCGCCGTGCCATATGTCGCGTGCGAAAATAGGCAGCAGATTCTGATACGAACGGCCGAAAATAGCCGTAACGGTTGAAAGAGCAAGGAGTGCAAGTATAAAACGCGATTTCCATGCAAAGGAAAGTCCAGCTAGTACGGATTTTTTAATAGAGGTATTTTCCCCGCCGCTATGCGTCCTTACATCATGCATTGAGGCCAGTGCAAATAGCACCGCAAGAAAACTCAAACCGTTTATAAAAAACAGGCTGCCTGCTCCAGCTATGCCCAGAAGTGCTCCTGCAATTGCAGGACCAATTAAAGCGGCTCCGGTATAGGTTGCAGAATTGAGCGACAGAGCGTTAAGCAGATCCTCCTTTGCAACCAGATCCGGCACCAGTGCCTGCCTGGCCGGGTTATCGAAGGCCAGAAATACCGCGCTGATAAAAGAAGCAGCCAGTATGTGGTATACCGTAACCATATGCAGCCATGTAAGTATGGCAAGCATAAATGCGGTTAACATCATACCGGTCTGTGTGATGTACAAAAGCTTTATGCGGTTTATACGGTCAACCGTTACACCTCCGAAGAAAGGGAGTATGATCATGGGAAGCGCAAAGCTTAAGCCTAAAAGCCCCAGCCATAAAGGTGAATTCGTCAGCTGCAGAACAAGCCATCCCTGCGCAACATTCTGCATCCACGTGCCCGCATTTGATACAATGAGTCCCGACCACAGAAGTGTAAAATTCCTGTGCTGAAGTGCAGCAAAGCGCCGGGGTTTTTCAAGAGTTGCCGCTTCTGCCATATTTATTTCACACCATGCTTAAGGCTGTCTACAAGAACTTCAGCCTCTTCGGTCACTAAGGCTTCAACTATCTTTTCAGCTACGGCTTCGGCTGTATCCATTGGCATCATTTTCATCCTGTCCGAATGTGTCATTTCACGGCTGATAGTATTCGTAAAGAAGTCTGTTGCCGTCATGCCGGGATAGACAAGTCCAATTCTGATATTATCCTTTGCAAGCTCCATTCTGGCTGTAAGCGTAATGGCATTAAGTGCATATTTGGTGGCTGCGTAGGGACCTACAGTCGGCACAATGCGTTTTGTAAGTCCGGATGTAATATTCACAATTATACCTCCCTCGGGCTGATTCTTCATTAAAGGAATCACAGCCTGCATGGCAGCAAGCACCCCGATAACATTCAGTTCGAATATGGACCTGAACTGATCAAGATTTGTGTTCTCAACCGAGACGTGCATTCCCTGTCCGGCATTATTGACGAGCGCATCTATTCTTCCGAAATGTGAATACACCTGGCTGATCATCTGGCGGATTTGGTTTTCATCGCGCATATCCGCAGTTACCGGAAATGAACCGGGAATTTCCCCGCTCAGCTTCTGAAGCTTTTCGGTTGAACGGGCAACCAGCACAACTTTAGCCTCATGTTTTCCAAGCAGCCTTGCTGCGGCAAGACCGATCCCGCCTGAAGCTCCGGTTACAATTATTACTTTATTTTTAATTTCCATATACTCTTCCTGTTTACTATTATTCAATCTAATTAACATATAGCAGAAAAATAACACATAAAATTCCGGTTGAGCTTACTATTTGCACTAATGCCCGGATGGGGTTAGATGTTTCCCCGTTTGTAAAAAGGCTTATTTTTCTGAGGGGACTAATATAAACCAATACGGGGATAATTACACAAAAAGGTTTTATGTTTTGCTGGCTTTTCATTTCCCGGCTGGTATAATCCGGGCAATTTTCCAGGGCCGGAGGGCAAATGTGCCCTTGAGAAGCAGAATATCTTATCTAAAATTTTCTCATTCTTTAAGCTCAAAACTGTGAGGTTTGTCAAATCGTGACTGCGTTTCATAATATCTTCTTGACAAAAGTGTAATTTATCGTATCATACAAGTAGAAACTACTTTTCGCAAATACTATTAGGTTCCGGAAGAACTGCCAGTATCCCATATAAATGGGATACTGGTTTGTATTCTTTACAGCAGCTCTCCCGGTCGATACCAGTGACAACAATAAGAGTGCAATATGAAAATTCTGCTGCTTAACGGGAATGAGTCCGACATGTTTTTTGTCAGTAAGGACGATTTAATTAAATATCTTTCAAAGGAAGCCCCATTAGAAAAGCCGTTATCTCCGGATATAGTAGTTATAAACAAAGAAGTATCCGATAGTGAGGAGACACTGGCAAAAGAGATTGGGAAAAATTACAACAAGCCTATGGCTCTGCATGAGTACCTGGATACTTTGAAGTCCATGCTGAACCTTATCTCCTGAGAGGCATTTCCGGTTAAAGCAATTCATTATCCGCATTGCCGCGGTATAGTATTTTAATATAAAACAGTTACTTATTACCCCTTATCCGGGCTGAAGGAATGTCTCTCCCCCCAGGCGATTGAAGCCTGCATTCCCCGCGGTGAATAACAGGCTTCGCACGCCTACGGAGTGCGGGTATTCCAGAGCAGGGGCTGCCGATACCTTGTTTCCGTTATCTTGTTTCAATCCGGCAGCCCGATATAAAACTATTTAACTACCATCATCTTTTTTGTGATGAGAACGTTATTGCCCGTGAGTCTGTAGATATAAACTCCCGATGGTACTTTAGCCGCATCGAACACGGCCTTATGATACCCCGCAGTGAGTCCGCCGCTCAGGAGAGTTGATACTTCCCTTCCCAGCATGTCATATACTTTAAGTGTATAATTCCCTGCATCAGGAACTGCAAATTCAATTGTAGTTGACGGATTGAACGGGTTAGGATAGTTCTGCATCAGGCTGAATTCAGCCGGAGTCTCCTCCGCGTCTCCTCCGGAAGTAAGACTTCCGGATATTTTATATACCTCGCCAGCTTTGGTTCCTGCCAGTACATCTTCAGTTTCTGGATTGACAATAAGAGCACAGACGTTGCAGCCGTTAAAGCCGAGGTGCGTCCAGGTCACGCCGTTATCGGCAGACATATAGATGCCTCCGGTAAGAGAACTGACATAAATCCTGCCGCATGGCGCAATATCAATTGTGTAAATGAACTGAACGGGCAGAGTTGTTACTTTTGTCCATGTCTGGCCGTTGGCCGACTGGTAAAGCCCGTCGCCATAGCTTGCGGCAAACAGCATAGTCTTAGAACCGGCAATTGTCCAGAACATCTGGAATGAGCAATTTACCTGAACCCATGCAGTGGTTCCATATGCAAGTTTGTATATGCCGAATCCGAAAGTTGCAGCATACAGATCCCCGTTACCGGCAATGGTAATTGCCTGAATTACAGGCCATATATTAAAGCCGTTATTTATCGCGATCCAGTTAACCCCGAAATCGACAGACATATAAACTCCCGAGCTCCATGTTGCGGCATAAAGTACTCCGTTATAGAATACTATGTCGTGCACGTCCATGTTTGCACAGCCCGTAAGAACCCATTTCGTGCCGTTAAATACATAAACACCCCTTGCGGTTGCCGCAAAGACGCGCCCCTGGACTACGGTCAGTGCCCAGATATAAGCAGTCTCTATGCCCTCAGAAAATACTAACCAGGTTACTCCGGAGTCGGTTGACCTGTATATTTTCCCGCCCCAGGTAGCAGCGTAAACGTTGCATCCGTCGAAAGCAAATGCATAGATAATCTGACCGAACGACCATACAGGAGGAATCGGAGTGGTACCTCCTCCTCCGCCGCCTCCTCCGCCAGGTGCGTTAATATTTACGGTCACGCTGGAAGTATTATTTGCCAGAATATTATCAACCGGTACACTTGAAAGAAGCAAGGCTGTATTTGTAATAACAAAGTAAGAGGAAATATTGCCTGCAAACAGTGCATTATTAAACTGCCCTGAACCTGTCATGCATCTTACTATTACCTGTCCTGTTATAAGCCCCGCCGGAAAATCCAAGGCAGCCAATGGGGCAAGTACAGTACCAATTATTGCAATACCCTGTATCTTAAGTGTCAGCGCCTGATAAAAGTTAAAGAGCACATTGCTTGCTGCAGGACCGTTTACGCTCATTCCTCCCATCCATGCAATATTCTGCCCGGACACGTTAACAATTACCACAGATCCTCCGGGAGCATTAACTACGAGGTTGTGCGTATTGGACAGGTCGCTTCCTGAAACCTTAAATACATTCATAAACGGGTCGGTTCCCGTAAGCGTCAGGGTTCCCCACTGGGATGCAACAGTGCCATTTGCCGTGTACCCTGACAGAGTCATCGAAAGGTTCTGGAGGTATGTTCTGGCCGCAGCAAAGTCAATTGGATGACCGTGGATCAGAGTTCCGCCGGTAATAGAAACCGAAACCTGCGGAAGGTTTGTCGATCCGCCATAAACTACGCTGCCGTTGTTTACTGCTCCGCTGATAAATGTTAGTTTGCCCCCCACCACAAGTACATTGCCGCTGTTTGGAGGCAAAAGATCGCCAACAGAGTAGTTAGCCAGGTAAGCATCACCTCCCACGGCCATTTTTCCCTGTGTATCGGCAGAAGGCTGCGTCAGGTTCTCAAATACAAACACATTGTAATCCCTTGCAGGTCCCAGATCCAGCGTCTTTTTAGCCAGTTCGTCGCAGTTCACTTTTACATTGATTTTAAGTACTGCACTGGCCCCTGCGGCAATGCTGCCTACAGCCCACTTTCCATCTGCTGAATTATATGTACCCTGTGAAGCATTGGCATTGATGAAGTCAACTCCGTTCGGCAGTACATCGCCAACAGTCACATTTGAAGCAGCAGCGGGACCGAGGTTCTTTACCGTTACCACGTAGGTAAATGCTTCTGCGCACTGCAGGTTTGTCTTGCTTGCTGTTACCACAACTTCCAGGTCGGTAAATTCCTGTGTTTTTTTCATCAGTCCCGCGTCAACCGTAAGATTAGTAACAGCTGCCATCACGTTTAAACATTCAGTTCTGCCATCAGGCCCTATATCAGAATCCTTTGCATCATCCGCACCCTGGTTCTTAGGGCTTACGGTATAATCCGGTGCAATAACCTTAATAAAGTAGCTGCCTGCAGGAACGTTTATAAAAGTGTACTTCCCATTGGCATCTGTAATTCTTGTTGAAATCAGCGTACCCACGCAGTTACGCAGTTCCACCAGGAGTCCCTGTATGCCCGGTTCATTGGCATCCTGAATTCCGTTGCCATTCATGTCGTTCCATACAAAGTCACCCAGCAGGTAATTTTCCTGGGTTGTCTTATAAAGTCCTGCATCAGTAGTTTTATCGGCACTGCATTTGCAGCCTGCAGGAGATATGCACTTGGTTTTTCCGTCCTTATCAATATCTGAATCCAGAGCATCATTTGCGCCCTGATCCTGGGCAGTTATGCTATAGCCTTCAGGAACTATAACCTTTATATAGTAGCTGCCGGTGCCAAGATTGGTAAATGAATAATTTCCATTGGCATCCGTAACTGTGGTTGCGGAGAGCGTGTTGTCGCAGTTATAAAGCTTTAGCGTAACGCCCGCAATTCCAGGCTCGTCCGAATCCTGAATTCCATTCTTATTAGCATCCAGCCATACTTTGTCGCCCAGGGCAGCAGGTCCTTCAGGCGAAGGGCAGGCTAGGGATCCGCGGTTTACTGTTCCCTCCTCAAAATTCCCATTTATCTTTGAGGCCATGTCGTTTACAACGGGAATAGTATATCCCGTATTCTCTCCTCCAAGGGTCTTGTTTGCCAGAGCAAGAAATTCCGCGACTGTCTTACCCTGAAAAGTGCCTGAAGCTATTTGCAGCTCTTTCAGCAGGAGAGAATTTGTGCCCGTTTTAAATAACTCGTCAGCAATGACGTTTAAGCTGAGCGTAACCACCTGAATGCCAAAAATGCCGCTTTCAGTAGATGTGGGGTTCACGTAATTCTGAATTAGTTTGCCGGGGCTTCCCTCCCCTTTCAGATAGGCAACCAGTGCCTGGGAGGAAGTAAGTTTTATTGAATAAGTTCCGCCTGCGGTAAGCCCGTCGGGGAACATTTTGGGGAAGTAAAAATCTCTCAATGCCCCGATATTTGTCCCGCTGGCATCGACGCTCCAGCCTACGCTGGTATAAGTTGTAAATTGGCTCAGATCGCACTGAGCCTGTTGTGCAGGGCTATTCCCGGAAAGGGCAATAATCCATAGCAGTATGAACATAGTGCATAAGTATCGACTCTTCATATCCCGCCCTCCGTTAAATGAATTAGATATTAGTCAGTAAACCGTTTTAAGCACATTTATGATTGTTATGAATAATTACAGGTCATAAGAATATAAAAGAACACCTTCCCGGATTATTCAGATCTTTAGAAGCCGTGATTTTTTCAGTTAAAAACGTTCTATCTTTTGCGGAACTAAGTTTCGGTTGAAGAGGATATAAATGTGCAGGAGGATTATGACGGGATTCCGTATAAGCATTATAAAAGTTAAATGTGACAGCTGCCTTGGTGCAGTTATGACGGGTTCCCCCGGAGGACACGATTATTAGGATCAATAATAAAAGCGGACTTACCAGTATAATCCCTTCCACTTTTCCCTCTGTTTATATTTTCATTCACAGCGGCTCATCTTGTGATTTTTCATAATAATCATTTTCCGCTGTGATCTGTGTCGCAGTTATAATGATATAAAAGTTTTTGTGATTTGAATCAAGGCATTTTAAAAAGAAAGTT
>JBLNAZ010000091.1:0-26765 GCA_050259615.1 Syntrophomonadaceae bacterium | reverse complement strand
TCTGAACGCTTGGCATGCTGCCTCCTCTTGTAATAATTTTCTAACATATAAGGGCTGCGCTTCTTCGTCCCGCAGTATAAAATAATTTCCTTTGGAAAATTAATTAAATCAGCGGCAATTGTAAATATGACATTCTATAAGGTAATATCATCTGAATCTGCAGGTATAAAAAATGGAGTAATTTGCGTAAATTTACACTTACAATAAAATTGGTTATAAATGAAGAAAGTATTTCCGGTTCTCTTAGTGATCCTGTTATTCTATAATGCGGCTGAGGCTCAGAATATATTCAAAGCAAAGATATTGGATTCCGAAACAAAAGAACCTCTTGCCGGCGTGACGGTCCAGCTTGAAGGCACCTCAAATGGTGCTCAGAGCGATACTTCAGGAAATGTAATAATTAGAAATGTTCCTGACGGTAAAAATAAATTCCAGTTAAGTTTTGTGGGGTATGAGGGGACTGAAGTTGATGCAGTATTTCCCGCATCAGACTTAGCCCTGGTTGTAAGCCTTAAACCGGTTTCACTATCAACCGGTGAGGTTATGGTAACTTCTTTAAGGGGTAATTCCAGAATAGAGGATTTGCCCATTAAAGTTGAAGTCCTCGGCTATGATGAGATAAGCGAAGAAAATGGAATAAACCCGGGGAACATTGTAACCCTCCTTGGCGATATCTCGGGAATTCAGGTCCAGCAGACATCAGTTTCTTCAGGTGAGCAGAATCTTAAGGTACTTGGCCTTGGCGGAAAATATACAAAGATATTAAGGGATGGACTTCCGCTCTATGAGGGCCTGGGCGGCGGACTAGGCCTCCTGCAGTTACCTCCGCTTGACCTGAAGCAGGTTGAAATCATTAAAGGATCTTCACCAATTCTTTATGGTGGAGGAGCAATTGCAGGCATTATAAACTTAGTTTCTAAAGAACCTGCTGATAAGAAGGAACTTACATTTACGCTTAACCGGACGTCCTTAAGCGAAAATAACTTCAACGGCTACTATTCTGCCAAAAAACAGAAGACGGGAATTACAATGTTTGCCGCAGTTAATACCAGAAATGCAGCAGACGTTGATAGGGACGGGTTTTCCGACTCACCAGAGTTCAGGAACTATTACATCCATCCGAGATTTTTCATCTACCCGGATGAGACTTCCAAACTCATTATCGGGTACTCAAATTTTTTCGAAAACCGCATTGGCGGTGATATGGCGTCAGTTCAGAATGGAAGCAGCGCAATGCATACTTATTTCGAAAGAAATAAATCTTTCAGGAATACTGCTGAAGTTGAGTACCATAAGGAATACGACGGGAAAAGATCGCTTGAGATTAAATCCACCGGCACCATTTTCCGCCATGATTTTGGGATGAACGACTTTAAGCTGAACGGAAGGCAGTTATTATCTTATACAGAGGCATCATACTCAATTCCGTCATCTGAACATGCTACTGTCTTCGGGCTTAATTTCCTTTCTGAAAACTATAGGACCCTGGCATCGGAAAATAAGAACATTGCTGATTTCAGCAGTTATACTCCAGGAATGTTTATACAGGATGAGTGGGCCTTCCAGGAACACATGGCACTTGAAGGCGGGTTGAGGCTTGACTATAACAATAAATATAAATTCTTTTTCCTTCCTCAGCTTTCATTCCTCTACAGGCCGGAAAAAACTCTCAGCTTCAGGCTCGGCGGTGGACTGGGCTATAAAACTCCCGGGCTATTTTCAGAAGACGTTGAAGATAATGAGCTGAGAAATTTGCAACCCTTAAGCAGTTCGGTTAATGCTGAACACTCCTTCGGTTTAAATTTTGACGCCAAATATGAAACCGTGCTTGGCGATGAACTCTCATTAACTTTTGACCAGGCATTCTATTATACGAGGATAAATGACCCTGTTTCAAATGAAAGCCGGGATGGACAAATTATAATAAAGAATTACTACGACTTTGTCGAAAGCAAAGGTTCGGAATCATACGTCAGGCTAATAGCAGATGAGTTAAATATCTACTTAGGATATAACTTTACACTGGCTGAAAGAAGCCTTAATAAAACTAAGTCGGTACTTCCCCTTACTCCTAAGAATAAGGCGGCTGCAATTGCAACCTATGAAGTTGAAGGCCTGGGGCGATTCGGAGTTGAAGCAAGCTATGTTGATAAGCAATTTACAGAAGACGCTGTTGAAAAAAGAGGCTATTGGATTACAGCTGCCATGGTTGCAGGAAGCTATAAGTACTTCGAGCTTGTTTTTAATGTGGAAAATCTGCTCGATACGCGCCAGAGCAGGTATGAAAAAGTTGTAGGTGGCACACTGGCAAATCCGGTCTTCAGAACTCTCTGGGCCCCTATAGAAGGACGTGTGTTTAACTTGTCTCTTAAAGTAACTATTTAGTAAATGCCGCAAAATAAAACCCGATATTAAAAATCCGGGAGGAAGCTTTCCCCCTGTAAAAGCCCGCTCCCGGTAGTTTTATGTGGTGAAATATTTTACTTGCAGATTACTCGCTTATCACCTCCTTAAATCAGGTTTGTTTTTCAAATATGAATAAGCTGCGGAAACACCCACCAGTGCACATCCAAGTATAAGGAACGACATTATTTTGTATGTGGCCTCAGATGCTGAAATACCCTGAAGGAACACATAAAGAATTGTTGCTGCAAAGGTAGTCAGAGCCATCCACCTGTATTTTCTGGAGTTAAGAATTTTCCCCAGGTAATAATAAATAAGTGCAACTGCTATCCATGATATTCCTACAAAGTCACTGGGAATATTGCTGTAAAGTGAATATGGAATAATAAATAGCGCAATCAGAAGATAGGAATTCCTCATCAGTTCAGTCTTTAACTCAAGACGCTCCTTCTGCCAGTTCATTAAACGGGCACTTAAAAGCGATACAATGCCGAAGCTGATGCTTGCAAGTTCAATTCCCTGATTAAAAATCAGGAAGGAAAGAGTGAGCAAAAGATAGATCAGGAAATTTGCTACAACAATAAATCTGGACCTGAACCATATTGCCATCGAAATAACAAGAAGACTCTGCCAGCATAAGGGCACAAATGCAGCAGGGAACTGCAGGTAATTAATTATTGCCAGGCTGAGTGCAAGATATCCTACCATTGCATAAATGAAGGTCAGATATTTGTTGTTTAACCGTAAATACAAAATTGCCGAAAGTGCAATAAATACTGCGGCAGCAACTGCACTCAGAGAAGCAAAATCACTGGATGGTGAAATTGTAAGAGCGAATAACCCGAAACTAATCAGTACGTTTAAAGTTGAACTGATATTTGTTAGTCCTTCATCCTGTTCTTTATTTGCATTCAGGTAATATGCCGAAGTATAAATAAGCATATATACAAGCAGTATGGCTGAATAGAATGGATCGACATGCCTGAACTGCGAACTGCCGGTTAAAGCAGGATTGCTTATAAGCCAGTCGAGATATGATAAGTAACTTAACAGAACAGAAAAGTTTAACAGGTTAAGCCATTTATTCTCAAGTGAAAGGTAAACTCCCAGTACAGAAAGAAGCGCAATGCCGCCGATAATTATAGTATCATTATTAGATACCAGCGCTGTTATGTAGCCCATGAGAAGACTTAAGCCAGCGAGGTATGCCGACTTCTTCCTGACAGACACACCAAGGCTTACCAGGAAGGCAAAAGTAAGCAGAATCATTTCCGGCCAAAAATTATGCATCGCCTTGCTCTGTGAAAAGAAATACAGCCTCAGAACTGAAAAATAAAAAATAAATACAGCTCCCGAGACCAGATGAATATTAATATGAGGCAGAACTTTATTGAATAATTTTGCGGTAAAATAAAGTACAGCTGCTATAAAAAAGCCGAGGAAAGGAGGAATCAGGGGGTTGACTTCTTTATAAGCAAATGTAAGAAGGAAAATAACGCCGATGATAAACAGCCATACGCCTACTTTTGCAAACAGATATTCTCCAATCTTATACTCAAGAGCATCGTTGCTATTTTCCCTTTCTGTACTAATCCTGTTAATAGCGTCAATCTCCTTATTAACTTTACTTTCAAAAATCAGATTGACCTTGAATTCCAGCGCACCAATTCTTTCGTCCATTTTCTGAAGACACGCGCCGATGTCTTCATGCAGCATTTTGTTAACCGTCGCATCCATTTTACAACTCCTTTTATTTAAGTTACACTTAATCGGAGATGAGAGTTAGTTCAGGAATCAGATTCATCTTTCTTTTCAATTTTTTTAATATAAAAGAAAAGTGTTACCGCAAGGGAAGACATTATAGCAATTGATATCCCCAAGCCAATCCTCCGGAAATAATATTCTTTTATTTTATCCTGCGCCTCTTCGATTACTTCTTTTGTGGTATTTAATCCTTTATCCTTTACAATTTCTTTGAATTTATTTAAGTCAAAAGAATGCACCATGGTTTTTGCTTCAATTCCGGCCTGTCCCGCATCCCTGAGCCTGAAGGCCGCTTCGGAAACCTCCATGCCTTTCTGCTCTGCTTCGTTTATGAGGTGCTGTGCTTCAGCAGCAGAAGTGTTCAGGCTGTCGGCAAGCTTCCTCATAAGATTTGCGGTTTCAAACCCTTTGGGATTTTTTCCCTGACTGTGGCACTTGCTGCATGCGGCATCTTTATCGGTTCCAAGCAGCTTTACAGTAGCCTCCTTTATAAGATGATTGCCGTGGCAGGCTTCGCATTCGGGATAATTATTCCTGTCGAATGCTTTTTTATGAGGACTGTTTGCAAACAGTTCGGCATTTAACGTGTGGCAGAGTCCACAGACCTTTGATATTGAAGTTACACCCGGAGGTGTTGCGGCATGGTTGCCATGGCAGTCGTTGCAGGAAGGTGCACCGTTTTCTTTTTTTACGAGCAGTGCCTTCCCGTGGACTCCCTCAGAATATTTTTCAAACTGATCTGTAGGAATTCCATAAGCCTGCATGTATTGCTTATTGCTGTGGCACTCTGCACACGTGGAGGGAAGATTTGTTTTATATACTCTTGAAGTCGGCACGCCTGGCGCCTGTATGTCGTGATACCCGTGGCAGTCGGCGCAATCTGCTGCTTTGGGATCTTTCATTAAATTAAGTTTGCCATGACGGCTCGTTATATACTTCTGATACTGATCTGTTGGAAGTGCCGGATTGTAAGCGCGCATGTATGTTACATTGCTGTGGCACTGGGAGCAGGTCTTTGGTACATTAAGTGAATAGACCGGCGAGAGGGGATCTTTTACATGCCTTACGCCGTGAGCATTATGGCATGTGGTGCACTGAAGAATTCTTTCTTTTCCTGAAAGAGAAAGCTTCCCATGGACACTTGCCTGAAGAAGCCCGAACTGATCTGTCCTAAGGGATGAGCCGAATGACTTCATCATCTTTTCATCGGCGTGGCACCTGATACAGGCCGCGGTTTTATCATCACCTTTAGGAACCCCCTTAAAGCCCTGAGCTTTATTCATTGCTTTGTCCATGTCATCCGTCTGGCTGTTTCCGCCATGGCAGCCAGAGCAGGAGATACCCTTGCTGAAGTGCACGTCGCCCGTAAAGAGCTTTGAGGGATTGTCGCCCTGTGCGCTGTGGCAGTTGTAGCATTCATCTGTCTTTGCAAAACCGGCAGATGAGATAACAAACAGTATAAAAATTGTGATTAGCTTTTTCATGATATCCAGCCGACAATTGTTAAAGCAATAATAATTGTAACCGCCGCTATTCCGATATAATTGATGAGTCTGTTCTTTTTCCCCCGGGCGCTTTTCCTGTCCCAGAAAGGCACGAGGAGCCACATTAATCCTGCAAGCGAAAACATAATTATTCCAAAAATTTCCCCTTCCATAAAAAGGATTTTACCGGGTATGTACTTTAATATCTGGAACATAAAGAGGAAGTACCATTCGGGCCTGATGCCTGCAGGCGCCGAAGCAAAGAGCTCTGCTTTTTCACCCAGATCGGCCGGAAAAAACACTGCCAGTACAGCCAGAACGTTCAGTACAACGAGCCACAGTAAAAGATCTCTTAACATAAAATTGGGGAAGAATGGCATGGTTTTCTTCTCGCCGTTGGGCTTGTTCTCAATTTCCAGAGGCTCGCTCATGCCCTGGCGCTGAACGAGTATGAGATGAAACAGAAGCATGAATGTAAACAGTCCGGGGAACATAGCCACATGAAAACCGAAGAACCTGGACAAGGTGGCATCCGTAACTTCATCACCTCCCCGTAAAAATATTTTAAGAGGCTCACCTATAAGGGGGACTGAGCCTACGATGTCGGTGCCCACTTTTGTGGCAAAGAATGCCAGTTTGTTCCAGGGCAGAAGATATCCTGAGAATCCAAAGGCCAGCGACATAAAGAAGAGGACAGTTCCCGTAATCCACGTCAGTTCTCTCGGGCGGCGGTACGCCTTTTCAAAGTAAACGCTGAACATATGCACGAAAACTGAAAATACAAAAAGGTTGGCCGACCAGGTGTGAATTGATCTTATGAGCCAACCGAATTCAACTTTGGACATGATAAATTTGATGCTTTCAAAGGCCAGGTCGGCACTTCCCTTGTAGTAGAAAAGCAGAAGTATGCCGGTGAAGACCTGAATTATAAAAAGAAACAATGACACTCCTCCAAAGTAGTACCAGACCGAATGGCGGTGCACGGGGACGGATTTCTTCTGGATGAAGTGGACTATAGACGAGGTATCAAATCTTTCGTCAAGCCAGCTGTTAATTTTTGAAACCTTATTATTCATGCGTTTTATGCTTTTTTAATTATTATTACTTCATCGTTTTTTATCATTGTCTTAAATTCGTCGAGAGGGCGCGGCGGGGGTCCTGAAATATTTCTTCCCGTGAGGTCATACTTACCGTTGTGGCAGGCGCACCATATGGCATCCATATCACCCCTGTACTGAACCGTGCAGTTGAGGTGTGTGCATGAAGCTGAGAAAGCCTTAAAGGTGTCTTCTTTTGTCCTTATTACAATTACGGGCTTGTTGCCGAAGCGGATGATCTTGCCGGAGTCGAGTGGATAATCCCTGATTTTGCCGGCGCTCTGGCTGTTTACCTCAACCTCTCTTTGTTTTGGAGGCTTTAAGTATTCCATCAGTGGATAAAGTACAGAGGCCGCAAAACCCATTAATCCCAAGCCCAGCAATCTTTTAATAAATGTGCGCCTGGATTGCGGCTTCTTGTCGATGATTCTGCTTCTGTCGGCCAGGCGGTCAGACAAGACTTCAGTTACTTCAGTTAAGTTTCGCATTGTGAATTAACCTGGTTGTGGATCTTTAATGCTGTAATGCTAAAACTGTACCAGCATTATAAACCGCCGATTTGCTCTTTTTTGAGGGGTAAATACTAACCTGGAAGGTGAAAGTGTGACATGCACTTCCCATAAGAGCTGATTAGTGGGAAATGCATGTAACAGAACATATCTCTATTCCTTAAAACGTGAGTAATTCTACGGCGCCAATTTTCCACTTTCTAAGGTTGAAGAGCTATTTCCTCCATTTTTCAGGCTCAAAGCCGTAAAGGTTCAAAAGCCTGTGAATATTTCTGCGCGTCATGCCTGCCTCTTCTGCCATGTGAGTTACATTTCCATTGTGCTTTCTTAATAGGTAAACGAGATATTTTTTCTCCACCTCATCAATTGCCTTCTGTTTTACTTCCGGGAGCTTCATTTTATCAAACGATACTGTTTTAAGTTCCTCTCCTATAAGCTTCGGCGGCAGGTCTGAAATGGTAATTACGTCACCTTTTGACATTATTACCATCCTTTCAATTACATTTTCCAGCTCGCGTATATTTCCGGGCCAGCTGTAGTTTTCAAGTATCTTAATTACCTCATCGCTGAAACCCGTGATATTCCTGTGTGATGTTTTAAGGAACTTCTTCAGGAAATGCCCGGCCAGGATGGCTATGTCTTCTTTCCTATCTCTGAGCGGGGGCAGATGAATGTTTATAACATTAAGCCTGTAGTACAAGTCGCTTCTCATCTGTCCAAGCTCTGCTGCTTTGTCAAAATCCCGGTTTGTTGCTGAGATTATACGGAAATCTACGCTTATAAGTTCATGTCCTCCCAGGCGCCTTACCGCACGCTCCTGAAGAACCCTGAGGAGCTTAACCTGGAGGCTTAATGGCAGCTCGCAGACTTCATCTAAAAAGAATGTGCCTTCATTGGCATATTCAAGGAGTCCCGGCTTTCTGGATGTTGCCCCTGTAAATGCCCCCTTTTCATAGCCAAATAATTCCGCTTCAAATAAATTCTCGGGAAATGCCCCGCAGTTTACAGGTATGAAAGGTTTCATCTTCCTGCTGCTGTGCGCATGAATGCTTCTTGCTATAAGCTCCTTGCCCGTGCCGCTTTCTCCCGTTATGAGTATGTTGGCGTCGGTCTTTGAAATGCTCTCGATCATTTCAAAAACCTTCATTATCTCTTCGCTTCTTCCTACAATGTTGTCGAACTGAAACTTGTCATCCAGCTGCCTGAGTATATTATTCCTTTCCTTAAAGAACCTTTTCTGCCGCAGGCCTTTTTCAATTACTATTTTCAGCTTTTCCGTGTCAACAGGCTTTTCCAGGAAGTCGAATGCTCCCGACTGCATTGCCTGCACTGCACGTTCTACTGTTCCGTATGCAGTAAAAATTATTATTGGTGTGCCCGGAGAAATCTTTGCGGCTTCCCTGATAATTTCAAAGCCGTTCATTTCATCCATCAGAAGGTCACAGAATATCAGGTCGAATTCCTCTTCTTTCAGAATCTTAATTGCTGAATGCCCATCAGTCAGTGCCACCGGGCTATAGCCAAGGGCAGACAATATGCTTGAAAACCCGCTCAGCATATCGGGCTCATCATCAATTATAAGTATGCGGAATTTGCTTCCGTTAACTTTGTCTGTTTCAGACTCTTTACTTAATTCAGGTGATCTGTTCATTTTATAGACCCCTTCCCGGCTGCTCCGGGCAGCATTATATTAAACAGTGTGCCCTTGCCCGGCTTTGACCGGACGGTTATTTTGCCATTGTGACGCACAATTATGGCTTTAACAATGGACAGACCCAAACCTGTTCCGTTTGCGTTCTGCTTCGTTGTAAAGAAAGCGGTAAAAATTTTCGGCAGGTTTTCTTCAGATATGCCTGCTCCGTTATCCTCAATGCTGATAATTGCGTTGAATGCCCCGTTGATTCTTTCAGAACCAAGTTTAATGGCTATCTCGCCATGGCTCTCAACGGCATCAATTGCATTGTTAAGTAAATTGATAAATACCTGTTCCATCTGTCTGGAATCTGCAGCCACTTTAGGGATGCCGTCTTCAAAACTTTTCACTATTCTTATACGCTTGGAGCGGAAGCGGTGCCCCAGAAGGTAAATGCATTCTTCAATTACACTCTTTATATCTATGGGCTCAGGATAAAAGGCCATTCTCTGTGAGTAGCTTAGAAGGCTCCTGGTGTAGTTGCTGATGCGTTCAGTCTGTTTTTTGATTATTCTTAGTGTGGACAAAATACTATCTGGGAAGCTTTCGCTTAAAAGGATCCCGTCGGCGTGAGCTGCTATTATTCCTGCCGGTGTATTTATTTCATGTGCAACCGAATCAACCAGTTCGCCAATTGAAGCAAGTTTTGAAGCCTGGTTCAGCTGTTCCTGATAAATCTGTATCTGTTCCAGATTCCGCCGGGCTTCTTCGGCTCTTATTCTTCTGGAGTTTATTACATAAATGAGGCTGCTGAAAAGTAAAAGAAGGCCAAGTATTACAAACCCGATTATGAAAAATACCTTAAACTTTTCCCTTAAGCTTTCTGTCACATGCGGCACCAGCGTAGATATTACCAGTATCCATTTCTGGCTTCCGATAGTAACGGGGAAGTAAGCCATGATTTTGTCGGGCTCGTTTTCAACCACTGAATATTCTCCAAAGGAAGCCTTGGAAGCCTTTACAATTGACTGCTGAACTGAAAACGAGCTGTGGCATTGAGAGCATTCGGGTGATGTGTTGTTAATTGAACGCAGCAGCATTTCCTTATGCAGGGGATGATAAATCAGCCTGCCCATGCCGTCAATTATCCATGCAAAATCATTTTTACTTAATTTTAATGGCCGTATGAACTGATCTACCAGCCCATTGAAGTTAACCATGTAACCCAGGTATCCTATTGTGTCGGCTCTGGCCGGCAATGACATATTTATTATTGGAACAAGGATCTGGAAATAAAGTTTCGGATCCGGTTTTGCCGTTTCATTTGAGCTTACTGCTGAAATAAAATAGCCCTCACTTCCGCCTGAGGAAATAGCCTGCCGTGTGTAGAAAGCTGTCCAGGCATCCACCGGTTCTCCTGTATAACAGCAGACTTTCAGTTTTTTATCTGTAATAAAGGCTGAACGGACAATCTGGGAGTCGTAGGTAATGGGAAACTTTTTTATGAATGACAGGGAATGGCTGTTAATGTCTTTTATTCCGGGATAGTAGGATAAGAGTTTTATATCGCTGACAAGGTGATGAATAAGGTATGTAATTCCCTGGGCAGTTGATTTTGTCATTTCTAATTGCTGGAACTGATGATCTCTTTTTATATCATCCAGGGTGTTTGTGTATATCCCGGCTATTAAAGATGCAAAAAGAACCACAAAAATTACCGGTCCTAATACCAACCAGTATTTTTTATACCTGCTGTAGCTGAGCCTTTGCATATGCTGCCACAATATATTAGCCGCAATATAATATGAGAAAAATTAAAGCGCCACGAAAAAATTAGGATATTAGGTCCATAAATTGAGTATGAACTGCTTTTTCCCGGGACTTCAAAGCAGCTGAAGTTAATAATCAGGTGAGTTCTGCTTAATTTTCAACTGCTTCCTGTCTGAAAGAGGGGAGTGTAAAAGTAAAAGTAGTTCCTTGACCCAGCCGGCTTTCTACTCTTACCTTTCCTCCGTTAATCTCTGTAAGCTCCTTGCAGAGAATCAGTCCCAGACCGGAGCCCGTTTCCCCGCGGGTCCCTTTTGCGCTCAGTGCAGAATCTACTTTGAATATCTTTTCAGCATTTTCCTCTTTCATTCCAATACCTGAATCTGATACTGAAATTTCGAGAAATTCCCCTGCTGATTTCGACCTTACGCATACACGACCGCCGACACCTGTAAACTTAATTGCATTTGAAATCAGATTCCTGAGTATCGTCTCAACCATCTTTTTGTCGGCGCAGGCTGATTCGAAAGGGCCGGTTTCATTTTCAATTGTAATGGATTTGTTAAGGGCGGAAGATACGAACAGTTCCTTTATATTTTCTACTTCATCATGGATGTTCAGTTTCACAAATTCCGGATTAAGTCTCCCGCTCTGCAGCAGGGACCACTCGAGAAGATTGTTAACTAGATTAAATATTTTTTTGGCCGACTGGTTGATTATTCCTGCATATTCGGAAATCTCTTCCTTGCTCAGGCTTTCTGTATTTTTTGACAGTTCTTCAGAAATTCCCAAAAATCCGAAAAACGGACTCTTCAGGTCATGCGCTAAAATGGAAAAGAACTTGTCCTTTGTGGCATTGGAAACTCTAAGCTCATCGTTGAGCCATTTTAACTCCTCGTGGTGACTGCTGATCTCGCGGTTTTTTTCTTCCAGAAGCAGGTTACTCTTCCTTTTCGATCTGTATGCGGCAAAGCTGCCGGCAGCAATAATGGTTACGAGAAGGAATCCAGCTATAAGAGAATTCCGGACAGTCTTTTGGATTATATTATCTTTCTGCAGAAGAGCAATTTCTTTATCCTTTTTTTCGGATTTGTACTGCATGTCCAGGTTATTCAGTTTTTGCAGAGTCTTGGCTTTGTTAAGACTGTCAGTAAAGGTGTAATAGAGGTTCTGAAAATCAAAAGCATTCTTATAGTCTCCCAATTTCTGATAAGCCGTACTCAGATGGAAGAAAGACCTTACAAGCCCGCGCTTATCCTTAATCTCCTGTCTGATCTTAAAGGCTTTTAGGAAGCAATCCAGGGCAGCCTTATCCTTTCCCTGCATCACATATACTTCCCCGGTGCTTGTAAGTGAAGCAGCTATGCCGCGTTTATCGCCGAGCTCTTCTCTTAGCAGCATCGCCTTTGAGAAATAATTTATTGCAAGGTCGTTTTTCTGCATAAGTCTGTATACCATTCCTATATTCTGATAGGAACCGGCTATGCCTATCCGGTCATTCAGCTCTGTTTTTACTTTCAATGCAAGCGAGTGGTATTTAAAGGACTCTTGAAGTTTCCTGAAATCATAATTTATAAGGCCCATCAGTTCATATGAATTTGCCAGCCCATAGTTGTCATTTAGCTTTTCTCTTATCAGCATGGCCTTTGAGCAGTATTCCAGTGCCCTGGGGTAATCTTTCAGTATGTAATGGAGTGTTGCTATAAGGCTGTATGAAACAGAAAGCTCCTTTGTGTCAGAATTCTCCTCTGCAATCTGCATGGCTTCGAAATAATTTTTCATGGCCTGGTCATAATTCCCAAGGTGTTCAAGTATTCCACCAATTGAATTCAGCGATAAAGCAATTCCATGCTTATCGCCCGAGGCTTTTCTTATTTCAAGAGCTTTTTTATGATTTTCCAGCCCGGAATTAAAGTTGGAGAGATTTACGTACAGCTCTCCCAAATTTGCATAACTGCCGGCCCTGCCCCTCACATAGTTTAATTTTTCCGACAATTTTAAGGCCTCGGAAGCAAACTGAAGTCCTTTTTGCGGATTGACATTCTGGTAATATTCAGCTAGGCTGAGCAAGGCGTCAATTTTTTCAATACCCGATTTAGTTTTGATTAAAGTTAAAAGACTGTCCGGCTGGCTGTATGCCGATATATTGCTGCAAAAGAAGCATAAAACAGCTGCAAATAAACCCAATAATGAAGGTTTCATAAAATTCTTTCAGTAAATGGCAAAAAAGTTAAGCAGCCAAGAAGGCTGAAAACCATAAAATTTATGAATTGGGGGAGGAATCTCTATATTTTCTGATTTTTAAGCCTTTAACATAAATATATTTTCGCCAAAATTCCTTTTTATTTTAGCGGGCCGGGTCTGTAAATGTTAAAATATCGTAAATGCTAAAAATGTGTGGTTAATATTGGCCAGTCTTTCATTATTTTGATCCCATTTATTGTCCCCTAGTTGGCAAAATTCCATCTCTTTTCCTGCAAAATGCTTCATAATCAAAGAATTCTTTGTTGCTCAATTCCGGCAGTTGAACTGGCCCGGAAGTTGGATTTTATTAAATAGAGACGATGTTTATTCAGGATTTTTATTTTGTAAAAGGGCAAGAGATGAGAACAAAGAAACAGATATCGATGAAGGAATATATGAGTTTACAGGTGAGATTCATATTATATAAGTCGCAGTCTGCTAAAATGGATAACCTGACGGCTGCAGAGATTTACGCTCCGCTTTTAGCTCAGAAAATCAGGAGCAAATACGACGTAATGTTTTAACATCCATTACCAAAATTTTTAATAAGGCCTGAAATTCTCCCGGATTTCGGGCTTTTCTGGTTCATAGGGGGCTTTAAGCCGCCTCTATCCATATTTACAATCCCGAACAGGTTTTAATAAGGTATTACTCCCGAAAATGAAATCTTTTCAGAATTATTTCATATTTTGGGGCAATATTTTTATAAAGTTATTTTTTAGTAGAATTACAGGAGCTATTGAAGTGTTAAAAAACAGAGTTGCTTTAATAACCGGCAGCAGCCGCGGAATTGGTGCTGCAACAGCAAAACTCTTTGCTGAACAGGGTGCCCTTGTGGCAGTTAATTATTCCAGTAATAAAGCCGCTGCCGAGGCAGTGGTTTGTGAAATCGAGTCTAAAGGCGGAAAAGCTATTGCCGTACAGGCTGACGTAACAAACTGCGAACAGGTAAAAACCATGATTAATACTGTTACTGAAACATTTGGGCAGATAGATACTTTGGTGTTAAATGCAGGAATGAATTTTAAGCAGGCTTCTTTTCTCGATCAGGAATGGGAAGATATAGAAAAGAAAATTGTGGGTGAAATGAAGGCCATTTTCTATGCTGCTAAACTTGTTCTGCCTTCAATGGTTGAAAAGAAAAAAGGATGCATAATCTGCGTTTCCAGCGGACTTTCAAAAAGACCCGGAAGGGGATTTGTTGCCCATAGCGCAGCTAAAGCTGCAATGAACCTTATGGCACATTCACTTGCTGAGGAATTTGGGCAGCATGGAATCAGGGTAAATACAGTTGCTCCAGGACTCACACTGACTGATGCCACGGCTGCAATGCCTGAAGAAAGAAAACAGGCATCTGCCAAAATGAACCCCATGAAGCGAAACGGACAGCCTGAGGATCTTGCAGGGGCAATATTGTTTCTTGCAAGCGATTACGCACGCTATATCAATGGCGGCTACCTGCCTGTTGACGGCGGAAATACAATGTTATAATAAAAATTAAAAGAGGTGGAAATTCTTCTGCCTCTTTGCAATTTCACGCCTTAAAAATCCCCGGAAAAACAATTTCATCGTTATATTTGCACTTCAATTACATTGGGAACTATGAAATCTATATATAAATCCGGAGCTCTGACAGCTCTGTCCTTTTTAATTATTTGTGCTGCTCCTGTCTATTCACAGGAGCCTGAAGATACGGTTATTACTGAGAACGTTTATGTGACAGCTAAAAAAATAGCCGACCTTACAATGGAATCCTCAAAGAATATAACTTTAATTTCGAGGGAAGACATTAAGAACGCCCCTGTCCAGAGCCTGCAGGACCTGCTAGGATACATCTCAGGTATGGATGTAAAAAAACGGGGACCTTCGGGAGTTCAGGCCGACGTAAGTATACGCGGGGGATCGTTTGAACAGGTTCTTGTTCTTGTTGACGGAGTAAGACTCAGCGACCCGCAAACAGGGCATAATAACCTGAATCTGCCAGTGAATATGGAGGACGTGGAAAAGATTGAGATACTTAAAGGCCAGGCTTCAAGTATCTATGGACCTAATGCTCTTTCCGGCGCCATCAACATCATAACTAAAAAGGGCGGGAAAGATGAAATTCTCCTGAACACTTCAGCAGGGGAGAATGGATATTATAAAGGCGGCCTCTCTTTATCATATGCGCTAAAAGACCTGGCAAATACTGTTTCCGTTTCTAAAGAGAAGTCCGATGGCTACAGATACAATACCGCCCTTGAAATTATAACTGCTGCCTTTAATTCCTCAATGCATTTTAATTCCGGAAGCGGAAAGTTTTCAATCGGATTTACCGACAAGAAATTCGGAGCCAACGGATTTTATTCCGACAAGTACCCAAACCAGTGGGAACACTTAAAAACCGTATTTTCTTCGCTTAGCCTGAATTATGCGCTGGAAAAAGTTTCAGTGTCCCCAAAATTCTACTGGCGCAGCAACAGGGATAATTACCTTCTTGACTTTTCCAGGCCCGGGTTCTATAACAACCTCCACAAAACCAATTCTTACGGAACTGAGCTTCAGAGCTCCTGGTCACAGGGCATTGTGCGCCTGATGCTTGGAGGTGAAGCCGGCTATGATGATATTGCAAGCTCAAACCTTGGTAATCATAACCGGAAAAAAGGGGGGCTTGCACTTTCAGCAGTATTAACCCCAATTGAAAACTTTAAGGTGTCTGCAGGCGGGTTTCTTTATAAATACGACACCTTCGGCTGGAAGTACTGGCCGGGAGTGGATTTGTATTACCAGTTTGCGGAGAACCTCAGCCTTAAGGCTTCAATCGGAAAATCCTTCCGCATCCCGACCTTTACAGAACTTTATTATAACAGTCCTGCCCAGACCGGTAACGCACTTCTCCAGCCTGAAGAAGCCTTGTCTTATGAAACAGGATTTTATTTCGCAAGCTCTGAAGTATCCGGGAGCCTGTGCTTGTTTATGAGAAAAGGAAGTGATCTAATCGACTGGATTAGATATTCTTCAGACAAACCCTGGAAGGCAGAAAATGTTGCTGAAATAAACACGAGCGGAATAGACGTCGATTTTTCTATTAAGCCCGTATTATTTATAAGAAATCTGCCAGTTAATAAAATAAGTCTCGGGTATTCTTATCTTGCTTCAGATCTGAAGACGGGGAACTACCAGTCGAAATACATCTTAGACCACCTGAAGCACCAGTTTGTGGCTTCCGTAATACACAGGCTTTGGTCTGGCGTAGGAATGAGCTGGGTGTTCAGGTATGAGAAGAGGCTTAACCAGGATGAGTACTTCATTGCAGATGCAAAGCTTTCCTATGAAATCAGGGATCATGAAATTTTCCTGGAGGCTTCAAACATCTTTAATAAATACTATATGGATTTTAGCGGAATCCCGATGCCTGGGCGCTGGATAACCGCGGGCGTTAAATTCAAGTTTGAACTGGAATAACCGTTGTGATATCGGGAAAGTTTATTCTGTTTCAGCTGATGTTATTTTCACCCTGCCGGTCATAAAGCGGTCGTATAAAATGGCCAGCATTCCTAAAACTGAAAAGATCATCATGAACGCCGCCATCGGAAGAGCAGTCCCGTTATGAAAAAGGCTTACCAGAGCAGATGCAGCTGCCCCGAAAACCATCTGCATGCTGCCAAGCATGGCCGAGGCAGTCCCGGCATTTTTCTTAAAATTCTCCAGTGCAAGTGCAGTGGTATTAGGATTTAAGAATCCAAGCCAGAACAGATAGAAGAATATAAGAACCATAACTACTAAATAATAGGCGTTCATCAAAACGGAAACAACAAGCACAACTGAAGCTGCAAACTGAATGCCTATTGTAGTTAATGTAATCTGGCGGCTTGTTCTTTTTGACAGCCACAACCTGTTAAACTGGCTCGCGGAAATAAGGGCCATTGCATTCAGGCCGTATATCCAGCCGAAATAAGATTCAGATATTCCAAAGAGCTGTATAAAGACAAATGAAGAGTCTGAAATATAGCTGAACAATGCCGCTGTTGCCGCTCCGCTTGCAAGAGAGTAAACAAAAAATGTTCTGTCGCTGAATAGTGAAAAATATCCCGCAACCAGCTTCAGCGGATGAAATGATACAGAAGGATCTGCTTGTTTTGTCTCGGGCAGAAACTTATGGATGACAACAGTCATTGTGGAAGAAACAATCAGAAGAAGCAGAAATATATAACGCCATCCTGCTGACGCTACAATAAAGCCTCCGAGTACTGGAGCAAGAATTGGCGCCACGCCCATAACAAGCATCATCATGGAAAATACCTTTGCAGTCTCGTGTGGTGAAAACAGGTCCCGTACTACCGCACGTGAAGCCACCATGCCGACGCACCCGCCGATTGCAAGTAAAAACCTGTATGCTATCAGTAAATAGATTGAAGGGGCAAACGCACACCCGACGGCTGAAACCATATAAATGAAAAGTCCCGCAAGCAGGGGCTTTTTTCTTCCGAACCTGTCCAGAACAGGACCGTAAAAAAGCTGCCCAAGCGATATGCCTATAAAATAGCTCGTAAGTGAGAGTGCAACGTGTTCTATATCTGTCTGCAGGTCTTTTGCAATTGACGGGAAGCCCGGTATATAGGCGTCAATTGAAAAAGGCCCTATTGCGGTCAAAAATCCCAGTACATAGATAATTCTTAAGTGTGATTTATTTTCCATTTATCCTTTGCTGCAAACAAAATCCCAAAGTGTAAATATAGTTATTCCACTATAAAAATCTAAAAAGAACTTTCTAAAGAAATAAGGCGGGATTTTGTATCCTGTCAATCCGGCAGGCTCACCTAGTAATTTGACATCGGCAGTTTGAAAAAATTACTCAATACAAGCGATGCGGCGCCTACGGCAACTGAAAACTGCTGGCTTTTACCTGCTGCAATTTTCAGCGCATTGCTCGTAACGGCCAGAACGTTCATCTGTATTGCGTTTTCAATCGGGTTTATAATTATGCTGCCAAGTTCGGCTATTGTTCCGGTAATTATCAGTGTGTCGGGGTTAAGCAGCGCAATTGAAGGAGCAATAATTTCACCCACTTTTCTTCCAAACATTGAAAAAATGAGCAGTGCAATTTCATCTCCCTGCCTTGCCATTTCAATCAGGCTGTTTACGTCAAGATCCTCGGGGGATGATATAAAGTCCTTTAATATTTTCCCTTCGGGGAACTTCGGCCTTACAATATCTATAAGCTGCCTGAGGTTCGGCATATGAGGATAAAGCTCACCGGCGCTGAATGATGCCCCGCGGTAAACATTCCCCTCCAGAATAATTCCTATTCCAAGCCCGGCCACATTCCTATCCAGCTCAATTAACAGCACCAGAAAATTATTCTTGTTCTTACCCTGTCCAATCCACTTTTCACCTATTGCCGCGGCATTAGCGTTGTTTTCAAGAAGAATTGGAAATGAAAATCTGTGCTTCATCTTTTCCAGAAGCTGAAGATTCAGGTTGAAAAGGACTCCCGACATTACGACAATGCCCCTTAAATAATCCACAATGCCGGTAAATGCAATGCAGCAGCCGAGAATCTTTGTTTCTTCCACAGCTGATTCAGAAATTATGCTGTTTATTACAGATATGATGCTCTCAACCAGCTCATCCAGGTTATTTGAAACATCTACTTTATATCTTTTTTTAATAACTGCTTCGCCTGTAAGATCCAGAATTACAGCCGTCATCTCACCGATTTCCACGTCAATGCCTATTGAGTAGTATGCATCCGCGTTCAGCTTCCATAGCGCAGGCCTTACGCCCCCTTTTTCAGTGGCCTCGCCCTTGCCGTCGCTTACAATGAGTGATCTGCCGGCAAGTTCCTTCAGTATGCTGAATATGGTGGATTTATTCAGGTTTGTAATTTTTATCAGCTCAGAGCTGGAAATTACATTATTCTCCCTGATTATATTTAATGTGAGCTTTTCATGGTAGCCTTTAACTGCAGCAGGAGCTAAAGTAAGATGCTTTCTGGTTTTCATTTAATCCCCTTGAAATAAAGTCAGTCAGTAGGTTGCTCATACCAACTGGCATATTTTTTTATTGCAATATAATTATTTTTTGGCAAAAAAACAGCATAAAATGCCCAAAATCCAAGAATTTTAAAAATTATTGTTTTTTTCACTTGACTTATTTGCTGAAAAAAGATTATTTTTTCATGAGGTTAGTTTGTTTCATGGACAAACCTAGACGCATCTTATGCTTAAGGCCATATGAAATGAATGAGGAAAGCTTTATAACAGGGAATGCAAAGGTTGTCAGAAGTATAAACCGGGCAATGATCTTAAACCTGATTCGTACAAAGCAGCCGATCCCGAGAACCGAGATTGCAAAGATTACGGGATTGAATAAAAGTACAGTCTCAAGCATTGTAACCAGTCTTCTGAAGGAAAATCTGATCTATGAGCAGCTGACAAGTGATCAGAATGTGGGCCGAAACCCGGTAAACCTCTTCCTCAGAAAAAACAGATATCATGCGGGAGCAATTAATATAGAAATTGAAACCACAACAGCGGCTGTGGTGGATATTGACGGAACAGTTTTAGGAACTTCCGCCATCAGGACGGATTCTTCTGATGATCCGGAGACATTTATCGGAAACTGCATAAAAGAAATCAGATGTCTGTGCAAGGCAAATCAGATCAGAGAGCTTGAAGGAATTGGAATAAATATCGGGGGAATTGTGGATCCCGGCGGCTTAATTGTCAGCTATACGCCCGACAAAAGGTGGGAAAACTTTAACCTAAAGGAAGCCGTTAACAGAGTGTGGCCCGAACTGAAAATTATTTCCGCCGGCAACGACGCCAGGTCCAGCGCACTGGCTGAACTGTGGTTCGGAAACAGTGAGGCGCACCTGTCAAATTTTGTTTTTGTTTCAATTGGACACGGAATCAACTCCGGAATTGTTATCGACGACAGGCTTCTTGACGGAGGCTCCCGGGCTTCCGGTGAATTTGGCCACATTACAATTATTGAGGGAGGAGAATCCTGTGAATGCGGTAATAAGGGGTGCTGGGAAAAATATGCCTCCGATACGGCAACCCTAAAAAGATATAAAGCAAAGATTCCGGCAGATAAGGCTTCTCAACAGAGTGATAAAATAACACTGGAAACAATTATCGACGCAGCCAGCCGGGGCGACCCGTTATCTGTGGCTGCGCTGAAAGAAACAGGATACTATCTGGGACTTGGAATTACAAACATTATACGCTCAATTGATCCCAAAGCCGTTATTCTTAGCGGAAGCATAACACGTGCATGGGATATTATATACCCTGAAATTATAAAAGTCGTCAAAGAAAGGACTTCTTCCGGCAGGCAAAGAAATTTCCGGATCCTGCTTTCATCGCTGTCTGATAAATCAATGCTGCTTGGAGCAGCAACGCTCGTTATAAAAGAAATATTTGACTATTACAGAATTACATCAGAATAATTAAGTAATAGCACTAAATGAAAAAACGCAGAGAGGATAAAATGCGAAGAATATACTTTATTCTGAGTCTTTTCCTAATACTTCTAAATTCTTTTACTACTAATGCCTCTGCTCAAACGAATATTGAGGGAATAATCAGGGACTCTCAAACCAAAGAACCTCTCCTTGGGGCAACCATTATACTTGTTGGTACGAGTAAAGGTGCAACAAGCAATATCGACGGCAAATATGCAATCAGAAATGTTCCTGCAGGATCTTACACCATACGGGCTACATTTATCGGCTATGTTGAAGCAAGAAGGGGTATTACTGTACAGGAGGGTGCAAATGTAATCCAGGATTTTGCTCTCGATCCCGTTACGATTGAAGGACAGGAAGTAGTTGTAACCGGCCAGGCATTGGGGCAGAAGCAGGCGATTAACCAGCAGCTCTCAGCAAATAATATACTCAATGCCGTATCATCTGCCAGAATACAGGAACTTCCGGATGCAAATGCGGCTGAATCAATTGCAAGGCTTCCAGGCATTTCTGTACTGCGAAGCGGCGGCGAGGGAAATCAGGTTATTGTACGCGGACTGTCACCTAAATATAACCAGATTACCATCGACGGCGTGCAGATGTCCACTTCCAACCCGAACGACAGAAGCGCCGATTTGAGCATGGTTTCATCGAATATGCTGGAGGGAATTCAGGTTTCAAAAAGTAATACCGCAGATATGGATGCCGATGTGCTCGGGGGAACTGTGAACTTCGAACTCAGAGAGGCAAAGGCAAGTGATACACGTCTGCCCGTGATCTTCAGCTTCCTGGCGCAGGCCGGCTATAATAACCTCTCCAATGCATACAATAAGTACAACAATTACAAGTACGTCGGGAGCATAGAGAACAGATTTTCTGACGGTCTCTTCGGGGTTTTCGCACAGATTGACCTGGAAAGAAAGAACCTTACTTCAAACGAACTGGGCGCAGCATATACATTTAACCAGAAGAATCCCAAGAGCCTGACTGAATACACGACTACAGGCCTTACTCTTTCAAATATTCCAAGAGACCGCCAGAGAATTAACGGCGCTCTCGTTATGGACTATCTTGTGCCTGACGGAAAATTTAAACTCACGAACTTCATTAGTTCAGGAAATACTGATGCGCGCAGCAGGCAGGAATTTTTTGACATCTTCAATACACAGTATAACTACACGCTTTCATATTCCAACAGCAAGCTCAGTATACTTTCTAACTCGCTGGACTATAAGCAGGCGATGCCTGTATTTAATTTCCATGCAAGATTATCTCATACTTATTCCGAGACAAAGGATCCTAACGACTGGGCAGTTACTTTTATGCAGAAAGATCAAACTGGCCTGAACCAGTTTATTAACGCAACAAACGTCAATCCTCAGGAAATTCAAAGAGCGGCTACGCCAAATCTGAGTACAACATATCTGCGCAGCATTCAGACTACCGACAGCTTTTCCAAGGAACGCGCACTTGCGGCTGTGCTGGACCTCGATCGGGAAATCAATTTCTCAAGCCTTATAAATGCAGTCTTTAAAATAGGAGGAAAATACAGGCACCAGACACGTTCATATGACTTCAATCTCATTGGCCAGGGCGGCGGTTCATTTGTTGATATAAGTGCTATTCCTATAACATCACTAATTTTCCAGAACTTCGGCCTTCCGCCAAGCACAAGTCCGAATGAAGTTCCGGTTACACATTTCATAGACCCGGGCTTTAATTATGGAAAATTTTTAGGCGGCGACTACCAGATGGGTTCTCCGCTTGACTTTGCAAAGCTAAATGCCCTGGTCGACCTTGTTAAAAGAAACGCATTCCTGAACGTCCCGGCTTATGCGCCTGACGCCTTTAACTCAACAAGCTTCGACTATTCAGGTTATGAGGACAGATCGGCTTTTTATGTCATGTCAATCTTAAGCATCGGGCAGCAGATTACATTTATTCCCGGCATCCGCTATCAGAACCTTAAGACCAGCTACAAGTCGGCACAGGGGCAGGTGAATACAACGGCAACGGTATTATATCCTCATATCGATACAACTGTTGTTCAGAACCATGCAAACTGGCTTCCCAGCGCGTCACTCAGGATTAAACCATTCTCATGGTTCGATATACGGCTTTCCTACTCGCAGACTCTGGCATATCCCGATTATAATGCTATAATTCCAAGGATAACAGTTAACGGTAATAATATCGCCTATAATAACAACAGGCTGAAACCTTCACATTCAACAAACTATGACGTTTATCTTTCATTCTATGATAATACTATCGGGCTTTTTACAGCCGGCGGCTTCCTGAAGAAAATTGATGACCTGATATTTGCAAACAGAATTCACGTTGTGGGTACGCAGGCCGCTCAGTACGGTCCTCCGCCAAATATCTGGAAACCCGTACCTACACAGACATACTTCGTTGATGCATACATTAACAGTCCCTTCAGGATTGATAATTATGGAATGGAACTCGACTGGCAGACGCATTTCTGGTATCTGCCCGGACCTCTGTCGGGATTAGTATTTAACGTCAATTACACGCATATCTTTTCCAAAGCCACATACCCTTATCTGCTGCAGGTAAAGAATGGCCGTTTCATTACATATATAGATACCTCATATACCGAGCGCCTTCTGGATCAGCCTAACGACATTGTTAATATGTCCCTGGGGTTTGACTATGGCGGCTTTTCTGCACGCGTGTCTATGCTCTTCCAGACGCATGTCTTTACTACAGGGGATTTGTTCCCTCAGCTGAGAACCAACACAGCGGCTTACAGAAGGTGGGACTTGGCGGTAAAACAGGATCTCCCATGGTTCAATCTGCAGGTATACGGAGACCTCAATAATATTAACGGAGCAAAAGATGTCAGCGAAATTCAGGGCGGCGCCGGAGTGCCAAGATCTCTGCAGGATTATGGAATGACGGCCGACCTGGGAATACGGTTTAAGTTTTAGATTTTGAATATCGTCCGTTTGTTCTTTCTAATTTTTTCTCATGCTTTCTATGTCAATTGTTTCTGTTTCTCAGTCCTTTATTTAGTGTGCTTTAAGTGTTCTAAGAACGGTTCAACGAAGAAACTGTGGGTGCTTACTAACATAAACTAAAATAGGAAGGGGGTACTTTTATGAAAGGCTTAATGGCTACTTTATTGGTTTCTTGTATGATCTTATTGTCCGGACTGGCAAACGTGACTTATGCTGCCAATGATACGCTGGTTGTCTATGCAAATTCAACCAAAACTCTGGACCAGATAATTAGTGCTGATGTAACAGGCGGTGCACAGGCACACAAGGTTTACAAGCTTGTTTCAACAGATACTACATATTTGTTTGCTGCCGCTATTACGGTAACCTCAAATATTTCGATTGTAGGTAAACTTGGATCAAACGGAAGACCTCCCTGCATTCAGCCCGATGTTCTTCCCGATGCAAGCGTTCCCGGAACTTTCCTTATTCTGAATAAGAACGGAATTAAAGGCCTTCTGAAGAACCTGTACATAACCGGGCAGTCAATTGCCGGCTCTGTTAATTCTCCGAATGCCATATGCGTTATTGTAAAAAGCGACAGCTGCCGCCTGGAAGTGGACAACTGCGTCTTTGAACAGTGGGACCAGTATGCGCTTAATTACCAGGGAAATATGGATAAGCTATTCATCTATAATACCAAGTTCAGGAACATGGTTAACAGCGCAGGACAGTGGTATGTAGGCGAAGCAGTTCGTAATTCCGGAGGTAATGCAACAGATTCACTTGTTATGAGAAATAATACTGTTTTCTGCGTAAATGCATATTCTGCAGCCCCGGTAACAGGAAAAATATTAAACTATTTTGAATTTACTCACAACGACGTGGTCTGGATGTTTAAGAATCCGTTTTTTGCTTTTAACGTTACAAATGCCAAGATCAATGATAACCTGTTCTATGCTGCCTGGTCTGGCGGTATCAGCAAAACCGAATACCCGTGGTGGGATCAGCTTCGCTCTCCTGAAAAAGGTTCTATAATTGATTTTGATACACTGAACGTTGCAATTGCCAAGGTATTTGACCCGCAGGATTCAACGAACGCTAATGTAAGAATGCTTGCCGAGGCCAAGAGAAAAATTGAAGTTAAAAATAATGCATATTTCTGGCCGCAAAAAGTGGTGGACTATATTAAGGCCTGGAACGATACTGCTCACGTGGATTCAGTAATTACAGCAACCTGGATGAATCAGAGAACGACAAACATGTTCTCAAATAAGACCACATGGCCGGGCTTTACTCAATCCGGTAACCAGAATGCAGACCCGAAATTCGGATCATCCATTGACTCTGTAATGGAGAATAAACCCGAATTCGGAGTTGGGTTCCTGGAGTATTTCAAGGCCGTAAGAACTGCGAAAATATCTTCCGAGGTCTGGGGCTATCACCTCCAGCACGTTACACAGGGCGCAAACTGGGTACCTCAGTGGCCGCTGCCTGAGGCTAAGGACCTGAAATATACCAATACTGCACTTCTTACTGCCGCTACCGACGGAAAACCGATTGGTGACCTGAACTGGTTTGGAATGGCTGTAGGCGTTAAGGAGAATAATAATTCCAGAGTTCCCGGAAGCTTTACTCTGTATGAAGCTTATCCGAATCCGTTTAACCCGTCAACCAATATCAAATTCGACCTGCCTTCAAGCGGAAATGTCACCCTGAAGATTTACGACATACAGGGAAGGCTGGTTACTACAGTGCTGAATAATGAATTTAAGACGGGCGGAACTTATGAGTACAAGATCGATATGAACAGAATGGCCAGCGGAATTTATCTCTATACACTGCAGCAGAATGGCTTTATGCAGACAAAGAAAATGGCTTTATTAAAGTAATTTAGATCATAACACTCCTTTAAGGGCTGCTTTGTTCTTGAAGCAGCCCATTCTTTTTTAGAACATAACTCTATCTCTCTTTGGCCCGGAGATAAGAATAATAACATATTTCAGGTATTTAGATGAATAATTCGACACCAAATAAACTTAATCCTGCATTCTGGGTTACTACACTTTATTTTGCAGAAGGCCTTCCCTTTGTTGCTGTTGCAACTGTATCTGTCCTTATGTACAAGGATATGGGGCTGTCCGACTCCCAGATCGCTTTTTTTACAACACTGATTGCATGGCCGTGGACATTGAAGCCTCTGTGGGGGCCGGTACTGGAAATGTTCAAAACCAAAAAGTATTTCGTCGTTGCAACCCAGTTTATAGGAGGCGTGGCATTTGGACTTCTTGCCCTTACACTGCCATTGCCGGGATTCTTTAAGTATTCACTCGTCATATTTGCAATCATTGCCTTCAACTCAGCTACACACGATATTGCGGCCGATGGGCTTTATATTAATGTGCTTTCAGAAAAGGAACAGTCAAAATTCATAGGCTGGCAGGGAGCATTTTATAATATCGCAAAAGTCTTTTCACAGGGGGCACTGGTTTATATTGCCGGCCGTCTTGAATTCAGCATGGGTGTAGTGCAAGCCTGGATGGTTGTAATGGGAATATTCGGACTGATACTTTTCGGCCTTAGCCTTTATCACATGAAAATGCTTCCTGCAGGCAACCCGGCCTCCAGGGTCGGAAGCTTAAAAGAAGCGTTTGCAACTTTCTGGGATGTGGTTAAAACATTCTTTAAGAAAAGAAATATATGGTGGGGTATAGCCTTTATTATTCTTTACAGGTTTGCCGAAGGCCAGGCAGTTAAGATTGTGCCGCTTTTCTTAAGATCAGCCCGTACTCACGGGGGGCTTGGACTAAGTACTTCAGAAATAGGAATAATCTACGGCGTATTCGGCGCCGCGGCTTTTGTGCTGGGTTCTATACTTGCCGGCTACTTTACGGCCAAACGCGGCCTGAAGAAATCTTTGTTTATTCTGGCGTGCTTCTTTAATATACCCTTTGCAGTATATGCATTCCTGGCAATAACATCTCCGGAGAGTTTTTTTATCATTGGCCTTGCGGTCGTCTTTGAATACTTCGGCTACGGATTCGGGTTCGTGGGGCTGATCCTTTTCATGATGCAGCAGATTGCTCCGGGAAGGTATAAGATGGCCCACTACGCTTTTGCAACTGCCCTGATGAATCTCGGCTTTATGATACCATCTATGATAAGCGGATTTCTGTCTGACTATCTGGGCTACAAAAACTTCTTCATCTGGGTAGTTATTGCTACTATTCCTTCGTTTCTGATTACCTGGCTGGTGCCTTTTACTGAACACGAAAGCGAGGACACGGAAAAGATTAGCCAGCAGGCAAGTATTAATGAATAAAATTTCAGACTGAATAAATAACAGGAGATTTTCTAATGAATTACGGCTACTTTGATGACTTGAACAGGGAGTATGTTATTGAACGCCCTGATGTTCCTGTCTCCTGGACAAACTATCTGGGAGTGG
>JBLNAZ010000090.1:0-25231 GCA_050259615.1 Syntrophomonadaceae bacterium | reverse complement strand
ACCGAGTTTTATATTTTTCATTTTGTTCTCCTTGACTGTTATTTAACTAAAATCTGTCTAAGATTTGTTGTTCCTGGATAACAGCTACTTTTAATATCTTTGTTTTTCCTAACTGTGGCATATCAAAGTATGCGATATACAGACCACTAGCAACAGGTAGACCTGAATCAGTAGCTAAATCCCACCTCTGGAGTTGATCAGGAGAATCTTTTCTAATTGTTCTGACTAACTGTCCAGCCAAGTTAAAGATTCTGATAGTCACAGTCTGAGGCAAATGACTGAAGGTTACAAACTTCTGATATTTGTTCAATTCCTCAGAATTTGCACCATAATAAGGATTTGGATAAACATTTATCTTCTCAACATCTGCTTTTGCATCTTCAATGGACATAGATGCTGCAGAAGGAGCTGTAAACTTCCATGCATCCTGATCAGTGTTAACCTGATTTACATAGATACCTAATTCGTCACCACCCGGCCATGATTTTCCGTTCCTGTTGGCCAAACTTGAAATAAGAACAGGCATAGCTCCATTAGATAAAGTGTTTACCTGTAATGCAGCATTTGGTGTTGTTGAATAAGGAACATCAAAAACGAACAGCCATTCTCTTGGACTGGAGGGACCCCAGTTATCTACCTTATTAGCCGACGTTGAAATTGGTGGCCAGTATTTACCGTCTACCAGACCAGCAGCCACGTTGTTTTCAAGGAAACCTACTGAAAGTCTCTTTGGATTTAACGTGTCCTGTATATCATAAACTGCGATTGGCAAT
The DNA here is from genome assembly GCA_050259615.1 of Syntrophomonadaceae bacterium. Lineage (GTDB taxonomy): Bacteria > Bacteroidota > Ignavibacteria > Ignavibacteriales > SURF-24 > JAAXKN01. Next base: position 24,458 of record JBLNAZ010000090.1, on the reverse strand, counting down.
ACCTTTGTGAAATCCTGGAATGCATAACCGCTCTTTTTATTTACAATAAACGGAGCAAATTCAGGCTTTGCTGGATCTAATGTTGCATTACGCAGATATCTGTAGGCGTAAGATACGTTAGCATCATTCGGATTAATAGGATTACCTAATGTATCTGTAGCAGCAAGTACTAACTTAAGATCCTTTAAGGCTGTAACAGTAGTACCCCAGAGAGTACCGGCACCCATTGCGCCTCTGAAGCCTTCAAGTGCATAACCGTCAGCACCAGCCCATGTAAATCTGCGTGAACCCTTTAAGACATTCCAGCCCCATGTGCTTGCAGGAGTTGGGGGATTATCTAATGGATCATTAGATTTCATCAATAAAGGCACGCCATTAACTTTAATAAGAAGACCGTCAACAGTCAGATAAGCATCATCACCAGTCTGGTTATCCTGGTTTGCAATCTTAACTTTATTTGTTGTCATGTCGGTAACTTTCCACTGGAAGAGTCCAGTTTCAGCATTTAGCTCAAAAGAAACCTTATATTCATCACCTGTAACAGCCTTTGGATCAACTACGTATGCTTCAACACTACCGGCACTACGGCCTGATAATCTTTCAGATTTAACAGTATCACCATAAACTGCGTGGTACCTTACACCTACTGGAGGAGCATTAGGAATAATTGTAATAATAGAGAGCGGATTCTCCAGGTTGTTTGGTACTGCCAGCGGATCTGGATTATAAGCATAGGCAGTAAGTGCATAATAGTACTTCTTTCCATTTACCAACGGAAGGTTGGTAAGGAAATCTTTGTCTATCTTAATTGAATGTTTAAGACCAGTGTCGTTTCCAAACTGCTGAACAGCTTTCAAAGTTACACCAGTTGAAGGATCAACTACATCACCAAGAATGTACTTAATTTCATCAACTTTATCGTAAGTATCAATTCTTACACCTTCAGACTTTGTAGCTGTGGCTGAAGGAAGCTGATAAATGTTGTAACCCTGGAAAGTAAATCCTTTGATATCGTGATTTTCTGTTTCAGCTACCTGCTCTGCATCCCATCCCCAATCAAGATCGATCTCCTGATTCAGTTCTGTAACATGGGGTATTGGCTGTCTTGGAGCTGAAGGCAGTACAAAGAAATCATTGTATGCCTGCTGAGCAACCTTATCGTAGCTCTTAAGTGTTTCAACTGCCTTAAGGTTGTTAAGGCCAGTGCCAGGACCGCCTGCGCAGATCTCGGCAATTACGATTTCCTGTGTATCGCTAGGAGCCATTGTAAACGGACCTGATACCATACCAATTCTGCGATCGCCTTTCGGGAAAAGTTCACCATCCAGGTAACCGGTTGCTTTAACAGGATCTCCTGAAAGCGGGAATGGAGTTGTACCAGCGCCTAATGAAGGCGGATACGGGAAAGGTTCACCGGAAACTGAAATTTTTCCGTGCAGAAGGTTCCAGAAACGCAGTGTACCATTATTGTAGTTACGTCCAATAGTAGGATCAGTATAAACAGGACTGCTGTTGATAAAGTAATAGAAAGCAGTCATCGGCAGGTTTTTCTTGCCGCCAATTTTTCTGCCATTTGAAATACCAGTATCAGTTGGAGCACCGTTTACCAAGGGACCCTGAAAATAATCAAAGCCTATAGCTGGGGGGTTAGGTCCATAAGTTGCATCATTACTGGTTGCATTATAAACATAGCCAAGACTCAGCGTGGTATCGCAGCCTGCATAATCATCCTGTGCGTCACCGTTATCAGGATCTGCCCAGATTGATACGTGTGTTTCTGTGATTTCTTTACCACTCTTATTGATCATTTTGTATTTCTTAAAGATCATGTTTCCTAATGGACCTGCTGTTGAGTATCCCCAAACAGTAGTCTGGAGTTCAATACCAATTGAGCTTGAACCATATAAAGCATTTACTTTATCGTTATCAAGATCATTGGTAACAAACCATGCAGTCTGGTCCGCACCAGGAACACCAGGTATGTCAACCTGTGGATTATACTGGCCATCGCCATCGACGTCCTGAAAAGGGGCGCCGTCTTTTGCCGGCCATTCTTCCCAATCCTTTGCGTACTGTGCTTTTACAGCTGCTTCAGAACCTTCAAGATCTCTGACTTCAGCTGACATACTGCCTGTCTTATAGTCTCTTCTAACCCTGTAGATTCTAACATTGTCAGCATCAGGGTTTTCAGCGACTCCCGGAGAAATAATTTTTCCGGGCTGGAGGCCTGACTGATAAGTAGAACCACCAACACGAACCTCTCCGTTAACTTTTCCACCCCAAACAAATCCCTGCATATAATCTACTGCCTTATTGCTTCCTTTCGGATATACAAGGCCTGAATTGCCAAGTTCATTGTTATCAGCGGTGTTATCGTACCAGAGATAAGCCGATAAGTTATTAATATTTAACCTTGTGTAAGTGGGAACACCTTTTGTCTTTCGCAAAGATTTCCCGCTACTTTTTTTAACACCTTCTGCCAGGGCTTGCGAAGTAACAAGCGCAACTAGCAAAAGTATACTCAAGTATTTTATGATTCTTTGATTCATATTTTTTTTAAAACTCCTATCAATATTTGTTTGTAATAGCAAATCAGAAATTAGTATTCTAATCTAATTCCCAATCTAATTTGACGAGGAGCACCATATATATTCGGAGCAGTCTGCAGGAACGGAGCGTTCTGGAACTGCTGAGAGTAATCAATATTTATGGCTCTGTATAACTGGGCATAAGCCTCGCCATTGGTCTGGACCAACTTGCCGCCAAGCTCAGGATTGCTCAGGAATCCATCGTCATCAGGAGCACCGGTTCTCAAGAATACGTTTTCAATATTCTTTGTATCGAACAGATTAATAACCTGAACATAAATATTAGCTGATAGCTTGTCGAATATACTGATGGTCTTGTCAACGCGTAAGTCAACCTGGAATATTGAAGGAGTTATTGAAGAGTTGAGAGGCTCAACTGGTCTTCTGTCTCTTGCTTCACCTTCAAGATCAGCACCGCCTACACCACGTGTATATGGATGTCCACTGTTATAGGTAAGCAGCAGTGAGGCACCAAACTGATGCAGTAATGCAGGTCCATCGTTTTCTCCAAAGCGGTAATCCAGATTTAAATTAGCTCTAAGTGCATTGTTAAAATCAAGAGGAGCAATGTACTTAGGTGCAAATACAGTCACACCATCCAGAGGTGCACCAATAATACCACGGTTTGAGTTCGGGGATGAACCAGTTCCCTGTGCATCCTGGAACGCCAATGTACCATTCAATGCCAATCTTTCGTATCTGCGCATTGTAAAGGTAAGTTCAACACCCTTGGTAGTAGCAAAGTCGCCATTTACCAAAGTATTATAGGCCCTGAATTTTGAGTCTTTGAGTACTCCCTGCTGGAAAAATACAACCTGATCCTTTACATCTTTATAGTATCCAGTAATGTCAACTGACATAAAGTCCGTCAGCTGCTGTGTGAAACCTAATTCATACTGAGTTGTGTGGGTAGGTTTGATATACTTTCCTACCGGAGAACCAAAGAAGTAACCTGTCTTTAATTCCCATGCGGTTCTTAAGTATCCCTGATACATATCCAGACCTCTTGTCTGCTGAACAAATTTTCCATACTGTGCATGGAAAACAGTCTTGTCTGTAACCGGGAATGAGAAACCTAAACGCGGGCTGAGTTCACTAAAAGTTGGAACCTTTTCCCAGCCAGCAGCAATAAGTTCACCAGTATTTCTGTCGACTGAATAATCCGGGAATGCAGCATCTTTAAGCATCTTATTGTCAACATCATAATAGTCATATCTTAAACCAAGGTTAAGTACCAGATCTTCATATTCAATTTTATCCTGAATATAAGCTGCGGCAAATACCGGTTTGTGAGGAGCATCAAAACCATCACCGTTATATTCGTTACCGTAAATATCATAGCCATAATAGTTGATACCATTATCTCTCAGAATGCTTCTCTTTGCAGCTGCCTCATCCTGGCCTCCAGTAATTGCACGGTCGAGTGATCCGGCAAAAGTTGACTGGCCACCAACGCCCCAGCTTCTGAGAGTATACTGCTGGAATTCGCCACCAATCTTAAGTGAGTGTGATTTTCCAATCAGCCACGAGAGGTTACCGCTGAAGTTAAGACCTCTTCTGTCAAACTTTGCAAAGTTTGCGGGAATGTTACCATCGCCTGTAAAAGCAAATCCAAGAATGGATTTATCAGATGGTACAACATAACGGCCGTTTCTTGAAGAGTTGGCTAAATCTTTTGCAGACCTTTGCCAAACAATGCCTGCCTGTGCATTTGCAACGCTATCGCCATATGACCAGAAATTATCTTTCAAATATGGATCATATGTTTGTGATGTCTGGAGAAAGTATCCGCCAGAGATTTCATAGAACATTGAAGGACTTAAAACGTGTGTAGCCTTTAAGTTAAAGGTACCGTTTGTCTGGTCGATTTTACCAACTCTGGTATTAAAAAAGTCCTGAACCAAACCATTAAAATTACCAGCATCAAGATTACGGTTTGTATACGTTCCAGAGAGCCTGAGAAGAACTGGAGTGAAGTCCATGTTGAAAGTACCGGTATATATATAGGACTGATCCTGACTGTTTGGCATAGCGCCAGCTGGAATTACCAGATTAATAGTATCCGGATTGGTTTTGATGTTATCTACAACCTGGCCAAGATTTATACCCGGATAGGGCTGAGGATTTCCATCTCTTCTATACTGATAGTTAAAGTTACCAAAGAATTTAAATCTCTGGTCGAAAACAGGACCGCTTAATACGGCACTCATTTCATTATAACCAAACCAGTTTGCACCTAATCTTCTCTTACCGTCAAAAGCATTATCTTTGCTCTTGAAAGTAACGTTGTCAGTAATATACTCAGCACTGGCCTTCATCTGAGAGCCGCCTGATTTAAATTGCTGACGAATGATACCTGAGTTAGCACCGCCGAATTCAGCAGTGTATCCGCCAGCCTGAACCTGAATTTCTTCAAGCGCATCCTGGGAAATTGAAACTGCACGTCCGCCCGTCATTGGGTTATTGATAGAAACACCTTCAAGATAGAAGCCAACTTCATCAAGACGGCCGCCACGGATAAATACGTTGTTGTCTTTTATAACAACACCCGCCGTAAGACCAACTATATTATTGACGCCTCTAACAGGAATTGCGGAAATATCTTCGCTGGTAGTAACACGAACTGCGTTCGTATTATCTTTGTTAACAAGGGGCTTGGGAGCAAAAATTGTAATTGTTCCCACAGAAATGCCTTCAGCAGGAAGCTGAAAGTTCATTTCTGTTGTCAGGTCTGCATTTACTCTGACATTTGAAATTGTTACGGTCTGATAGCCGATAAATGAAGAACGCAGTACATAAACACCTGCTTCCAGATTCTGAATCTGGAATTCTCCATTAACGTCTGTAGAACTACCCTGTGATGTCCCGTCGACAATCACGTTGGCTCCGATCAAGGGTTCGCCTGATTGCAAGTCAGTTACTTTACCCTTAACCTTTCCCTTTGTCCCTGCAAAGACCAGCATAGGCAAAAGGAGCATTAAAAATAAATAGTAAAATAATTTTCGCTGCATACTACTCTCCTAATTTGTTTAATTAACCTAAGGATATAATTACCTCATTACCGAATTTTTTCAGATTTGACTAACCTCCAAAATTTGTTATAAAAGATATTTTATAAGTTTATAAAGAAAAATCACCGAAACAGAAAGAGCACAGCTCTAACTCGCGCGCACTCTCTCTCTGGTAAAAATGGAAGAATAAATTAGCATCGGATCTAATTGTTGACAGACAGGAACGATTCCTGAAGCATCCAGACTTGAACCCCTCAAATCACATGCAGACAAACTTTGAATACGAATAAGTCGTATTCACATGAATCTCGAAAATAATTTAACAAAAAAAAGAAAAAAACAAAACCATAATTAAATAAGTAACAGATATAGCTTCCTTCCGGCAGATTTACTGCCAGGGAAACAATAAAAATTACAGATTCTCAGTTTTAATAATTTTCGTGCCCTAATTCTTGAAACGCAAAGGTAAATAAATGTACAGTCTAACGCAATATGAATGTGGAACTTTGATCAGTTTTTTTTTTGAGAAAAATAGGGTTACTATTCTCAAACTTAAGTTAATGAATATTTTTGTAAAGAAACAATAGTTTCGTGAATAAATATTCACTGCAGATTATAAAAGCCCTGCTTAAAGCAGAGCTTTTACTTTCTGTTCAAACTGGCCTTTTGGAACTGCACCGATGATAGTATCGACAACTTTTCCGCCTTTAAGGAACAGCACTGTTGGAATGCTCCTTACACCGTATTTGATTGCTATCTGCTGGTTCTCGTCCACATCCAGCTTTCCGACCTTAAGTTTACCATCGTACTCACTGGCCAGTTCTTCTATAATCGGAGCGATCATTCTGCATGGTCCGCACCAGGTTGCCCAGAAGTCAACCACTACAGGAACAGATGAGTCCAAAACCTCACTAGAAAAATTCGCATCAGTAAATTGAAGCGGTTTCATTAGTCTCTCTCCATTTCGTAATTATTTTATATCAAGTATATATGTTAAATTTATATTTTTTTTACAAGTCTTGATTTAACAAACGCCGTTTCTTTTCAGCACGTCGCGGGCAATAATTCCCTTCTGAATTTCATTGGTGCCTTCAAAGATTCTGTTGATACGCGAATCCCTGTAGAATCTTTCAATCGGGAGTTCACGCGAATAGCCCATACCGCCATGGATCTGTACTGCATGATCGGCAATTTTGTCCAGCGATTCAGAGCAGAAATATTTGACCATAGCACTCTGGCGCGAAATAGTTTTCTTCAGGTCGTAGTCAACTGCAGTACGGTAAACAATAGACTCCATATTGTAAATGAGTATTGCCATTTCGGCCAGCATGAACTGTATTGCCTGGAAGTTGCTGATTGTGGTATCGAACTGTTCTCTTTCCTTGGCATACTTAGTAGAGAGCTCGAGCAGTTCTTTAGCGGCACCAAGACAGGCAGCGCCTAAGCCAAGTCTTCCGGCATCAAGAGTTTTCATAGCTATTAAAAAGCCGCGTCCTTCCTGGCCAATAAGGTTCTCCTTTGGCACCCTGACGTTGTCGAAAGTAATAGCATTTGTAGTGCTTCCCTTAATTCCCATTTTCTTTTCCGGAGGGCCGGCCTGGAAACCGGGAGTACTTGTTTCAACTACAAAGGCAGTTATTCCTTTTGGAGTACGTGCAAAAACTGAAACAATGTCTGCAATACTGCCATTGGTAATCCAGAGCTTGTCGCCGTTAATGACCCATTCGTCACCATCCTGGTATGCTTTAGTCTTAAGGTTAAAAGAATCGCTTCCGGCCTGCGGTTCTGTAAGGCAGAAGGCCCCTATTTTTTCCCCCTTGGCCAAAGGTACAACAAATTTCTGTTTGAGTTCCTCGGAACCTCCCAGATAAATTGCATTTGTTCCGATGGACTGATGAGCGCCGATAAAAGTAGCAGTAGACATACAGCCGCGTGCAATCTCCTCCTGAGCAATGCAGTAACCGACTTCGCCAAATCCGCTGCCGCCGTACTCTTCAGGCATTGAAACACCGAGCACACCAATTTCAGCCAGCTTATTTATTAATTCGCGCGGAATTTTCTCTTCAGCATCAATTTTTTGAGCAATTGGTTTAATTTCATTATTTGTAAAATCCCGGACCATCTCACGCAGCATCTGCTGCTCTTCGGTAAAACTAAATTCAAACATAATTTAATTAACCCTGTTATTTTATTAATTGTTTATTAGTGGGCTTAACTATCAAAACTAAAGCAACTATCAAAACTAAAGCACACCGGATGAATTCCACAGGTACATATCAGGCAAAGGGCTTACATACTTTGTCACCCATATAATTAACCACGTATTCACCGCCGTCAACACGTATTGTATTGCCAGAAATCCAGCCGGCACTCTCTTCGCAAAGACTTGCTATTGCATGGGCTACCTCTTCAGGAACCGTAAGCTTGCCCATCGGATTTTTCAGCTTTGCTGCTTCAAGCATCTTTTCACTTCCGGGAATTTTCTTCAATGCCGGAGTATCTGTAACGCCAGCCATTATTGCATTGGCCGTAACTCTCATAAAGCCAAGTTCAACGGCTATCTGGCGTATGTGTGCCTCAAGAGCAGCTTTGGCGGCTGAAACAGCCCCGTAGTTTGGAATTACTGTTTCAGAACCGGCACTCGTAAGGCCGAATATTCTGCCGCCTTCGGCTAAAAGGTTCTTTGCCACTAAACCCTGTGTCCAGTAAACAAGGCTGTGAGCCATTACATCCAAAGTCATGGTCATGGAAGCCGGTGTAACAGCTTCTTCGGTATTCTTTGCAAAATAAGGTCTCAGTGTTCCAAAAGCCATGGAGTGAACGAGTACCCTGACTTTTTCCCTGGTTTCAGAGAATCTTTCCTGGAGCTCGTCTAGAACCTCTTCCCTCTTTATCGGGTCAGCACCGTTAATGTTAAAGTAAACAGCCTTCTGACCTGTCTTCTCAATCTTCTTTATTATCTGGTGAACATTAGGCATCGTAACCTGTCTATCGAGATGTATACCAATAATATTGTATCCTTGTTTTGCTAATTCAACTGCAGTTGCACCACCGAAACCGCTTGATGCACCGAGAATCAATGCCCAATATTTTTCATTATTTTTTTTTGTTTCCAACTTCTATCCTTTTTCCGTTAATTCGTAAAATATGATTCATATAATACAAAATTAGAATTTGTTATTCAATAAGCATTAAGGCAGATACTTTCTGCATTGCAAGGGCCAAAGCCTTTATTGTGAATACTAAGTACAATATAAAATACTGTCCTCACCAAGCAATTCCAAAAGTGAAGAAGCAAGTTCATCGCAGATTTTCACTCTGTGATTTTTCAAATGGAAAAGCCTGGGCTTTGCTCCGTTATTCATGACGTGCAGAATTACGGGTATATTTCCCTGGGATTTTTCCAGAATCTTCTTAAGTTTTAGAACTACTTCAGGGCCTGGAAATCTTTCCTGGTCTATAACAATCTTGAGACTTTTTGTAAACTGGGCTTTTGTGCCCTCCAAAGGAATCGCGTTTTCAATCTGCAGCTTTATTGCATCGCCGCTGCTTTCGGGCCTGCCGACAAGCAGAACAGTAGCTTCCTCAGTAATAAACTTGCCTATCTTTTCAAAAGTAGAACCGAAGACAACGCATTCACAGGATCCCGAGAAATCATCGAGAGAAAAAAATGCCATGGTTTTACCCGAGCGGTCAATTTTCGTCTTAAGGCCTGTAACAACACCGCAGGCACGCACCTGTTCAACATCCTCAAGAGTTTCTGTCTCGCCCAGATGCACTGTGGCAAAGGACCTGTACTCAAGTTCGTACTTCCTCAAGGGGTGATCGGTAAGATAAAAACCAAGCACTTCTCTTTCTTTAGAGAGTTCCTCCTTTGTGCTCCATTTTGCAACTTCAGGAATTGGAGGTTCTGGTATGGCAACGTCTTCAGCATTGCCGCCGCCAAAAAGACTGTCTGTGATGCTGAACTTGGAATTTTTAACCTTGCTTCCAAATTCCAGGGCCATTTCCACAGCAGCCATATTCTGTGCTCTTGATCCTGTCAGCTTGTCCAGCGCTCCTGCAAGAACAAGCCCTTCAAGAGCCCTTTTATTTACAATCCTTGTATCGACGTTTGCACACAGGTCAAAAATGCTGGTAAAATTACGACCCAGCTCCTGCCTTTTTTTCCTGATCTCCTCAACGGCACCAATGCCTACATTCTTTATAGCACACATGCCGAAAAGTATCTTGCCGTCAATTACGTCAAAGTATACCGAAGGCATATTAACGTCGGGGCAAAGCACCTCTATCTTAAGCTTTCGGCAGTCCTCAAGGAATGTTGTAACCTTGCCGGTATTACCGAATTCATTTGTCAAGTTGGCAGCTAAAAATTCCGCAGGGTAATGAGCCTTTATATAAGCTGTCTGATAGGCAACGACGCTATAGGCCACGGCATGGCTTTTATTGAAACCGTAATTTGCAAATTTATCTATGGCATCAAATATTTCAGAAGCTGTCTTTGCAGCGATATTGTTTTTAACAGCTCCTTCAACAAACTTTACCTTCTGCTCCTTCATTGCCTGAAGGTCTTTTTTACCCATTGCGCGGCGCAGAATGTCGGCTTCAGCAAGCGACATACCGGCGGCCTTATTGGCTATTTGAATTACCTGTTCCTGGTAAACTATAATACCGTAGGTTTCTTTAAGGATGGTCTCCAATACCGGATGCAGGTACTCGGTCTGTGCAAGGCCATGTTTTCTTTTAATGAAGTCATCAATGAACTCCATAGGTCCTGGCCTGTAGAGGGCATTCATGGCTGAGAGGTCCTTTACCGTATTGGGCTTCAGCTTTTTAAGGTACTCCCTCATAGGGCCGCTTTCAAACTGGAAGACGGCAGTGGTCTGCCCCTTTGCGAACAATGCAAAAGTCTTCTCATCATCCAGCGGTATATCGTCCGGATTTATTTCAACGTTGTGCGTCTTTTTAATCAGGTCGATTGCATCCTGAATTATTGTCAGCGTACGGAGCCCAAGAAAGTCCATTTTCAAAAGTCCTGAGGTATCGAGCTCCTTCATGTTATACTGTGTAACCAGGTCGCTTGAATTTGCAGGTGTAGCCAGAGGTACAAAGTTCGACACATCACCCGGCGAAATAACAACGCCTGCGGCATGCTTGGAGGAATTACGGTTCATTCCTTCCAGTATTTTGGCGTACTTTATCAGTTCGCGGATTTGAGGATCTTTAGAATCATTGACCCACCTAAGCTCGGGAACTTCGGCCAGGGACTGTTCGATTGTATACACCTTGCCGAACTTTGAAGGTATAAACTTGGTAATAGAGTTAACTACAGAAATCGGTATCTGAAGCACTCTAGCCACGTCGCGTATAACGGCTTTGGAAGAAAGCCTGTTAAAGGTGACGATCTGGCATACGGAACTTTCCCCGTACTTTTCTCTTACATATTCAATTACGCGTTCGCGCTTGCTATCGGCAAAATCCACGTCTATATCTGGCATTGACTTTCTTGCAGGGTTTAAGAATCTTTCAAAAAGAAGATCAAACTCTAAAGGGTCAACGTTCGTAATGCCTGTGGCATAGGCAACCAGGCTTCCTGCGGCGCTGCCGCGGCCCGGACCTACAGGTATTCCCCTGCTTTTTGCCGCATTAATATAATCCTGCACAATAAGAAAGTAGCCTGAGAACCCCATGGTTTTGATTGTATCAATTTCATATTTAAACCTGTCCTCAATCTCGGGTGTTACGTGCTTGAATCTTTTATACAAGCCTTCACGGGCAATCTGTTCAAAATATTCATCGAGCGTATCTGCTCCTGAATCCGGAGGAATCGGGAATTGGGGATACAGGTGGCCCTCAAACTCGAGACTAAAGTCTACCTTATCGGCAATCTCAAGCGTATTTTCAACTGCGCCTTCATAGTTCTTAAAAAGACTGGCCATTTCATCGGAACTTTTAAAATAGATCTGATCGGTCTCATAGCGCAGCTGGTGGTAGTCGGCGGTGCCGCTTTTATCCCCCAGCAGAAGCATAATATTATGCGCAATGGCATGGTCCTTTTCAATATAATGGCAGTCGTTAGTTGCAACGAGCTTAATGCCCAATTCTTTGGAAAGCCTGGGCATGCCTGCCAGGATAGACTTTTCGACTTCCATTTTATGGTCCTGGATTTCCAGGTAGAAGTCGTCGCCAAAAATTTCCTTGTAAGTAACTGCGGTCTGCTTTGCCTTTTCGTAGTCGTTATTTACCAGGTGTACCGAAACAATTCCGCCCGCGCAGGCAGAAAGGGCAATAATACCTTCCTTATATTCGCGCAAAAGTTCAAGGTCAATTCTGGGCCGGTAATAGAATCCCTGTGTGTGGCCATAGGTTGAAAGTTTCATCAGGTTCTTGTAGCCGGTTTTATTTTTTGCCAGAAGGACGAGATGGTTATAGTGCCTTGAGCGCTTTTTGCCGCTGGAATCTTCAGCTTTGCCCTTGGTGAATCGGCTTCCTTCGGAAACGACATAAGCTTCCATGCCTGAGATGGGTTTAATCCCCTCTTTCTTTGCCACGCGGTGAAACTCTGAAATGCCGAACATAACACCGTGGTCCGTCAGGGCCACAGCGGACATATTATTCTTTTTAGCCGCCTTAACCAGGTCGTAGACAGTACAGGCGCCATCCTGAAGGCTGTAGTGTGTATGATTATGTAAATGTATAAACTCTGCCATAATAAAACCTGCCGTTACCTGCTTTCCAGGCCGGTGTGGCCGAAGCCGCCATTTCCTCTTTTACTATCTGAAAGATTATCAGTCTCATCTATACGCGCAGTATAAACTTTTGCCAGCACCATCTGTGCAATCCTGTCTCCGCTGTTTACAGTAAAATCCCCGCTTCCGAAGTTAAAAAGAATGACTTTAATTTCGCCCCTGTAGTCTGAATCTATTGTTCCCGGAGAATTGAGAACGCCTATTCCGTGTTTAACTGCCAGGCCGCTTCTCGGGCGGACCTGAAGCTCAAAGCCTTGAGGAGTTTCAACCGACAGATTAGTAGGGATGAGGGCTATTTCCCCTTTTTTAATTATACAGGGTTCTTTCAGTGCGGCACAAAGGTCCATACCAGCACTTCCCTGAGTTGCATACTGCGGCAAAGGCAGTGAGCGGAATTCATCTGAAATTCTTTTGATTTTTAGTACTATATTTTCATTCATTTGTATGCCAGTAATTTTTATGGATCCCGGATGGACGAATTGGAATTTGGTCGCTTAAGCCGGATGAAGTTCTTTTCTAAAACTATTCTTAAAAAAGCTATAAGAATTTAATTTCAACTTAGGGCAAAATCAACTTGATTGTTATCTATTAATTACTTCGAAAAAATAAATGGCTTCTAACCCGCCTTAAGCGCCGGCTGTGCGCCTTTGAGGCAGGAAAGTCCTTCGAAGAGCCTTAAGCTCATTTTTATTTACTATCTTCAGCAAAAAGAGGAGTAAAACATAAAGAAGCAGGATTCCGAACTTAAAAATTAAGGAATTAACAGGAAGAGCATAATAGACTATTGCAGGAATAATGACTGAAAGCATTATTCTGAAGAGTTTCCCGTATTCATAATCGATTCTGTAGAATTTCTGCACGACAAGGAAAAGCGCAATTGCCATAACCACATAACTTGCCAGTGTTGCAGAAGCAGCTCCGGTTATTCCAAACCGGGGAATAAGGAAGTAGTTCACGCCAACATTAACCAGAGCGCCAAGCCCTGTAATATAGGGCAGGTATTTTGTCTTTTCTTCAATAAAGATTCCAGCCGTAAAATTTACATATATGCCGTTAAACAGATATCCCAGAAGCACAATTGGGATAATATTGGCTCCGCTCCAGTAGGCTGCGCCAATAAGAGTGAAACCCAGCATGTGAATACGGATAATGTTATTAATAAACAACGACAGCAGCACCAGCACTACGCTTCCGGCAAGGACAAAGTAAGTAAGGACTCTTGCAAAAATCTCTTTGGCATTTTTTTCTCTTGCATTATGCAGGAAAAACGGCTGCCAGGCGTACTGGAACATAGAAACAAAGAGCATCATGAAAATGCCCAGTTTGTAATTTATCTGGTAGACACCTACAGTGCTTTCATCAGTCATCATAAGAAGAATCGGACGATCAATTACCTGGATTACCATTGAAGCCAGACTGGCCGGCAGGTATGGAAGTCCGAATTTGAGCATCTTCTTAAGCAGTTCCTTATTAATTCTAATTTCCAGGTTCTTCATTATTTCCGGAACAAGCAGCAGCAGTGTGAGCACTGAGGCAACGAGATTACTGATAAAAACAGCCATCATTCCCATTCTGAAGCCGCGGATAAGTATGACGTTCAGAGCTACGTTGACAATTATATTTACAGTTTTAATGAATGCGAACTTTCTGGCTTTGCGTATGAGCCTGAGATGAGCAAAAGGAATTACCGCGAGGGCATCAAAGAACAGTATGAAAGTAAAGTAATATGAAATATCCCATCTGTCCGGGGGTATGTCCATAGCTGCATTTACCTGCGGCCTGAAAATTATAAGGAGAAGAGAGATAACGACCGATGTTACAGTTACAAAAATGTAAGGCGTGGAAAAGACGCTTTTCTTATTTTTTTCATCTTTGTTTAAGGAGGCATACTTAAGGTAAGCCGAATCCATTCCGTAAAGATATATGATATTGAGGAAGGCAATATATGCATATATATAACCCACAATACCGTTTTCTGCTTTACCCAGAACGTGTGAATAAAAGGGGACCAGAATAAAAGTCAGGAATCTGCTAAGAATAGTGCTTATGCCATAAACAGCCGTGTCTTTTGTCAGTTCTTTAAATTTCTCTCTCATAATATCGTTTTACTCATAGAATCAATCCTGCTAAACTTGCAATAGGCGAAACGCTATTCTCACCCGCTATAATTTCTCAGGTATTCATTATTAAATTCAGTGAAATATCCATGGCTTTAACGCTATGGGTCAGTGCGCCGACAGAAATAAAATCCACACCTGTTTGAGCAATCTGGAGCACAGTTGTCAGGTTCACGCCGCCTGAAGCCTCAATGAGTGCCTGCCCGTTAATTAAGCCAACGGCCTCTTTCATTAGCTGAAGATCGAAGTTATCCAGCATAATTATGTCGGCCCTGGTGTTCAGAGCCTCTTCAGTCTGTTCAAGGGTGGTAACTTCAACTTCTATTTTAGAAGCGAAGTTTTTCTTTTTCATATATTCCCTGCAGGCTTCCACTGCCTTGGTAATAGACCCCGAGGCTGCGATGTGGTTATCCTTGATAAGAAACATATCATAAAGCCCCTGCCTGTGGTTCCGGCATCCGCCCTGGGTTACAGCCTGTTTGTCGATTACCCTTAAGCCCGGAACAGTTTTTCTTGTATCAATTATAACAGCTTTGGTGCCTTTTACCATTTCGGCAAATTTCCCTGAAAGAGTTGCTATGCCGCTCATTCTCTGCAGGAAGTTAAGAGCCGTTCTTTCGGCACTGAGAATGGAAGATGCACGCCCGGTTACTTCAGCTATGATCTGGCCATTGGTTACCTTTGAACCGTTTGTGGTGAATGCGGTAAAAACCAGTTCAGGGTCGAGGAGATTAAATACTCTTTGGGTAACGTCAAGTCCTGCAATAATGCCTTCATCCTTCACGAGGAAGGAGGCTTTACCCTGAATATCATCAGGCACTGTGGCCATTGTAGTAACATCACCTGAAGCAATATCTTCGCGGAATGCATTACGGATAATTTCGTCAATTTCAGGCTGGAGATTCATATTATTCATTCTTATTTATTTTTCTTCAACTTCTGTCATATGCGGCATGAGGGCATCAATATAAAACTGAGGAGGCCGAACAGCTTTTTTTGTATCTTCTTTCATGAAGATGTGTTCGGTGTATCCTTCAGCCAGGACTTCACCCGTCTCGCTTCTGCGCACAACGTAGTCGATATGAATTTTTGGTTTCGGCATTTCCTTAACAGAAGCCTCAACTTCCAGGAGGTCGTCGTAACGCCCGGGGTTTTTGTACCTGATAAAGGATTCAAGCACAGGAAGCTGAAAGCCGAGAGATTCAATGGAACTGTAAGGCAGGCCTATAGCTCTTAAAAGCTCAGTACGGCCTACTTCAAAATACTCCAGATATTTGCCGTTATAGACAAACTGCATTTTATCTGTATCGGCGTAACGCACCCTGATGTAAGTTTTATTTGACAGCATTAGATAATATCTATATTAATTTTCTAAATTTTCAAAAATGACCTATTCGTGCCACACTCCCATTTTGGCAAACTTGGCAAACCTGTAATCGAGCAGCTTTTCAGTTTTAAGCTTCAAGAGCTGATTTAACTCCTCCAGTAATACAGCCTTAAGATTTTTAGCAGCAAGCTCATGGTTTGTATGAGCGCCTCCAAGAGGTTCCGGAATAATTCTGTCGATAATTTTCTGCTGAAGGAGGTCAGGAGCGGTAAGTTTAAGAGCTTCAGCCGCCTGCTCCTTAAAATCCCAGCTTTTCCAGAGTATGCTCGAGCACGATTCAGGGCTGATTACAGAATACCAGCAATTCTCAAGCATCAGGATTCTATCGCCAATTCCAATTCCAAGAGCTCCGCCTGAGGCTCCTTCTCCAATTATTACTACAATAATAGGCACTTTAAGGCGGCTCATTTCAAGGAGGTTTCGGGCTATAGCCTCAGCCTGCCCGCGCTGTTCGGCTTCAAGACCCGGGTAAGCACCCGGTGTATCGAGCATGGTAATAACAGGACGGTTAAATTTTTCGGCAAGTTTCATCAGACGCAATGCCTTGCGGTAACCTTCGGGATTTGGCATTCCAAAATTCCTGTACACATTGCTTTTAGTATCTCTTCCCTTCTGATGCCCTATTATCATTACCTTATGACTGTCAATTTTTGCAAATCCTCCCACAATCGATTTATCATCTTTGCACTGACGGTCGCCATGGAGTTCAATAAAATCGTTTGCCATCATATAAATATAATCGAGTGTAAATGGGCGTTCGGGATGACGGGCCAGCTGGACCTTCTGCCATCTTGTTAAATCGCCATAGACGCTTTCTTTCAACTTTTTAACCTTTCTTTCAAGCTTGGTTATCTCATCGGCAATATCCAGTTTACCTGCATACTGCCGCATTTCGTTGATTTTACTCTCAAGTTCAAAAATTGGTTTTTCAAATTCCAAAACTGCTTTAACCATTAATTCTCCATGCCACTAAACATTTTACTAAAAGTTTTGCCTAAAATCTCCAGGTCCAGCCAGATATTTTGATTTTTGGCATAAAATATATCAAGTTTTATTGTTTCCTCACGCTCGCTATTGTCCATGCCTTCAGTATACCAGAGGCCGGTAAGGCCGCTTCTGCCCAGGTAAAGTTCTGTATCAGTTCTCTGCCTGAAAGGTCCGACGATAGACTTCCTGCCTGAGAGGACCTCGGGCAGCCCAAGTACAAATTTTGAAAAATCGCTGCTATTATGTCCGATTTTCCGGAACGAATATATGAAAGGATAAATAAAGATCAAAGCCGGAATTGCCACTACAAAGTCAAAAATCCTTTTGGTTATTCTGCTGGTCAACGTTGAAATATTGTAGAAGATCTCCAGCAGGGGGATCTCATCAAGCATAGTAATGGAGGATTTACCGACCAGATAATCCAGTTCACTGCCTGCAACCTTGAAGTCCACATTCTCCCCCTGACACTCTGAAACCACTGCAAGCATCTGATTATACGACATTTCGGCGGAGGCAAAGATGACTTCAGTAATTTTCTTTTCCTTTATAATTTTCTTTATGTTTTCCAGGCTTCCCAGAATTTCCATTCCCTCGATCTTCTCTCCTACAAGTTTCCTGGTCGGACCGATAAGTCCTGCTATCTTTTGTATGCTGGTCAGTTTGCTCTTAAGTTTCTTTGCCAGGTCTATTGCATGCCTGTCCGTACCAACGATGAGTGTTCTGGTTTTATAGATCTCTTCTTTTAAGCCGAGCTTAAAACCAAGTTTGAGTATAATACGCCAGGCCGGCAGCATGAATAAAAGTATTGCGTAAGTGAAAATGACAACAGCCCTGCTGTAGGCATACTGCTTAAAAAAGTATGTAACTGAAGAAAGGATAAAAAAGCCCAGCACGATTGAATACAGTATGCGCAGGACAGAAATGGAATCCCTTTTATAAGCCCCCGCAGAAAATGCCATTAAGATCTGTATCAGCGCCGGGATTGTGTAAATACCCAGGACTGTATCGGGAGGAAACCCGTGCCAGTGAGGGGAATGGTAAATATGCGCCGCGATATAAAGCGACACATTAAAAAACAGGAAATCGAAAAATAATGCCATAACCACCAGGCGGTACACATTCAGGAAAGCAAAAAGCTGGCGGACAAAAATGGCAAAGCGCAGGATTATTTCCACGATAAAAGAAGATGAAAAGTGCTTCTTTACAAAAAGGTGCATGGCTTCATAAAAAACCCTCGTTTCATCCAGACTGCTTCGCTTTGTGCTTTCACCCTTATAGTGGATTATCTGAGTTTCGTGTAAATAATAAACTTTATATCCGGCTTTCTGAATCCTATAGCAAAGGTCCAGATCCTCGCCATACATAAAGAACTGCGGATCGAAGCCCCCTACTTTTTCGTACACCTCGCGCCTCATCATCATAAAGGCGCCGGAGATTGCGTCAACCTCATAGGTCTGGTTTTCATCCAGATAGGTCATATTATACCGGGCAAAAAGGCGGCTTTTGGGAAAAATTTTTCCCAGCCCGGTAACCTTTGTAAATGACGTCCAAGGCCCCGGAAAACTTCTTCTGCATGCAAGCTGCAGCGTTCCATCGGAGTTCAGAACCTTGCAGCCTGCAAGTCCTGCCTCAGGGGTTTTCTCGAAGAAAGCAATTAGCTTTTGGAATGTATCTTCCTGGACTATAGTATCGGGGTTAATTAAGAGGATGAATTTACCCTTTGAGATTTCGAGTCCGAGGTTATTTGCGCGGCCGAAGCCGAGATTTTTTTCACTAGCAATCAGTTTGACCGAAGGGAATTTCTCGCGTATTATTTCCACGCTGCCGTCATCGGAAGCGTTATCAATAACGATAATTTCGGTAGAAAGGCGGCCGGTGCTTTTCAGGATAGAACTGAGCAGGTTCTGCAGGAACTCTTTTACGTTAAAATTAACGATAATTATAGATAGATCTATCATTATATTAATTATAATCTGCCGAAAATACTTTTAAATCTGAGTTTCCAGACCATAAGGACGGCTTCGCGCACGATCTTCTTATTCATCTTCGAGCTGCCCTTTACGCGGTCAACGAAAATAATGGGGATCTCCTTTATTTTGAACCCTGCCTTCCAGGCCTTGTAGTTCATTTCAATTTGGAAGGAATATCCGTTACTTCTGATGTCCTGAAGGTTTATAGTTTCGAGCACGCTGCGCCTGAAAATCTTAAATCCACCGGTACAGTCTGCTACCGGAATGCCGGTTACCCACTTTGTATAGTAGTTTGCGAAATAGCTAAGAAGAAGCCTGCGCATAGGCCAGTTAATTACATTAACACCGGTAATATAACGGCTTCCCAAAACGAGATCATAATTTCTGATTTCCCTGAAAAAATTTCCTATTTCCTTCGGGTCGTGCGAATAATCGGCATCCATCTGTATAGCATAGTCGTAGCCGTTTTCAAGCATAAACTTGAAACCGGCCACATATGCTGTTCCTAAGCCCATTTTTCTGGGGCGCTCAATAAGCTTTATGCAACCGTTACTTTTCTGCAGTTTCTTCACATAATCTGCCGTTCCGTCGGGAGAATTGTCATCGACGATAAGAATATCAAGATGCGGATACCGGTCCATCAGGTCCGGTATGAGAACACTGATGTTATCCAGTTCATTGTAAGTTGGAATTATAACGATTGATTTTCCATCCATAAAGATTATTTCTTCCCCGCGAATTCAGTTATGGCATTTGCTACATATTCTATTTCTTCCTGTGTAAGTTCAGGATACATCGGCAGTGAGATAATCTCACGTGCTACCGATTCAGCTATCGGCAGGTTAAAAGTCTTTGACTCATCAACAAAGGCCGGCTGCTGATGCAATGGAATAGGATAATGAACTGCCGTTGGTATTCCCTTTGACGAAAGGAATTCCTGAAGGCCTTTTCTGTCCTTTACCCTGATTGAGAACTGATGATAAATATGTGTAGAGAAATCTTCCTTATACGGGGTTACAACATCTGCGCCTTTGAGTTTTTCTGTATAAAGGCCGGCATTATTGGCTCTTGCTTTATTCCACTGGTCGATATATTTCAGTTTAACGTTCAGAATGGCAGCCTGCAGGGCATCCATTCTGGAATTCAGGCCCAGGATTTCATGCACATAACGTTCCTTTGAGCCGTGGGCTGCTATCATTCTGATCTTTTCAGCCAGTGCGTCATCCTGAGTAAACATCATTCCGGCATCGCCATACGCACCAAGGTTTTTGCTGGGGAAAAAGCTGGTAGCGCCTATTGTTCCGATTGATCCTACTTTCTTTCCCTTGTATTCTGTACCAAATGCCTGAGCGGCATCTTCAATTACATAAAGCTTGTGCTTCTTTGCTATTTCAAGTATCGGGTCCAGATCTGCTGCCTGACCGTAAAGGTGAACGGGAATAATTGCCCTTGTCTTATCGGAAATTGCGGCTTCAATTTTAGAAGGGTCAATATTATAGGTATCGTCAAGAATATCCACATAAACCGGCACTGCGCCAAGCAGTGCAATGGTCTCGGCAGTTGCAACGAAGGTAAAAGGAGTAGTGATAATTTCGTCACCGGGTTTAATATCCAGAGCCATCATGGCAATCTGAAGGGCGTCTGTTCCGCTGGCGCATGCAATTGCGTGTTTAACGCCAAGATAATCAGCACACGCGCTTTCAAAATCACTTACCTTCTTCCCCATAATGAACTGAGTAGACTCCACAACATCTTTAATTGCCGCGTCTATTTCATCCTTAATAGAGGCATACTGTTTCTTCAAATCCACCATATTGATTTTCATTTTAGCTCCATTTTTATTCATAATGTCCTTTACCAAAAAGGACTACAAAAACTGTTCTGAATAAGATCTTAAAATCCATGCGCAGCGACATGTTTTCAATATAAAAAAGGTCGTAGCGCAGCTTGGTTTTAACATCCTCAATTGTTTCATCATACTTATGCTTAACCTGAGCCCAGCCCGTAACGCCAGGACGCACCTTGAGCCTTTTTTTATAAAGAGGAATTTCCTGCGACAGTTTTTCCACAAAGTATGGTCTTTCGGGTCTGGGGCCGACAAGGCTCATCTCCCCTTTTAAGACATTTATCATCTGTGGAATTTCATCAATTCTTACTTTACGTATAAATTTCCCGATACGTGTAATTCTGGGATCGTTTTTCTGCGACCAGACCGGCCCCGTTCCTTTTTCCGCGTCATTTCTCATTGAGCGGAACTTATACATGTCAAATTCCTTACCGTTAAGTCCCGAACGTTTCTGTTTGTATAGCACAGTGCCCGGACTATCGAGCTTTATTAAAATAGAAATAATTACGGTAACAGGAAGAGAAATTAGTAAAATAAACAAAGAAATGGAAATATCCATCAGGCGTTTAACTTTTTTCTCCCATTCAGGCATCAGTTCGGGCATGATGTCTATGAGAGGAAATCCGTAGATATGGCTCGTTTTTGCCTGTCCTGATATGATCTCATACAGGTCGGCTAAGATCTTTATATTGACGTTTTTATTGTCGCACTTTGTAATAATTTCAAGGATTGTATCTTCCTGGTTCTTATCGAGGGCGATAATTATTTCTTTGGCGTTATAACTGTCAATAATTTCGGTAATAGAGTCAACTGAATCCATTACCCTGACCCCCTTGAATTCCCTGCCGATATTCTCCGGCTTCTGTGCCAGGTAGGCTATTACATCCAGGCCAAGAGCCCTGTGCCTGAGTATCTGCTCGTGCAGGCTGTTTGATCTTTGATTAAAACCGACAATAATGGCATTTTTACGCCCGAAGCCCTTAATAAGAAGATGCTTCTGTATGCTCCTTACTATCAGTCTTCCCATGCCGACAGAAAAAAGGAAAAAAGCCCAGTAAATGAATATCAAAAGACGGTTGTTTACTGCACTATCGCGTTGTGAAGCATCATCCATAAATATAATAAAGAAAAGAAGAAAAGTCCCGAAAAATGATGCCTTAAAAAGCGTTGAAAGCTCGTCAAAACGGGAAGCGGCAAACCAGGTTCTGTACATGCCTATAAATAAAAATATAATAAACCAGTAAAAATAGATTACAAGGCCCGGTGCAATCAGTTCAGGCTCAGTATACTGGTCGATCAGACCGCTTTTGACTCTCACAAAATAATAAACCAGCCAGGTGAGGTTTATCATCAGAAAATCTACAAGTATAAGAAACGATATTTCTATTTTTTTATTCATGATCGTTCAAGGCTTCATAAAAGTTCATCATAACTTTTGAACGGTCAAATTCCTCCTCTGCCCTTTTGCGCCCGTTTTTACCCAATTGCTCAACCAAGTTTCTGTTATTAAATAATTCCAGAACCTTTTGTGCGAGCATTTCGGAATTTTCGGGCTCCACATAAAGTCCGCAGCTTGCGCTTTCCAGAATTTTCCTTGCCTCGCCGTCAACACTCAGGAGCACAGGAATTTCGGCCGCCATACTTTCATAGAGTTTTGAGGGAATAGTAATTCGGAAGAGGTCATTCTTAACAAGAGGAATTACCATAACATCAAACAGGGAGATATATTTAACTATTTCCTCCCGCGATACTGGAGGAAGGAGCATGACATTACGAAGGTCATTTTTCTTAATGTCTTCTTCAAGCCCCTGCCGGTCCACGCCGTCGCCTATAATGAGGTAAACTATATCCCTGCTTTGCTTTGTGCAGGCTGCCGCCTGGGTCATAATTTTAAGGCCCTGGGCACTGCCGATATTACCCGCATATCCGATTACAAATTTACCGCCAAGGTTAAGCTCCTTAAGCAGAGTCTCATTCTTTAGAGCTTTTTTAATAAGCGTCCCATTAACGAAGTTAGGTATATAGAGAATTTTTCTTATATAAGGGTGCAGATCTTTTACCTTATTCTGTGTCAGCCGGGTAACCGTATTTACAATATCGCTGTTCGAATATATTGACCTTTCCAGCTTTTCGGCAAGGCTGATTACCCTTTTGTTTTTCAAGAAGCCTAGCTGTATTGCAGATTCCGGCCACAGGTCGCCAATGTCAAATATGAATTTTGCCTTTTTAAGTTTCTTAAGAATAATACCTGTTATGCCTGTAAAAAGCGGCGGAGAAATTGTAAGCAGATAATCTATCTTTCTGATCTTAAATAAAGATACTAAGGTCGATGAAAAAGTAAAGGATAAATAGTAGAGTATCCTTTTGATAAAACTCCCCCTGTCGCTTGCATATACAAAGGTTCTGTATATTGTTACTCCGTTTTCCTCATATTTTTCATAAAGTTTCAGTTTGGTTCCCGCCTCCTCTTTCTTCATTAGATAGCTGGGGAAAGGAGTAACGACGGTAACCTTCAGCCCCAGTTTCGAGAGTTCCTCTACAAATCCCACGCTACGCTGCGAACCCCCGCCGATTTCAGGAGGATAATACTGTGTTACGAGAACGAAATTTTTTGGCATATATCTTAAATCTTGAAATATTAATATTTCTATTTCTTACTTTCTATACTCAGGATAACGTTGGATATTCTTTCTGTTACCGCATTCCAGGAATATTCCATGGCTTTTTGTCTTCTGGCCTGATTTCTTTCAGGAGTAGAATCTTCCACGGCAGTTTTAATAAGCTTAATAAACTCCTCTTTATCCCTGGCAACAAAGACCAGGTCGCTGAACTTTCTGACCTCAGTTAATTCCGTTGAGACTACAGGGATACCCAAAGCCATATACTCATAGAGTTTTATTGGGTTACAGGATTTTGTAAGATTATTATCTTCAAATGGTATCATGCCTACATTAAACACTTGTGCATAAGCAGGCAGCCTATCGTATGGAATCTCGCCCACAAACTTTATATTTTCAGCTGAGTCAAAACCCGAAATATCCATTTCAACTCTTCCGATAATCAGGAATTGGTAATCCGGATATTGTTTTGCCGCGCGTATTATGAGATCGACGTCAGTCCAAAGCGGAGCAATAATTCCGAAGTATCCGATTACAGGTTTTTTAACATCCTTCAGTATTCCGGGAATCTCCATGCTCCGGCCCGAGAAGTGATCCAGTTCAACGCCCTGCGGCAGATAGTACGAAGTGCCGGCCTGTGTTTTTCTGCTTTTAACTAATGTTTCAGAAACTGCAAAGCAAGAATCAGCTTTTCTGAGCAGATTACTCTCAAATTCCATAAGCCTGCGGAATGCGCCCTTAAAGTGGGAATAATCATCCAGGCAAATATAATGAATAGAACTTTCATTCAGGCATCCGGCAACATCGCTCATCACAGGTGATGATGTTATCAGAACAGGGTTTTGAAAATGATATTGTTCAATTGCTCCTTTTAATGCCCTTAAGAGGAGGATCTTATTCAGTTTTCTTACTAACTTAAAAT
The DNA here is from genome assembly GCA_050259615.1 of Syntrophomonadaceae bacterium. Lineage (GTDB taxonomy): Bacteria > Bacteroidota > Ignavibacteria > Ignavibacteriales > SURF-24 > JAAXKN01. The sequence continues at coordinate 263 of JBLNAZ010000090.1, read as the reverse complement.
CGTGCAAAGGAATAATAAAAGGGTTCAGTTCTATTACGGGAGACATAACTCTTTCACCCGGGGAACTTTTTTTGAAAACACTTGAAATTTTCTGAAAAGCACGTTTAAGGTCGCGCAGCTTTAATTCCGGCTTTCTTAAGCCTAGTGAACCGATCCATATCAACCGGTTATTCTTTGCTAAAACACGTCCGATATGCTGTATTGTAGAGGGATAGCGTCCCCAGTCATCTCCGAAAATTATGATGTCTCTGTTTTTAAGCATC
>JBLNAZ010000089.1:0-4210 GCA_050259615.1 Syntrophomonadaceae bacterium | reverse complement strand
AAGATTGCGGCGGACTTTTTTGTCATAAAATACGGTTTCCGAGTTCTCGGCATTAAGTTTAAGACAAAGATTTTCTTTCTGCTGTCTTTTATTCATCCGCTGCTTATAATAGCAACTCTTTTAAGCTCGCTCACCATCCCGTTTGACTGGAAAGGCTCTAACCTAAGGCCTAAGGTCAAAAAGGCTTAAAGAGTCAGAAAACAAAGAGCAGTTAATCTTCAAGGATTTTTTCTGCTGCAATTTTATTTTCTGTTTCAAGCTTATTTTCTGCTGACAGAGCTTTAAGCTTAAGTGAGCTTCCGGAGCTAAAAAGCAGTGCCACTCCGGGTAATGAAGGCAAAAGGACATTTATAAAGAAAAGGAATATTGCGGCATTAAAGCCGGTTGCAGAAGTAAGACCTAATTTTACGGCAAAGTATACCGAAGCGCTTTCCCTTATACCAAGTTCCCCGAATGTGACAGGCGGGATTACAGCCTTGGCAAAGAATATCAGCATACCAAGCCAGAAGTAAATAGTAATGTCGTACCCGTTTGAAAAAGCAGCTACTAAAAATCCATACTGCGCAATGTATGTAAGGTATGTTATAAACGTATTAAGCGATACTTCAAAAGAAGTCCTTCCGCTTAAGAGCTTAAATGTCTTAAGTCCGTCAGTATATCCCTTAAGGCGCCTGCTTCCTGAGGCTAATCTCACAATCAGCCTTTCCCAGAAATCCGTTTTCAGTACCGAGTACAGGTAGAAAAATGAAGACACGAAAATAAGTATGAGAAGCACTGAAAGAAGGATTATTCCAATACCATAGAAGATATACAGGAAGACAGCACTGGCAACAGCCCCAATAAAAAATACCGGCACAAAGGCGAAGAATTTATCAATAAGTGTTGCCAGAGTCACCTTCAGGGCTTTCTTTTCATTAAAAGCCAGTGCGCGCCCCACATATTCCCCGAGCCTGAAGGGTGTAATTATGCCGGCTGAAAAGCCGTAGAAAAGAGAATTAAGCACGGTCTTTCTTTCACTCTCCTCTATTACTTCCCTGCAAAGGATTTTCCACTTCAGGTACTGCAGGTATATATTTAAGAAGCTGAGTATACAGGCAAGAGCAACCATGAAATAATTTGCACCGTTCAGGGCTGAGATAATTTCCCTGAAGCTGACGGCACTGACTAAATAAATAAGAAGTCCAACAGCAATAAGAACCTTCAGCAAGGAGGTTACTCCGCCTTTATATTTATTTACAAGCGTCTTAAAGTGTTTATTCATAAATTCGTTTTTATCCTGGCTGCTTTAAATAAAATCTACCGAAAAGCCGATTCCAAACCTGTGGATATTGTCTTTATAGTACTCACTGAACATGTTATTGCCGGAATAGTAATTTAAGTACAGGAGTATTCCTTTACTGAACCACTGCCCGAATTTAATTCCGGCTACTAAATTATTATTTCCATGATATTTGGGAGTGCCAAGTATATTTATAGTATAAGCCGCAAATAAATTAAAATCTTTCTGGAAAATCTTGCCGAAAGGATTATACAAGGCATATTCAAAGCCGGAGCTGAAAGAATATTTTTTTATTTCCAGAGGCCGTACAAGAGTTGAATAAGCCGGCGCACCAAAGATCCTGAAAGTGTAGTTTTCCTTAAGACACTCATAACCAAGTAATAACTCCCCGAAATCGCGCGTAAAAGGGATCGGCGTCTTTGAGCCTATCCACATCTCCTTATCAACATTGTAATGCCCGTCAACAAGGTGTGCGCTGTTATGAATAATCCTGAACCTTGAAATAATATTTCCTTCTTTATACCCCAAAGAATAAGCGGCATTGCCTCCAAAAAACCCGTCCAGAGCGTCAATCTGAAGCCTGTGCCCGCTGTAGCTGGTTGAGTAGGCATAAGCCATAAACTCTATTCCAAAGGTCAGTACTCCCCTTTCTGAGGGAAAAATCAGTTTAAGCAGGTCAACCGAGTTGCCAATATCAACTTTCAGGTTTGCATCAGAAGGATAATAAAGAATACCTATCCTTGCCTCCTGGTAGCTTGCTTTCAAAGGCATAAAATGAAGGCCTGAGGGCGCAAACTCATACTTAACCGAAGTGGAATCTGTCCGGCCGAATAAAAAGCATGGGAGCAGGACAAACAATAAAATAGATCTTAACATACACATGCTCATATAGTGGTGTTTATAGTACGGCAAAGATAAGAAATAATTATAAATACTTCATGAATCCCCGGTTAATTTTGTCCTAATGCCGTAATTTCAACAATATTTTCAACTATGATGGCATTCATTCTTTCATAAAGGGCGCATTTTTTATATATTATAATCACTCAACAGAAAAAAGTAACAGGAGAGGAAAAATGTTCGTAAATTTCAGTGACCTTCCCGGTCAGCAGAACCTGTTTCTGGATTATATGTACGAATTTAATAACGTCAGGGATTTTTATCGTAAAGATTTCCGGGATACCGAACTATTTAATAGCCATTTTGCTGAAGTCGCCGGAAAAAAAAGAAACCACCGCGCTTTACTCAGCAGCATTTTACATGATCAGTATGAAAACTTTACCCCGTCTAAAAAAACTCTTGAGAATATAGATCTTCTTGCCTCGGATAAGACGCTTGCAGTAGTTACCGGCCAGCAGTTAGGCCTTTATGGAGGCCCGCTCTATACATTTTATAAAATTATTACCGCCATTAAGCTTTGTTCATTCTTAAAGGATAAATACGAGACTTACCGTTTTGTGCCTGTATTCTGGCTTGAAGGCGATGACCACGATTTTGACGAAATCCGTTCAGCTAATCTGATAGGCGATAATAATGAGGTCTTTAAGGTAGAATATAACGACGGCGAACCTTTAGAGGTAAACCGCGGAAGCATGGGAAAACTCGCTTTCAACAGCAGCATTTCCCAAACCAACCAGGAGGTAAACAGCCTCTTAAGGGACAATGATTTTAAGCCTCAGCTGATGGAGAAACTTACAGCGTGCTATAAGGAAGGCGAAACATTCAAGAGCTCTTTTAAGAAACTCTTATTTGATATTTTTGATGAATACGGAATAGTATTTTTTGATCCTCAGGACGAGAAGATTAAAGAGCTTCTTAAACCGGTTTTTAAGCAGGAGCTTGATAATTTCCACGATCATACGAAGGAACTCGTAAAAATAAGTGCTGAACTTGAGGAGATTTATCATGCCCAGGTAAAGGTTAATCCGATTAATCTTTTCTTTGACGACGACGATGGCAGATACCTTATTGAACCTGCGGATGACGACTACAGATTAAAATCAAAAAGAAAGAAGATACAAAAAAATACTCTGATGGAAATGCTGGAAAGCAATCCTCAGAAGTTCAGTCCCAATGTTCTCTTAAGACCTATTTGCCAGGATTATATCCTGCCCACAGCTTTTTACGTAGGCGGGCCGGGAGAGATTTCTTATTTTGCTCAGGTTATTCCGCTTTATAATTTTTATAATGTTCCCCAGCCTGTTATTTATCCAAGATCCTCGCTTACAATAGTTGAAAAGAACATTCAGAAAACTTTCGATAAGTATAATCTTAAGTTTAATGATTTCTTTCATGAAAAAGAGATCCTGTTTGATACTGTGATTAAATCTATTTCCGATTTGGAATTTGAATCCGAATTTCAGGCCTGCGAACGTGAGATCCATGCATCACTGGATAAATTAAAAGGTAAGCTTCTGACAATTGATAAAACGCTCAATGATGCAGCTTCAAAAGTTTATGAGAAGGCAGATCAGTCTCTTAAGATTCTAAAGGATAAAACAAATGAGGCTCAGAAGAAAAAGCACGAGTCTACAATCAGGCAGCTTAACAAGGCTTCCAATGTTTTATTCCCGAACGGTAATTTTCAGGAGCGTGAGCTGTCCTTTATTTATTTTGCGCATAAATACGGCACAGATATAATAAAGTGGATGTTCAGTGAGCTGGCAATAAACAGGTTTGAGCATCAGATAACAGAGTTGTAATTACAAAAAAGGCCCAATAAAAGGGCCTTTTTCTTAATATAATGTTCATCTCATACGGGACGTTTCAAATTGCCAGCTGGTTTTCCATGTCGAAGAAGTGGAACTTCTCACGCCTGAAATATAGCCTTATCTTGCTTCCAACTTCCGGCTTCTCACGAGCAGGGATTCTGCTTACGAACTGGCTTTCTCCAAGCTGAAAATATAGGAAGATCTCGTTTCCCATGGGTTC
>JBLNAZ010000088.1:0-13074 GCA_050259615.1 Syntrophomonadaceae bacterium | reverse complement strand
AATAAGAAACTGTTTGGGGCTCAGAATTTTCTTGAATCTTAATATTATGTCTAAATAGAATTTTACAAGCATTACGTATCAATAATTGTCATTAATTATTTCTAAGGTAAAAAAGAAATGTGCAAAAGACAAAAATAAGGGGCACCCGGCTGCAAAAATAAGCAGATAAAAGTGCGATTGGTTCAACTATTTCGGAATTGTAAAATAAAACGTGGTGCCGCGCCCGGGCTCCGATTCCACATACATCTGGCCGCCATGGCGCTCAACAATCTTTTTGCAGATAGCCAGTCCAATGCCCGTTCCGGGGTATGTACCGCTGTCGTGCAGGCGCTGAAAGAGCATGAAAATTCTTTCAAAATATTGGGGATCAATGCCGATTCCGTTATCTGTGATCTTAAAGAGCCATTCTGATTCCCTGCTTTCGGAACTTATGCTTATTTCCGGCATCTTTTCAGTACGGAACTTTAATGAATTTGATAAAAGATTCTGGAGGAGCTGCCGGAACTGCGTGGGGTCTGCCATAATCCTTGGAAGATGTTCATAATTAATGATGGCTTTGCTTTCCTCAATTGCAAGTTTTAAGTCCCAAAGCACTTCAGTTAATATTTCATTACAGTCAGTAGGTTCAAAAGGTCTGGCTTTAGTGGTTACTCTCGAGTAGGCGAGCAGATCTTTAATTAAAGACTGCATACGCATTGCACCGTTAACGGCAAAATTTATAAATTCACGCCCTGTTTCATCAAGTTTACTCTGATAGCGCTTTGAAAGAAGCTGCGTGTAGTTTGATACCATTCTTAAAGGCTCCTGAAGGTCGTGCGATGCAACATATGCAAACTGCTCAAGCTCCCGGTTAGATTCTTCAAGATTTTTAATTGTTCTGTTCAGACGGTCCTCAACGAGCTTTCTCTGTGAAATATCCCTGAAAATGCTGAGAAGCATGGGGGATGAATGGGAAATTTTGAGCATATTGTTGGAAACTTCAAACCAGATGCTTTTACCGTTCCAGAGATCAAATTTTTCCACATAACGGGGAACAGTCGTCCCGGTCTGAATTCTGTGTACGGCTTTCTTCAGGAGTTCTTCGTGTGAGCTTTTATAGATTTTTGTAAAAAGCTTTCCTTCAAGCTCCTCTCTGTTCATTCCTACCATACTGCAGAATGCATCATTTACCTTTACCATTATCCCTTTATTATTTATAAGGCGCATTCCGTCAAAGGAATTTTCCCAGACTTTTCGGAACATCATTTCTGATTCCGCAAGTTCGGTTTCGGCTTTCTTACGTTCGGTTATGTCAAAAGAATTACTCATTATCCTGTATAGCTTCCCATTTTCATCCAGCATCGGAATGAAGGTTAAAATGAGAGTTCTCCTGGTCCTGAATTTAATTGTGCATTCTTTCGTGCGGGGCTTGAGCGTGTCAATAACATCCTGCAGAACTTTCAGATAGCACCGGGTTATGCTTGGAGGGAATATATCCTCATCTCTGCGGCCTATGTAATCATTTAAGGACAGACCGCTAATCTCGAGGCCGTAATCGTTAACGAAAACAAACCTTCTTTCAGTATCATAAATGGCAATAACATGAGGGAAGTAATCGGCGGCTGTCTTGAAGTACTCAAGTGTATGCACCTGATGGCGAAGCACGCCAAGCTCTTCTATGAGCCTTTCATTTTCCTGCTTCAGCGATAAAATAACGCTGTTTTTTTCCCTGAGCAGAGCATTCTCCCGTTCTTTAGAAATATCGGAGGCTCCGGTAAAATCATTTTCCATTATGCTTCGCAGATATTAATTGAAAATAGAAAACTGCTACGGCAGTCTACATCAAACACGTCCTTTCAGCTGCATTTTATGCATAAGATAATACATTCTTTTTCTAATAGCAAGATTACAGGAAAAGTTGGTGTCCCCGAACAAAATAAATGGTAAGGCGTGAAAAGCGGATGAAAATAATATTTTATAACTTGACATAATGTCTTATTTTATGTAATTTTAATTCGGAACTTTTAGTCTGAAAATAACATTAAATATATAAAGACAAAAATTAAGGAGAGATAAAATGGCAGTTAGCGGAAATATTAACTCAGCCGAAATCAAGAATTTGATAATTAAGGACATAGTTGCCTCAAATTTCAAATCCGCAGAGATTTTTGAGAAATACGGCATAGATTTCTGCTGCAAGGGCAACCGCCCGCTGGGGCAGGCCTGCGAGGAAAACGGGGTGAATATCGACAGCCTGACAGGGGAGTTAAAAGATGTTTTTGAAAGTGGTACTGCAGATTCCAACCGCTACGATATGTGGTCGCTGGGTTACCTGGCAGATTATATCGTTAATAACCACCATGTTTATGTTAAAACTTCAGCTCCTGCTATTCTGGCACGCCTGGATAAAGTTGTAAGGGCCCACGGGAAAAATCACCCGTTCTTACTGGATTTAGCCGATCTTTTTGATGCAGTCAGCCGTGAGCTGGAAAACCATCTTGCTAAAGAAGAACAGATACTCTTTCCAATGATTAAGAAAATTGATGAACTCAAGGCTTCAGGCAATGCCGAAGCATTGGCCCAGCTCTCAACAGTATCGGGACCGATAAGGGTTATGATGGCCGAGCACGACAGGGCCGGTGAAATGCTTGACAGAATAAGAAAAATGACAGATAATTTTACACTCCCTTACGATGCATGTACCACTTTTGCAGTTGCATATAAGGAGCTGGATGAGTTTGAAAAGGACCTGCATAAACACGTATTTCTGGAAAACAGCATTCTGTTTCCGAAATCACTTGAATCCACAAGGGCATAATTCCTGGCTTTGGAATATGCTGTGGGGGGAATTTAAGGCCGGAAGTTTATGCTCCCGGCCTATTGTTTATTTTTTCAGTAATTTGAACGCGTGCGTAAAGCTGTTGTTCATAAAGGCATAATGTACCCACAGAACTGCCAGCGCCTCAAGGTAAAAGGATTCTGAGATATCTCCCATATCAATTATGTTTTCCCATCCCCATTCTTCAGCAAAGTGGGCAACAGTCTGTTTTGCCTCAATATCATTGCCGCAAATAAAAAGGTCGGGTGCTCCTTCGCGCAGTCCGGGATTCCACATTGTGTGTGCGCTTATGGTATTAAATGCCTTTACCACATGCGCATCAGGCAGCCACGCCTGAATCTGTTGGCCGGCTGAATGGCCAGGAGAAACGGATATCCCTGGTGCAGTCCCCGGCAAAAAATCCAGTGGGTTTGTTGCATCAATAACAATTTTATTTGAAAAGTTTTCCTTACCCGCCATATTGATGGCATTTTCCGTACCTTTCCAATTGGTTGCAATTACAATCAGCTCGCCAAAGCGAGCCGCGTCATCAAAACCTCCTGCATATGCATTCTCACCGGCTGAAACCACCCAGTCCTTAAGTTTGGATGTATCCCTTGTACCCAGCATTACAGAGTGATTAAGTTTTAGAAAACCCAGTCCCAGCTGCTGCCCCACGTTTCCCGATCCAAGAATTCCGATATTCATATTTATTCCTCCCTGCAGTTTTAAGATAAAATAGAAAGGAAATATGAAAGTGGAAAGGGAAATGCGTGAAATAAATTAAAAGAAATGCTATTTTTTAATTTCCTGTCTGATTCTGGGAATTGAGAAGTAGAAAGTGGTGCCGCGGCCTGGCTCAGATTCCAGCCAGATCTTTCCTCCGTGCAGCTCGACAATTTTCTTGCATAAGGCCAGACCTATTCCAGTACCGGGATATTTTTCCCTTTCATGAAGGCGCTGGAATATAAGGAATATTCTTTCATGGAACTGCGGGTCAATGCCAATCCCGTTGTCACGGACGCTGAAAATCCATTCCTTCTGCTCGCGAACGGCTGAGATATGAATAACAGGAGAATCCGTGCCCCGGAATTTCAATGCATTGCTTATCAGGTTCTGCAAAAGCTGCCTGATCTGGGTAATGTCTCCCATTACTACAGGCAATGTATCAAACGTAATTTCTGCGCTGCTTTCGCTAATAACGAGCTGAAGGTCGCTTAAAACATCCTCAAGAATTTCGTTGCAGTCCAGTAAATCGAAAGGTTTAAGTCTTGAGGTAACACGCGCATATTTAAGCAGGTCACGTATAAGTGTCTGCATGCGTCTTGCTCCTTCAAGTGCAAAGGCTATGTATTCATCTGCCTTTTCGTCGAGCCTGCCCTGATAGCGAGCTGCAAGGAGCTGTGTAAAGCTTGCAATCATGCGCATCGGCTCCTGCAGGTCGTGCGAAGCGATGTAGGCGAACTGTTCCAGTTCCTTGTTCGAGCGTTCAAGTTCCAGCAAAGTCTGCTGAAGTTTCTCCTGGTAAAGTCTTATTTCGGAAATGTCCACGTTTGTTACAATTGCACCCAGTTCGCCGTTTTCCTGTATTGGAACTGAAGAGAGCAGTATAGTTTTTATGTTCCCGTCAAAGCATTCAATCAGTACTTCCTCATTTATGACCGTTTCGCCCTTTAATAAAGTCCTAGCTGTAGCCCATTCCTCCTCCTTAATTTGTTCACCCGTATTAGCCCACCAGCCCTTATGAAGGAGAATATCCCCGCGCCCGGTGTATTTCATTCCTCCCCAAATTTTTCTGGCCATCTGGTTGCCCATGAGTCTTTTGCCTTTTTTATCCAGAACCCAGACGCCCACAGGAACAAATTCCAGCACATCCATTAAGAGTGCCTGTTTTTCAGCCAGAGCCCTTTCTGCAAGTTTCCGCTCTTCAATTTCGCGCATTTTTTCGCCATAGAGTTTCGCATTAGCAACTGCAAGCACAGTCTTGGATGCAATCTGCTGAAGAAAGAACTGATCTCCGGGAGTGTAGTGCGGATTTGTTTTATTATGCCTGAGGATTGTAATTACTCCTGCTACTTTTTTATTGGCATATAAAGGTACCGACAGTATGCTGTATACCGGAAGCTTTTCCAGATGCTTCCTGAGACCTTTGCTTAAGTCTTTAAGCAGAGCAGGGTAATCCACCTTTGGAATCAGTACAGGGCTGCCCTGCATTGCATCCGGCGTCAGCTCCGCAATGGGGCACAAGTCCATATTTGAAAAAAGCTCATTAAGAATGTTTCTGACCTTTATCTCAGGATGGTAATATGAAATCATGTTCACCCATTTATCATCTGAGACCAGGCGTATTATGCACGAGTCGCCAATCAGTTCTGCAACACGGCGTGCAGTCTTCTCCAGCACTGCCAGATAATCAAAGCTGATTTCGGTAAGTTCCTGGGCAAAAAGGGAAAGCATCTTGGAGCGCTTCAGTTCCTGCTGCAGTCTTTTTTCCATCTGTATGCGTTCTGTTATATCACGCCAGGTAACAACAATCCCGTCATTCAGTCTGCTGATCTGAATGTCAAATGCCGTCTTTAAGGGACGCGAGACCTGCTCTTCGTCATATACAAGAGACTCTTTTGTAACGGATTCACCTGAGTATACAGTTCTGCAGAAATCATCGAATAATCCGCTTCCGTGCATTTGCGGGAAAAGCCTGAGAAATTTACTTCCTATTATATTTTCTCTTGAAAAATTCAGGTTGCGGCAGCCGGCTTCATTTATATATTCATAAACGAAATCTATAATCCTGCCGGTCTTGTCTCTCTTGGCGCGCAGTATAGCAAGCGCATCCATCATGCTTTCTATTGAGGTCTGAACCAGTTCTGCCCTGCGGTTGATCTCCAGTCTTTTGTGTTCGGAAATATCTATCAAAGCCGCGCGGATTTCGGCGCAGCAGCCAGCATCGTCAAATACGGGATGACATTCAAGCAGCGCATGAAAATCGGGTCCATTTTTTCTCTGGAATTTTAATTCGCAGGAGTACTTGCCGGGCTTCTTCAGGATCTTCAGGCGGTAAGTATAGAATATGTTGAGGTATCCGTTTATTATAAATTGCGTCAGGGGGCGCTTTATAAGCAGCGAGTCGGGCAGTCCAAGCATCACTTGTGCTGTCCGGTTGACTGAAGTGATAACGAAGTCGGAATTCATCAGAATGTAGCCCGATGGTGCCGACTCGAAAAAATCGCGGTAGCGTTTCAGTTCTTCAATAAGTCCGCCCGAGGGATAATCATCGGCATCGCGCTTCAGATGGACTTCTCCGATCGGGCCGGGTAATCCGGCACTATCGTTTCGTTCAGTTTCCAGGCCAGGTGTTATTTCAGCTAATTCGCCCGAAAGTTTACTTCCCATTTCTCTGCTTGCAAAGTCACCACTCATTTTTCACCTGTTTTAATGAAAAAGGCAGGGGGCAAAATCCGGTATTGATTATAGCAAACACAATATATATTCTTCCAATGAAAAAAGCAAAGGGAGGAATCTAAAAGACAAAAACCACCTGTTTAATTGATTAAGAACACAGTAATTAGTATGGCTCAAAAAAACAGTTGCTTTTATTTCATTATTTCCATAAAAATTAGTGAGGATAACAGATGCTATGAAATAATGGGGGGAAAACATGAGCAAGATAATTGTTACCGAATTTTTACTATGCAAGCACGTGGGTGAAAATCTTTACGAAGTGAGGAAAGGCCCTGTGACTGAATTGGATTTTGAGGAAACTTATAATATCTATTACCACAGGGATTATGGATGTTATCTGATCCTGGACTATGAAGGCCGCTATATTAATCTGGATGTGATTAAGGCCGGAGCATGGCAGAATGCCAAGGTCTGCGGTATGCACCTGCTCTGGAGAAAAGATTATAAGAGAACAGTACGCCACGATGAAATGACGGTCTACTGAAAACTGAATCCTGAAACAGAAAACCCCGGGAAGATTCCCGGGGTTTTATTCTTTATAATTGCCTCAAACCGGATTACTTGAGCAGCACCATTTTCTTTACCTGCATGAAACTGCCTGATGTTATTCTGTAAAGATACGTGCCGCTCGGAAGATCTGAAGCGTTAAAGCTTACTTTGTAACTGCCCGCCTTCTTAAACTCATTTACAAGTGCCGTTACCTTCTGTCCTAATATATTAAACAGCTCAATTGTAACTTTCCCGTCTCCGGCAAGCCCGTATTTTATTGTTGTCACGGGATTAAACGGGTTTGGATAGTTCTGCTCAATATAGTATACCTTCGGCTGATGCGCGCTGTTTTCGACAAGGTCCACAGGACCCGTAACCATCATGTTCCAAGAAATTGAAGACGTGTCCTTTGAGTTATAAACGTAAACTTTAACCTTGAAATTTCCGCCTCCTGTTGCATGGAAGACGAATGTGGAATCGGTGCTGCGCTTTATGGAATCGACATACCATATGTACTTTACTTTTTCTCCGTAAGGGTCATAAATCTTCAAAGACAGCAGTACGGAATCTTTCGACTTAAGCGCAATATCTCTCCGGTTCACGGTAAACTCTTCTCCATGTGCCGTGCCTTTGGCCAGAACAAAAGGTTTCCAGCTTATGATTTCGGGTGGGAAGCCGCCGCGCATAAATTTCTGCAGAATGTTCATGAATATTTTCTGGACCAGCGTATCTCTTGCCAGACCGAAAGTCCAGTTGATTGAGGCCGAATTAAATACAGCGCCTCCGTTTTTATTGACGTACATTCCCATGGTAACAGGCAGTCCTTTTGTGTAGCTTGCAGGTTCGCACGGGGAGGTGCCAAGTATGCGGTAGTTAAGGGGGGTCTTATCCTCGCCTGTAACAACAGGCAGGCCGTCTTTATACTGAAAGAGTGCGCCGTCAACTTCATAGCCCACAATGGCTCCTGCTGAATCATTCGGAACGCGCCCGAAAGGATCGCCGTCTTTTAATCCGGTACCCTGATATATCCAGTTTTGTGAGTTCCAGACTGTGTAGTCGCCGTAACCGTGACTGTAATTCATAATAAAATGGTGCAGATCATTAACATATCCGCCATTGAGAAAAGTGGCGCCCAGGAACATTGTCTCCGGCCAGTTTAACGGCGGTGCATACCAGTTTACTGTTGCCAGAGAATCGGTTACTCCTATTATGGGATCCTTGGTGCTTTTATAGCAGACCATGGTACGGTCGTCGTCTTCCATTCTGACCTGCCACCAGCACGTATTGCCCGAGAGGCTTATGTGGCGTCCACCGCGATTAATAAATCTTTCCATGTTTAATCTTTCAGGGCGGGAATAGTATTCATCGTGCCCGCTTACAATCAGAACGTCGTAATTGTCCAGGAGTTTTGGATCTTTATGCACTTCCATTGTTGAAGTTATTTCATAACGGATATTATTGGTCTCGAGCCACTTGATCAGAGGTTTATTCCAGGCGTGGAATTCGCCCATGCCCCTGTGCTGGGAAAACGGGCGGTCCAAAGATACCCTGTCTGCCTTAACGCCGTATGTGGAGCCGTCATTATAAACGTTCTTGCCGCCCCAGAGGTTGTATGCCGTCCAGTTAAAATCATTTAACAGAATTAAAAGTTTTGAATATGAGCCCGGCACTTTCTGTTTCAGGGCAAAGACAGCACCTTTTGTAGTTGTCCCGTCTGCATTGGGAAATTCAAGTCCGTATGCACCGCTTCTCCAGTCCCCGGGAATTACAAATTTGCAGCTGACAGGCCAGTCCACACCTTTTTCGTAGGCCAGTGTATCAATAGGGCGCAAGCCGGCACTTTTAACCCCTGGAATTGTAGTCATCCGTTCATATTCGTTGACGGCTATGCGGTAAATTGTAATATCGTAAACAGGTTTTGAAGTGTTGATATAAATATTAAGAGTATCTCCCGGTGCAACGGCAAGCGGTTTAACATATCCGTTGTTTTCTATGTAGCGCTGGACCTGCGCATGTGACAGGATGGAGGATAATAAGAGAATTATCAGAGCAGTAACCGTAACGCATAAAGTCCTTTTTGTTTTCATATATATTCCTCGTATGAATAATCGAATCCATCAGATAAAAAGGCGCTAATATCCTGTTATAGAGGCAGTCAAATACGCAGTGGACCTTCAAAATAGAATACTCTATTCCGATTATAATTGCAAGGAACTCCGGGAGAATGGAATTTTGGTGTGATATGAAACACAGGGGGAATGGTTCGAGGTTCAAAGTTCAAGGTTCAGATCATAACATCGAATTTAGAACCTTGAACTTTAAAAAACAACCTTAAAAGACGATCCCTGTCCTTTTTGGCTTTGGACTTCGATACGGGCACCATTCATTTCAACATACTTTTTAACCAGGGCCAGACCCAGGCCGTTACCCTCAAACCTTCTAGAGTAGCCCTGCTCTTCCTGCGAAAAAGGCTTAAATATGTTGAGCATAAATTCCTGGGAAATGCCTATGCCAGTATCCCTAATTTCAACTTCCAGGCTTTGATTCCGGGAAATAACAATTTCAACTTTGCCGGATTTTGTATATTTAATGGCGTTATCAACCAGATTGTTAAAAATCTGATATAGCGAGTATGTGTCTGCTGTAACCGAAGTATCCTTAACCTTGCTTTTAAGCTCAAAATCCAGGTCTCTGTTTCTGGCCTGCGGCGTGTATTCATGGAAAAGCTTCTGCAATATTTCTGAATACACATCCACTCTGGCAGGTGTAAATTCGTATGTATTTGCCTGAAGCTCAGACATGTTAAGTATAAGGTCGATCGTACGGATTAACCTTTTGCTGGCCTGGTCTATAATATTAAAGCTCATCTGCATATCGTCATCCATGAAACTTCTGCAGCTTTCTTTAATAAGACTGGTAAAATTAAGAACGGAATTAAGAGGGGAGCGTATCTCGTGCGACATCTGCGCCAGAAATTCACCCTTCAGGCGTTCTGATTTTTCAGCCTGCTCCTTAGCCTGAATAAGTGAGGTTTCAATTTTAACCCACTCCGAAATATCCCTTACGGCCGAAATGTGAACCTCGCGGCCGTTTAATTCATAGAACTTTATATTAAGCTCAATTGGAAAGCTGAAGCCGCCTTTTTTCTTATGAAAGCGCCTTGGAACCAGGGTCTGGTGATCAAGCATTACCTGTCGTGTCATTGCCGGTTCGGCTGAAAGATCCATTATATTCAGTGAAAGCATCTCTTCTTTTGAATATCCGTAAAGACGGCACGCAGAATTGTTAACATCCAGAAGCCGGCCATTCACATTATCTACCAACAGAATGGCGTCTGATTCCATTTCTGCAATGTTGCGGTACTTTTCTTCACACGCATAAAGCTGCTCTTTCAGAATACTGTTTTCCCTTTCGAGATCTTCAAGCTGCTCAGCTTTTTTCTGGAGTTCTGCTATCTTCTGATATAACTCTTCACTGCTTCCGGCAGAATGCATACGGGAATGCTCCTGAATGTGATAAAAACACTAAAAGGACCCGGTAACTCCGGGTCCTTTGAAATTTGAGCCCTAATATCGCACAAAAAATGTGTTTCTTTCAAGTCCAAAATTTGAATTTGCTGGAGATATCTTTAGCTCATTTTCGGTGCATTTATCATCAAATGATCCTGCAGAAAGGAATATTTATTTCAGCAGGATCAGCTTTCTCGTCATTCTGACATTTCCCGACTCAAGTGTGCAGAAATATACGCCCCCGGGAAGCATGCTTCCATTAAAAACCGCAGTGTAGCTTCCTGACTTTCGGTATTCATTAATAATAACTGCAGCTTCATTGCCAAGTATATCGTGAATCTTCAGGCTTACGTTTCCATCTACGGCAATTGAAAAGGGAATTACAGTTTCAGGATTGAAAGGATTGGGGTAGTTCTGCTTTAATTCATAGGACAAAGCACCAGCCTTGCTGTCTTTTACACCACTCGTAACTTTTGTGAATTCGGCATAGTTAAAGTTAAAGCCGCCTGAATTGAAACGTATCTGCAGAGAGTGCTTCCCCTGGGGGAGCGTAAAAGTGCCGCCGTTTATCGTCTGCCAGCTCTGCCAGTCCCCTGTAACAGGAACCGCTGCAGTTCCGGGAAGAATAACGCCGTCTATTCCCGCCTGGATGCTTCCCCCGGGATTCTTGCATGCAATCCGAAGCTTCATCTCATATTTGCCTTCGGATTCTATATTAACTGTATATTTAAGCCACTCACCGTCCTCAATCCATCCCACATTATAACCTCCGCCAGCCGGGTCCAGGCACTTTTCAATATCAACGCCGTCGTTTCTAAGCCCCCAGCCGCTGTTATATTCTCCGCTGCCGATAGTTCTGTAGGTATTGTCCTGATAGGCGTAGCCCCGCTGGCCAATATCATAATTTACTGCTGAAATCCTGCCGGGTATAATATTCTGTGCGTAAGGAAGGGTTTCGAAGCTTTCGGGCTGTCTGAAAAGAGCGTCGACAACATCGCCGTGAAATTCACACTTATCAATTGCCAGGTTCCCGGCCATATTCATTAAAGCAGCAAAAGCCTCATCTGCTGTCGGCTTTGAAGTTCCGCTTTTCCAGTAGTTCAGCAGTTTCTGGTACCCTGGATCTACAGGGGATGAAAGGGGAGCCGAGATTGTACCCAGTTTTTTGTGCGGCCACCAGGCCCAGCCGATATTGTTCTGCTTCATGAGCCTTACGGTCTCAGTAAACCACTGGTTTGAGTTCTCACCCGTTTCCCCCAGCCATAAAGGAACGTTATAGCTGTTTCTAATATCCAGCAGGTACTGAATAGTTCCCGTAGTGGTCTCATTCCAGTATTTATGAAAACTGTATGCCATATTATTGTCCCATGGGGGAGTAAGCCCCGAGAAATCGGTTGCGTATCGGTTGCCTTCAATAAATATGATGTGATTTTTGTCCACCTGTCTTATGGAATCGGTCACTTTTATGAAAAAATTTCTCAGCTCCTGGTTTCCTGTGGGAAAATCGTACACTGTTTCATTAAGAAGGTCATATCCTCCGATCCATTCTTTACCGGCATATCTTCCGGCCAGTTTTTTCCAGAGACTTATAGTAAGCGGCTGATACTTACTTGCTTCCGACCACAGTCTTGCCTGCCCGTCGCTGTCGGAGATATTATCTTTATTCTGTGCCCCGGGAGCGCAGTGGAGGTCTAGTATCAGGTATATATGGTTCTGCTCGCACCATGCAAGCGCGCTGTCAATCATCTTAAAGCCGTCTTCATTATAAACACCCGGCTGATCTGCTGACATAAGAAGTTTATAGTGAAGCGGCAGCCTAACGGAATTGAATCCCCATTCAGCTATTTTATCAATATCTTTCCGGGAAACGTAATTTTTATAGTACTGCTGAAAGAAAAGATCTGTATTGGCAGGACCAATAATACTTTCAATTTTGTTTTTGATCTCAGCAGGGGAGTTTGCAAAACCCGATGTCTGAAGCATATAGCCTTCCGGAACCAGCCAGCCCCCGAGTCCTATACCCTGCAGATAAACTTCCTGCCCGTTTGAATTAATAATCTTTTTGCCGCTTGTTTTAAGAAAACCCTGGGGATAAACTGAAGCGGCTGTAATAAAGATCAAAAGTAATGTTAAATATTTTGCCATATTCTTAAAGCCAAATTTTTATTGTGAGAAGTGTAATTTAGGTTTCCTGAATGATCCATCATTATTTCATTATTAAACGGGGCTCCGGCTTTAGTAAGTATCATTTTCATAAGAAGACAGGTAAAATTATGATTAATTTTTGTAAAAACGAATTCTTATTGAGTTTCAGACTGAAACTTGCCAAAGTGGCCTTTTGTAGATATATTTTGGACTTTAATGTATCAGGAAATATCGTTATTTCTGCAGACAGTTTATTCTTTTTATCTGTTTTTTAATTTAAGTCCGTCTCTTTATCTAATAGGCGGGCAGATTACGAGGAAGTTAAATGATTTTGTTCTTAAAACTTGACGCTTCGGAAAAAGATGTCGAGAAGGTTAAGGAAAAGGTTACTGCTCTTGGCTGCACACCGCATCTAATATATGGTACTGAAAAACTCGCTATCGCTCTTACAGGTCCTACTACAAGTCTCGACGAGGAAGAATTCCTTCTGCTGGATTCTGTTGAAGAAGTGCTGAGAATATCAAAAAAATATAAACTCGTCAGCCGCGAGGCCAAACGAGAGGATACTATTATACAAATTGACGGCGTTGAAATCGGGGGGGATAACCTGACGATAATTGCCGGCCCCTGCTCAATTGAAAGCCGCCAGCAGCTTTTTGATATAGCCGGACC
>JBLNAZ010000087.1:0-4020 GCA_050259615.1 Syntrophomonadaceae bacterium | reverse complement strand
AATTTCCTGAACGCTTTTTCAGGATACAAGGGACTTCTGCAGCTTGCAGGCATTGCATCCACTTATGCAATAATACATACAAATGCGGATTACCACGTGAGCACATACTTTGAAGATCACCCTTCCTATGCAAATATTGCACTGCCGGCTGTGGTTCTGGGTTCCACTCTGCCCTTAACTACCGGAGGGGTGCTTTATTTTCTGGGTAAGCACAATGACGATAACAGGATGATTGGAGCCTCCTTTGCCGTGATACAGGCGGGACTTATAACTGTTGCATATATATCTGTCCTTAAGGGGATTACAGGCCGCGCGCATCCGGATGCAAATTCCACGGCCGACAGGAAGGAGGTCAGCAGCCAGTTTAATTTCGGATTTGTAAGAAGCGGCATATACCGTGGGTGGCCATCGGGGCACGTGGGTGCGGCAATGTCTGTGGCCTCCGCTTTGTCGCATTACTACCCTGAGAAAACCTGGCTGAAATATTTAAGTTACGGATGGGTGGCATATACAATGGCAGGCGTAAGCGCATTTCACAAAGGGACGATGCACTGGTTTTCAGATGCCGTTGCGGCAAGCCTGATGACCTACACAATAGGTGCAAGTGTGGGCAATTATTACAGGAATATGATGGAAGGAAATAAAGAAGACGTGAAATTCCGCTTCCTCCCCTTTGCAGGTGGAGATTATTCAGGGATTTATCTTTCGTATTCCTTTTAAATGAAAAAAGGGACAAGAGCCTAATCAAAAGACCTGTCCCCAAAAAAGCTTTCTTTCGGAATCTTATATCCCGAATGTCAGGAGCTTCTCTTCGAACTTCAGAAGCTCTTCATGCATTGTCTGCCTTACTTTTTCTGTCTCTTCTGTAATATTCGGAATCATGCCTTTGTAATATTTTATGCCTTCCAGAAGGTTCGTCCTGAAAGTCTTAAGGAATGTTTCCGTCTGGGCGGGGTAAGGCTTCAGACTTTCAGAGGCCTTTTTGAAGAAGTAATCCACATAAAGCGACAGTTCCTTTACGAACATGTTCGGCCTGTCGGGATGTGTTATAAGGTTGATCCTTCCATAAATGTGATCCGCCATTTCCCTGAGTCCGGTGATCTTGGAAAAATATGCAAGATTCGGTCCCGGGCACACCGCAACGGCATGGCTCTGTTTGAAGATATCAATTCCTTTTACTATTAACGCCGAGGCTACAAGCCCTTCGCACAGACACACCTTTTCAGCCGCTTTATCAAATTCTTTTTTATAGTCCTCTTCGCTCAGACCGCTTTCCTTGAGGCTTTTTACTTTCTTATTCATGTATGTGATTGAAGCGGTGCATAAGGGCTTTTCTGAAAATTCCCTGTTCGACTGCAGGAATCTTCTGAAGCAGGGGCTTCCGGGTTTTCCGTTATTAACCCTTTCTATTTTTTCCAGGTCTTTTCCATTGTCTCTCAGGGTATTGAATGGAACGCCGAGGGGTGAAATGTCGCTGAGATAAAGATCATCTTCACCCGCCTGGCTCAGCTTCTGAAGCGTATCTTCGTCAACGTTCATTACTTCTGGCACAAGAAGGAAAGGACTTCCCCAGCCTACGGACTTAACCTTGAAATATCTGAGCAGGAAATTCTGCTCGTCTGATTTACCGACGCCGCCCTGTACTGTAACATCGAAAGTGAGCTTGGAGGGGTCGAAAGCAATATTTTTCTTTTCAAGTGCCTCAAGGTAGATTTGACGGATTGAGTCGAGAAGCTCCTCCCTTTTTTCTTTGAATTCACCGAGTATGGGACCCATAAGCTGCCCGTCGGATGCAAAGGCGTGGCCCCCGCAGTTAAGTCCCGATTCAATCCTGTATTCCGAAATCCACAGGCCTTTTTTTGCCAGGAACTTTCCCTGAATCAAAGCCGAGCGGAAGTCGCTTACCTTGACTGCAATTTTTTTCTTTATACGGCCGCCGTCTGAAGGGTAGAAATCGCTGAAATTTTCCAGGTAGCTGTATAGTCTTGGATTCATTCCGGCAGAGAAAATGATGAAGCTTTCCAGCTCGCTTAACGCAAATCCTCTTAAAGCTGCATGGGCATCGTTGAATTCCTGTGGCAGCGCATTGCCGTCAGCGTCGTAATTGCCGTTATCCACCTTGCTCATAATATTCACGTCAATGGAACCGGGATGAATATTTTCCCTCAGCCACGACTGGAGCTTCCCGATGGCGCTTTCATCGCGGGAATTAAGCATTTCGTTATATTTGATTTTAAGATGCGAAAAGTCGGGAAGCATTTCAAAATATTTGTTTATTTCGCTTCCTTTGGAGAATGCTGAATTCCTGAGCGCTTCAAACTGTTCCTTTACTATCCTGTTTACCATGTTCAGGTATGCTGTTATTCTGCATGCCCGGGCATCGTAATCCTTTGAAGAGATAGGTTCGTACGGCTTGTTCAGCAATGCAGAATAATGCCTGCGCAGCTTTTCCATAAGCGTGTCATCTACCAGCGATATAACCGACGAAATGCCGTATTTTGAGACTTTTAGCGGTGTATCAACAGAAAAACCCACGCCCAGAACGGGTATATGAAACTTATGCTCAGAATTAATCATAATATGTTTAATACTTTACGAATGAGGGTGATGCGTAAATTTTGTCAGGAATATCTTAACTTAAAGCAGCGTAGACGACATATCGTTTGAAGTAATAAGTAGATATCAATAACCTGCCAGTAAATTTAATTATTAAGGCTAAAGATACTAAAAAAATATACATTATGGGGATTATTTATATGAATTTATATTTTCTCTAATCTGTTTTTCTTTTGTTTTGAGCCCAAAATGCGGTAAAGTTTCTGTAGGTAGTTATTTCCCGGGATACTGGGTTTTAGAAATATGGTTTAAAAATAAGACGGGCCGGCCTGCCGGTCCGCCCGTTCTTATATTTTCAGGTTGGAATTCTCTAAAGTTTTTCTTTTATGAAATTAATTCCCTGCTGAAGCATGCCTTCCTGAGGCACATTGCCCTCGGGTGTAAGTTTGTCAACAACGTTAGGCAGCACTTCCTGCAGTTTTGAAGCTATAGTATCGGGTGACTGTCCCGTTTTTGTAGCAAGGTTCTGAATGCGCTCTTCCCCCATGCCTTCCCTGATCTGCTCTTTTGTCACGGGCTGGTTTTCGCCTTTGCTTATCCACGATTGTATCGCACCTCCAAGTCCCTTCTGCTGGAACGACTGAATCAGCCCCTGAATTCCGCCATGTTCGTTATGCGTAAACATCTGCAGAAGTGCGCTCGAAATACCCTTATTTTCACCGCCCAGGTTTCCAAGAACTCCTCCGGCTGCGCCTTTGATATCATCCATCAATCCCATATTCATCTCCTTCATTTGTTCTTATAAATTCTGCCAACATGCAGAGTTCTCTTTTTAAATACTCCATATTCCCCATTAATTCAAGGGCAATCGCCTTCAGCGTGTTCAAGGTTCAAGGCAAATATAATGAGATTTATTTAACATCACGAAACATTGAACTTCGAACCTCGAACTTCGAACTTGTTTTTATCTTAAAGATTTCTATTTTTCGGTATTAAATACAATCCGTCAGAGTTCAAATCACAATTCCGGAGCTGCCGTATGGGGGGATCTCTTGAACTTAAAAGCCGCAAAATAGGCTTTGTACTTGGACTTGTACTGTTCGTGGTTATAATGATTCTGCCCGTGCCCGGTGTATTTATACAGATGGCAGCAGATTCCCTTAAAATGAATGCCTCCTCGCCTCAGGTTATGGAAGCTGCCTTCGGCACCAAAACCGTTCTTGCAACCCTTTTCATCATGATCTGCTGGTGGATTACCGAGGCCCTCCCGATCCCCGTAACCGCGCTTCTGCCGGGAGTCATATTTCCGCTTTTCCACGTAACAGGGGTTTTCGGAGGAAGGATATATAATTTTGACGCTAAGAATACATTTATTAATTATGCAAACCCTGTAATATTCCTTTTCCTCGGGGGATTTCTTATCGCTGCGGCACTGCATAAATGGAACCTCGACCGCCGCCTTAC
>JBLNAZ010000086.1:0-8950 GCA_050259615.1 Syntrophomonadaceae bacterium | reverse complement strand
AATTCACAGTCTCTACAGGGCCGGCCAGCTTCCGAAACCGAATGAAGATTTCATTCAGAAGCACAGGCGCGAACTGTTTACAGAACAGCTGACAAAAAGTTTTCAATTTTACTTAAGAGCGTTATAATGAATGTTGTTGTTATTGGTTCCGGCGGCAGGGAACATGCCCTGGCATATAAAATTAAGGAAAGCAAGGACCTGGACCATTTATATGTAATTCCCGGAAATCCCGGTACTGAGGCTCTGGCTGAAAATGTTCCTCTGAACGTTTCATCGCAGGATGAAATACTGAAGTTCTGCAAAGACAATGCTGTGGACCTCGTTGTTATAGGAGCTGAAGTGCCCCTTATTGAAGGGCTTTCGGACCTCTTAAGGCAGAACGGCATTTATGTATTCGGTCCCGACGCAAGGGCTGCTGAAATTGAAGGTGATAAGGCTTTTGCCAAAAACTTCATGAAGAAGTATAATGTTCCAACTGCGGGCTTCGTTGTTTTCGGCAAAAAAGACTATGACGACGCCAAAACCTACCTCGGCAATGTAAAATATCCCGTTGTTGTAAAAGCCTGCGGACTTGCAGCAGGAAAGGGAGTTCTAATCTGCGGCAGCAGACCGGAAGCTGAAGACGCACTAAAAGAATGCTTCGAATCGGGCAGCTTTGGCCAGGCAGGGGACACTGTTGTAATTGAAGAATTTATGACGGGCCAGGAAGCTTCCATTTTTGCTATAACTGATGGGGAGAATTTTGTGTGTCTTCCTGCAGCACAGGACCATAAAAGAATCGGGGACAATGATACGGGCAAAAATACCGGCGGAATGGGCGCCTATGCACCGGCTCCTATAGTTACAACGGAAATTCAAAGGGAAATTGAAAGTAAAATAGTTGAGCCTGTTCTGAAAGGAATGAAGGCTGAAGGACGCACATTCTCAGGATGCCTTTACTGCGGAATCATGCTTACTGAAGAGGGAGCTAAAGTTGTGGAATTCAACTGCCGTTTTGGCGATCCGGAAACCCAGGCTGTACTTCCAGTACTGGAAGGCGACTTCTTAAGGCTTCTTTATTCTTCAGCCGCGGGAGAACTGGATAAATCCGCTGTCAGGTATTCCGGAGGCGCAGCCGTATGCGTTATTGCAGCATCCAAGGGCTACCCTGAAACGTTTCAAAAAGGCTTTGAGATTTCAGGACTTGATTACAAAGAAGATGGAATTATAATCTTTCAGGCCGGAACTAAGAAAGACGGAAATAAAACTGTGACAAGCGGCGGCAGGGTACTTGGCATTACAGCTGTCATGAGTAAAAATGACCTTAAGCAGTGCAAGGAAAAAGCCTATAAGGCCCTCAAGAATATCCATTTTGATAATATTTATTTCAGAACTGATATTGCTGATAAGGCCATTAAGCACACAGCTTAAAGCCAAAACATAAATTAATTTTAAGGGACTGAAAATAGCTTTTCTGTCCCTTTTTTTTGTTTTCTTCGGCATACTGCAAATTATTACCGGTCCAATTTCCCGCATAATATAGAAATTTATTCAGATTCTGTTTAAGTTTGACCCGCACACAATAATGAAATTATAGAGAATTATTGAAATGAAATTACGTTTAATAGAGACGGCACTGCTGGTGATGCTGATATTTGCATGCCCGGTTTTCTCCCAGTCTGCACTTAATGTAAAAGACAGTCTTGGCAGCTCACTTTTTTATATCAGGAGCGACGGGAATATAGGCATTGGATCGATGAACCCGCTGGTAAGGCTTCAGGTAACGGGGGACGTAAGGTCCTCAGTTCTGCAGGGGCGCGGACCAAGGCTCCTTTTTGCGGACGATAAGGGCACTATTTTTGCGCGCGGCACGCTTCCAAAACCGGGCTGGTCGCTTACGGGCAACAGCGGCATTAACCCCGACAGCAGCTTCATCGGGACGCTGGATGAAAGAGCGCTGGTGTTCAAGACCGGGGGCGGCAGCCGTGAAAATGAGAGGATGAGAATTCTGCCTGAAGGGAGTATAATTATAAACGGGGAAGGTTTTAAGGCTAGAGACCTTTTTGCAGTTTTCGGCTCGGGCTATGCCGGTGCCATTAACGGTGAAGAAGGTGTATCAGACTATCCTGTAAACGGCTACAGCACGGGAAGTTTCTCAGGAATTTACGGTGAAAATACGGATAATGGCGACGGCGTTCTTGGTGTAAATACATCTTCAGGGAGCGGCCTCTTCGGGCAGAATACTTCTGTGGGTTCCGGCGTGAAGGGCATTTCTCTTAAAGGGTTCGGAATTGAAGGCCTTACCCGCGGCAGCAATGCCGCAGGAATAACAGGGCTTAACATGGATTCTCTTGGAACTGGAATTATTGCAATGGGAAACGGTCTAAGTACAGGTTTACTCATTCAGGGAGGCTCCGGTCTGAGCTCCACAGGGAAGTCTGCAGGAATATTCTCTGTTTCAGCCGATTCCACGTCAGGCACAGGCATAGTAACAGGCGGAAATAACCTCGAATCAGTAATTGTGCCCCAATCGGGCTCCGGGCTATCCGGAAACGGAAGAAATTTTGGCCTGACAGGTTTTGCACACGGCGATACTTCAGCCGGTGGAAAGTGGGGCGGGTATTTTGAAGCCGCAGGAACAGCGGATTCATATACATTTATCGGAGGCAGGTTTGGTAAAACCGGTTACGGAATACTTACATCCGGCATAAATTCCATAATGGTTAAAGACGGGAAAGGCGATAACAGGGTAATGTTCAATCCCGCCTCTCCGGGGGCTGTTCTGGAGGATTACGGATCGGGGCAGCTTGAAAGGGGATTTGCCCACGTAGCTCTGGATTCCTTGTTTTCAAATGTGATTTTTATTGATGAAGAAAATCCGCTTAAGGTTTTTGTACAGGTTGAAGGCGACTGCAGCGGAGTATTTGTTACGAATAAGACAAAAGAAGGTTTTGATGTAAAGGAATTAAGAGGGGGAAGAAGCCACGTAACGTTTTCATGGCATGCCGTTGCAACAAGAAAAAATGTGATAGCTCCTGACGGCAGGCTGGAGGCAGAATACTCCAATCTCCGTTTTCCTAAGGGTCCCGGAAAGCCTGATCTGAAGGTTTACAAGACAACCAAAGTACTGGTTAATAGCGGGCCCATACCTGATAAAAGCAAAAAGCAGTCCGGAGAACTGAAAAAGCAGGATGTTAAAAAGAAGAAAAAATAAGGAAAATTTTACGGATAGATGTGCGCACAAACGGGCTACATAGATGATCAGTTCACAAGAAGGGCAGGGGTGCTAAAATGCAAAAAGCCCAAAAACGTTTTTTAATTCGTCTTTGAGCTTTTGTAAGCGGAAAGGGGGAGATGATGCGCAGGGCTTCAGAATGTTTGGAATTCAGGCTGTTTAGAGCATTTATCGAAAGCCGATGTCCTAAAAATGTACTGAATATTTATCATCTTTAATTTAAACCATTTCTGCCAATTCCAAGCATCTAATAACTGACAGATTCCTCTGAATTTATTTTTGTTTTTCCTTCATTTCCCTTTCTTCTTTAATTTCCTTGAAGCTATAGTAGAGCCAAAAGTCATATATGATTTTAAGTCCGCCTGCAAAAAAGAATGGCAAGTTTATCAGGACAGGGCTTGCCAGAAATATGACTCCAAGCGAAGGGGAGATTGAAGCTCCAATGGAACGGGCTATTGAAGTTATTCCGGAAGCGGCTGATCTCTCATCCTTATTTACTGCTATTATTGTATAGGTCTGACGTGTCGGCACATCCATCTGCGATATACTGAACCTTAAAAGAAGCATTACAATTGATGAGACCAGGTTTGGCATAAGCGGCACTAAAAGTAGTAAAATATTAGACGGCAGATGTGTAAAGACCATTGTTTTAATCAGACCAAGCCTGCCTGCAATTTTAATCGCATACAAAGATGAAAGACCAGCAATTAAATTTGCCGCAAAAAAGATACTCCCTATTGATCCTGTATTTAAGTTAAACTTTAGATAAAACCAGTATGCGATAATGCTCTGCACAATAAACCCGCCTGCAAATGCATCCAGAGCAAATAATGAGCTTAACTTTATAACAATCTTTTTTGAGCTGTGGAGACCGAACCTGCTAAAAGTTTTTTCATTTTCTGAAACTGTTTTTACTTCAACCTGGTCTGTCAGAGCATGAAATAAAAACAAAAGTATTAAGCCCATCAGACCATAAATAGTCAGAATGATTTTATAGGAAAGGACAATAGTAAAGCCCTCTTTTGTCTGGAGAAATTGTGCAAGCCAGCCTGCACATAGCGCCCCGAAGGCAGTGGAAAATGAACCTGCCAGGTTATACCATGCAAATATTCCAGGAAGAGCTTTCTGTTCAACCAGCTCTGCGAGGGCTGACTGCTCGATAGATAAAAACGGGCCTATCTCCTTGCCGCTTGGACTAATGACCCCGACCGTTGCTGTTATTACCAGGACAGTATAATTATTTGTTAAAACAAAAATAAATCCTCCCGCAACCATCAGAAGAGAACCTGCAATCAGCATTTTCCTTCTGCTATAGGTATCCGCATGGGTGGTAATCCACAATGAAATTACTGCATCGCCCAATAATGTAAGAGTAAGAAGCACTCCAATTTCATATTCATTCAGCCCAATTGCAGCTAAATAAAGAACAAGAATAACAGAAATAAATCCATAAGCAAACAGTCTGATTGTGCGTGCAATAAATAAAATACGGATATTCCATTTGTCCTGCTGCATAAAGTTATCCTGAAGGAGGCGATTCTATGGATAAACCGAGAAATTTTATGCTATGGCTTTCAATATTTATCCTTTGTCTGCGAAAAGATCCGTAAGGACAAATATTAAGAAAAAACAAAAACCACCAAGCAGGTGCACCCCCTCAATTCTTGAAAAGACTCCAAGCAAGACAAATATGCACCCCGCAGTAAATAAAATTATTTTCAGTATTTTCAGTAACATTTCTATTACCTCACCAAACGCTTTCCACATTTACATGTTTGTTCCTGGCAGTCTTAATATGATGATAGAACCCATCTAATAGCAAAAATCCAATTTCGCATACTTTATGGTCATCGTGAAGAAAACCGGATAAAGATCTTACTATACTGTCAATCCCTTTAGTCTCAGAGCGGTTGAATTTCATATCCTTAAGATCAATGTCATGAACTATTTCAGAAATATTGCAGAGCACTTTATCTTTTATCTGAAATGACTTAAGTAGTGTCTCAAACGTACAGTCTTCACCCCTGTGTCCGAACTGGCAGCCGAATACATCAAAATAAATTGCATCTTTGGGAAGCAAGTTTTCCGGTGCAAATTCAAAGCTGGCATTTATATCTATGAATCTTTTTATCAGCCAGGCAGAGCAGAGCCTGTCTATATGAATATTCTTTCTAGTTGCCCACTTTTTCCTTTGAAAGTCTTTCGTGTAATATTTTATAAGCGGTTTAGCAGCAGAATCTGTTGGGATTTTAGATGTAAGATTTATATTCAAAATTGCAAGTTCCTGTTTTACTTTCTGCGCCATGGGTGAGTTAAAATAGTCAGTCGCAAAAGTTTCTTCAAACTGATCAGTTAATTGTGCAAGTTCTTTCTTCAAGCCTCTAAGAATCTTTTCACTTAAATGTGAAGACTTCTGCAGATGTTCAAATCTCATCAATAGGTTATCTCTTCTTTCCAGCAGCCTTCCATATTCCGCATCAGCTGTTTTAATAAATATATTTTTCAGTTCATCATCTTCTTTACCGCCTGTTGACTGAGAAATAAAAATTGAGCCCTGACCTTTTGCTCCTTTAATTTCACTTAAAATCCACTGAAAGCTTTCCAGGCTTTCCTTGCTGTAAGGAAGAACATAAGCAGAATCCCTAAAGA
Source organism: Syntrophomonadaceae bacterium (assembly GCA_050259615.1). Lineage (GTDB taxonomy): Bacteria > Bacteroidota > Ignavibacteria > Ignavibacteriales > SURF-24 > JAAXKN01. Next base: position 3,087 of record JBLNAZ010000086.1, on the reverse strand, counting down.
GTATGGCTCCGGCCTTTTTTGTGTTCCGCCATATTCTTACCCGGTCTCTTGACTTTAAGCCCTGAAGTTCATGTACCAGGAACAGCCATTTCATAATATTTTTTTTGTAATACATATTACATATAGTAATAATTATTTCTCTAAATGCTACAACGAAAAAGAATGGTACCGTGCTTTTACATCAAATGAGTTTTAGAGCATATTGCTTTTATTGCCTGTAATTAATTGTTTGCCTATATTTTCAACTCTATTTTTAACCTGTACAGATTCTATAAAGTTTATAAGGCCCCGATATTTATGAGAGTAATCATCCTCTTTGCTCTTTTGGCTTCTATCTGTTACTCACAAAGCCTTAAAGTCTATAATTTATCTGATAATGAAAATATAAAACTGGACGGAATATTAAATGAGGCGTTCTGGTCTAAAGCTGATTCCATTTCGAGTCTGGCTATGATCGATCCGTTTGAAGGAAGACAGGCCGAGTTTAATACAGTAGTAAAAATTGCCGCCGACAATAAAAACATATACTTGGGTATTACGTGTTATGACCCTGAACCTGATAAAATAATTTCCATTTCAAAAACCCGGGATGCATATCTATCGGATGAAGACAGGGTAATATTTGTCTTTGACACGCATCTTGACCAGAGGACGGGTTATATTTTTGCAGTTAATCCTTACGGGACAAGATATGATGCTCTTGTCTATAATGCCGGTGAAGCAGAAAATTCAAGCTGGGATGGGACGTGGGACGCAGCTACAAAAAGGACACCTGAGGGATGGACAGCAGAAATAGTAATACCTGTCAGGATTTTATCATATAACCCAGAGTTAAGGGAATGGGGATTTAATTTCGAGAGGAAAATAGAAAGACTGCTTGAAAGAGACAGGTGGGCAGGTCTTAAACGTGACTTTCTGCTGGGAAATGTTATTCATGCCGGAAGATTAAGTGATCTGCCAGATTTTAATAATGGAATGGGGGTATCAGCAAAAGTTTCGACAATAGAATCCGCCAGTAAATTCTACGATAAAAATTATAATTCAAAATTTGACTTAAGCGCTGACCTTTCTCAGAAATTTCGCGATATAAATGCACATCTGACCATAAACACAGACTTTGCTGAAACCGAAGTGGATGCCAGGCAGACAAACCTGACCAGGTTTCCTCTTTATTTTCCTGAGAAAAGAGGGTTCTTCCTGGAGGGTAGTGACCTATTTGATTTCGGAATAGGCACTGGTTCAGACGTTATTCCGTTTTTCTCCCGCAGAATTGGTTTATTTAACGGACAGAAGGTTCCTATTCTCTTCGGTGGAAAAATTAACGGCAAAATAAACGGAACAAGCTTCGGTGGAATTTTCACAAGGACGAATTCCGTCAGCGGTATTGTTCCAATGTCATCCCTTGGAGTCTTCAGAATAAAACAAGATGTTCTAGAGGAATCAAGTATTGGACTGATTGGAACGATTGGGGACCCTGCTGGAAAAAGTAATGAATGGGTGTTTGGAACTGATCTTTCATATCATACATCCAAATTATTCGGGGATAAAAATTTAACTGTCGGGCTTTGGGGACTGTATAATAAGAACGGACTTAATAAAGACAGGTCGGCCGCAGGATTTAAGATCGACTATCCTAATGATCTGCTTGATATGGCATTGACAGCCTTGAGAATTGGAGATGGATTCTCACCGTCACTGGGTTTTGTACCACGCAGCGGCATAAAGAAATACTCATTTGGGGCAGACTATATGCCCCAGCCTAGAGTATTTAATATAAGGAGATGGTATTTTGAATCATCCTTTTCACTGATAACTGATCTAAAAAATAAATGGCAGTACTGGAGGATTTTCTTAGCTCCCGTCAACACTCTTTTTGAAAGCGGGGACAGAATTGAATTCAATATTGCCCCAGAAGGCGAATACCTTCCCGAGGATTTTGAAATCAGCAAAGGCGTTATTATTCCTAAAGGTTCATACGACTGGAAGAGATACAGAATAGAAGCCGAAACTGCATCGAAGCGACTGATAAACGGCATTGCAACCTGGTGGTTCGGATCATTCTATAATGGTTATCTGGATCAGATAAGTGGAGAACTGAATCTGAGGCCTTCAAACAGCATAAATATTGGTGTAAGCTACGAGAAAAATATCGCCAGGCTTCCTGAGGGCAATTTCACACAGGATCTGTTGGGCTTGAAATTTCAACTGGGGCTTTCATCCAGTATCGACCTTAGTTCCTTTATCCAGTACGATACAGAATCCAGGCAGATAGGCACAAACACACGTCTCAGGTGGATGTTCAACATGATGGGAGATCTATTCCTTGTATACAATCATAACGTAAATAAACTTGATAGATTGAACTGGCAGTATGATTCCAATCAGCTGATTCTAAAATTCAGCTATGGGTTGTGGTTTTAGGGCGGGGTGAAACGCCATTTAGCAGAAGTGGTATTAGGAAAATTATAAATTCAATTTGCTCACTTTGAGAAAAAAGCTCAAAAACAGCGTTATTAGGTGTCTTTGAGCTTTTGTTTTACAAGTGGAAAAGGGGGAGATGAAGCGCAGCCTGTTAAAATATTTGGAATTCAGGCTGTTTTGAGTATTTTCTGGAAGTCGATGTCCTAAATTTTTTTCTGTTTTGATCAATGCATTTATATTGTAAAACTAATATTGATCCTCTGCATTCCTTTTTGCTTTCATCTCAGGGTTGGAAAACAGAAGTTGAGTATTCCCGCAATTTAACTGTACTTATAAATAAAATCTCATTAAATTACACGAGGGGAATTTTACTGGTCATAATAATTGTAAAAGAAGTCTTTTCAGAACGTTTTAGAATAATTTGTCCTGATTTTACAGTATAGAACAATCTGGAGTTCAGAATGAAAGGCCTTTTATCCTTCTGCATTTTTATTGCACTGCTGCATACATGTACATATCCGCAAAATGTTAAGCCGGATTTTATACTTCCTGATTCCAACCTATACTCATTAAAAGACAACGAACAGAAACTCTTCAATAAAAAACTAAAGAAGCATCTTCTTCAAAGCCGGGTGGATCATAAAACAGGTGACCCGAAATATCTCC
>JBLNAZ010000085.1:0-13868 GCA_050259615.1 Syntrophomonadaceae bacterium | reverse complement strand
TCCGCGGCACGCATCAGAGTCTTGTAGGGGCTACAATAGCGGCTTACAGCTTAACGGGGCTTTTAGCCATCTTGTCGCCTCCTCCGCTGATAAGGCGCGACGAAGAAAGCACAATAACGATACACAAGACACTTGCCTGGGTTCATTTTGCAGGGATGGTAGTTACTCCCATTTTAGGCAACATGATCGGAGGCAGGCGCCATTTTAACATGAGCAAGGCGCACGTCCACCAGATATCAGCCTATCTGACAACTGCTGCCTTTGCATCTGCAATGATAGTAATAACATTTTAACGAAAGGATAGAAAACAGCGATATGGTTTTAAGAATATATTCCCTTATAATTACTGCCCTGATAATCAACTTATCAGTTTACGCGCAGACAAAGCGTTTTGAGGCAGATAAAAAGCAGTCTGATATTTCCTACAAGCTTACCCACCCGCTTCATGAAATTGATGCCGTAAGCAGGAACGCATCTGTCTGGATAGACCTCGACCAGGCAAATAAAGAAATTCAAAAGGCTTTTGTTCAGATACCAGTTACCAGTTTCGACAGCGGGAACTCAAACCGTGATTCGCATGCAATGGAAGTAATAGACGCCATCTCGTACCCGGATGTCAGGTTTACGAGCACAAGTATCGCACAGAAGGGTGACAGCCTCAGGATTTCCGGGAAGCTCACATTTCACGGCGTAACAAAACCTGTAAATATTGTGGCTGCAGAGGTCTGGGGGCAGGACAAGCTTACAATTGACGGTAAGTTTGACATAAGCCTGACAGCTTTCAAAGTGGACCGCCCGTCCTTACTCGGTGTACCGGTAAAGGATGACCTTAAGTTTACCTTTCAGCAGGTATTTGACCTGAAATAGATTAAGTTAATATTTGTGACTTTAAGAGGTTCCCGGAGTACTTAAAATCACACGTTTAAAATTAAAAAAGCTGCTTAAAAAAGCAGCTTTTATTTTTTGTGCCCGGAGCAGGACTCGAACCTGTATGGGAGTTCTCCCACTAGACCCTGAACCTAGCGCGTCTACCAATTTCGCCATCCGGGCAATCAAAAATTGTAAAACAAATTTAAGCAATTTTTATCTTATTTGAAAAACATTTTTACTTACAATTAAAAATAATTTTAAGGGCAGAGCACCTGGCTCTGCCCTTAAAATTCCTTAAAACGGTGAAATAGAACCGCCCTGGTGAATGTCGCACTTATCCGGCAGATTATTCTTATCTATTATGTCTGTAATTTTTTCCGGACAGAATTCCGTTGCCAGCTTGGGCTTCCCTTCTGCAACTGTCTGGGCACAGAAGTCCACTGTTATAACATCCGAAGGCATCTGGAAATACTTAAGCGGCATGTCAACATTCTTGTAAGCTTCTTCCATAAAGCGTCCCCAAATTGGAGCTGCCGCTTTTGCACCCTGTCCGTACCAGCCTGTAAAGCTTACCCGTCTGTCGTCAAAACCAACCCATACGCCTGCAACAAGCTGCGGAGTAAAGCCTACGAACCATGCATCGCCAAAGTCCTGCGTTGTGCCTGTTTTACCGGCTGCGGGCCTGTGGAAAAATCTTCTTACGCCTGCACCGGTTCCATAATCAACCACAGACTGCATCATGCTTGTTGTAATTGCAGCCGTAGAGGCCGAAAGAGCTTCTGTAATTTTATCAGAATAAAATTTTTCAATCAGAATGCCGTCTTTATCCTTTATCTCCAGAATTGAAATTGGAGATACATTAATACCGTTATTTGCCAGAGTCCCATATGCTGAGGTCAGCTCCAAAGGCGAAACCTCTGAAGTACCAAGAGCAATAGAAGGGACCAGATCAAGCTTGCTCGATATACCCATCTTCCTTGCAATATTTCCGATCTGGCTTAAAGGAGCATGATCTTCAATAATCAGGCGGGCTGTAATCAGGTTCAGAGAATTTCTTAAGCCGTCTCTTAATGTTGTATACCCTCCAGTAGAGAAGTCGCTATTATGAGGCGACCAGCCGTTATATGTAAAAGGCTGATTGAGCAGCGGGTAAGCCGGATAAAGCCCGTTCTCAATTGCAGTAGCATATACTATGGGCTTAAAGGCCGAACCGGGCTGACGTTTAATGCCGGTTACGTGATTCAGGCCGTACTGCGACTTCGGGTCGGCACCTCCAACCATTGCCCTGATCTGGCCATTGGACGGGTCAATTGCCACAAAGCCTACCTGAATGGCTGTTTCCACTGTTTTAACCGAATCCACAAATCTCTGGTTTGATTTGAAATTATTATAAAGTCTGGTTCTTTCCCCGGGATCTTTAGTCCCAATATATTGCGGGTTATTCTTAATAGCCTTGTCGAGAAGGGCATTGAGAACGTCCTTGTGTTTTTCCCAGTTCCAGCTCCTGCTGAAGAGCGGCTGATATTCTGCTAAATGTTCGGCAACAGACTTATTGGCTGCAAGCTGCATCCTGGAGTCGATAGTTGTATAGATATTCAGGCCGTCCCTGTAAAGATCATACCCGTATTTATCAGAGAGCTTTTCCATCTGACGGCGGATATACTCCATAAAATGAGGTGCAATGGTCTGATAACTTTCAAACCTTTCGTTTCCAAGAGTAATCGGGAGGTTTTTATATCTCTCGTAGAAGTTTTCATTCAGGTAACCCGCATCCACCATGTTTGACATTACCACATTACGCCTTTGAAGTGCGCGGTCGTAATGCTTTGCAGGATCGTAATTAACAGACGATTTAAGCAAAGCAACCAGAACGGCAGATTCCGGTATACTCAGATCCTTTGCATCCTTATTAAAGTATGCGTTAGCAGCAGTTTGTACGCCGTAAGCTCCCCTGCCGAAATAGGAAATATTCAGGTACATATTCAGAATTTCATCTTTCGTATATGTCTTCTCGATCTGTATGGCGGTAATCCATTCCCTGATTTTTCGGATCACGGTTTCAAACTTGTTCTCATTTTTACTTTTCAGCTTATATAGGTTCTTTGCCAGCTGCTGTGTAATAGTAGAAGCGCCCTCGCGCATTGAAAGCGTAAAGACATTCTTGATCATAGCCTTAAAGAAGCGTCCAACGTCAACTCCCCAGTGGTCGTAGAATTTCCTGTCCTCAGTGGCAATAAGAGCATTCTGCATGTGCTTTGGAATGCTGTCGAGCGGTACTTCTATTCTGTTTTCAATAAAATACTGCCCGATCAGTTCGCCGTCAATGCCGTAGACCTTGCTTGCAAGGACAGGTTTCGGGTTTTCAAGTTCATCCAGTGAAGGAAGGCCCTTAAAAATATAGGCTCCCAGACCGAGCAATAATATAACGGCTGAAATTATGGAAATTCTAATAACTTTCTTTTTATCGTAGCCGGCAGGTTTCTTTTTTTTATCAGTGTTTGAAGTTTGTTCCATTTTATTTCCAATCAACTATTGAAAAGCGGCCCTCTTTAAGCTGACCGTAGCAGGCACCTGTAAGCCAGGAGCCCAGATTAATGTAATATCCGTTTTTATATTTTTCGAGAGCTCTTCTGTGAGAATGCCCGAAAATAACATAATCGAAGCCGGAATCGATCTTCTCTTTAGCGGCTTCAAACATACCATCTATTTCCCCGTAATCCTTCTGTGTCGTGTAATCGCGGCTCTTGCGGCTTGTGCCGCTTGCAATTGCAACGCCCAGGTCGGGATGCAGAAGAGAATAGATCCGCTGTATAATTTTATTTCTAAGAACCGTTTTCAGGATTTTGTATCCCATGTCGTTTTTTACGAGTCCGTCGCCGTGAGCCAGAAAGAATCGTTTGCCTTCAATTACAGGCTCTATTGGTAATTCATACAATTTGGCGCCGATTTCTGTTCCAAAAAAGTCCCTGTGAGAAAAGTCGTGGTTACCAATAATATAATGCACTTTTGTGCCGCTTTCGGTCAGATCCTGCAGTGCAGTAAGTGTCCTGAAAAAGCCTTTCTGGTAAACATGTTTGTACTCAAACCAATAATCGAACAAATCTCCCAGTATATAAAGTTCTCTTGCTTCTTCCGAAGCCATCTGAAGAAACTTTACAAGGAGCCTTTCTTTCCTTTGCTCAACCTCTTTAGACTGAAGGCCAAGGTGAATATCCGATATGAATAGATAACTGTCTTTCAAAATGCCTTAAAATGATTATTGAATTCTCAAAAATAAGCAGAAAAGGGCTAAAATGCGCGCGAAAAGATTACCTGAAATTTACTGCTGCTGCTTAAATGAAGCCAGTAGCCAGCCAGAAGGGTCCATTGTAATTCCCGTAACCTTATGTTCAAGTTTTATTTCAAAGTCCTGCTGGCGCTGATCCACATAAAATATCTTTTTTACCTCATCGGCCCCTTCGGGCTTAATAATGATTTCAAGCGGGAACCTGAAGACAGGATATCCCTCCTGCTCCTGTTTTACGGTAAGTTTCAGGAGGTGCATCTTTCCGTCTGAGGATTTATCTTCCCAGCTGTAGACCAGTTTTATATTTTCCGTGCCGTTAAAAACCCACTGCTTAAAGAAGCAGGACAGGTCCTTATGCGATTCATTTTCGCATACTTTAATAAAGTTATTTGTTGTAGCGCTCTTATATTTATAAGCCTCGTAGTACTTCTTCAGAGAGCTGAAAAATGCAGTGTCGCCAATTTCCCAGCGCAGCATATGCAATACCCAGGCGCCTTTATCGTAAACTGTGGAGCTGAAAAGGCCGCTTTCGGGTTTATAAAGTGTTCCGCTAAATTTGTCATGAAATTTCTGAAGCATTGTGGATCTGTATGCAGAAGGGCCCGATTCATGTTCAGCGTATAAAGCCTCGCAATAGCTTGCAAACCCCTCGTTAAGCCATATATCCTTCCACGTGGCAGGGCTTACGGCATCACCAAACCACTGGTGAGCCAATTCATGAATGTAAAATTCACTAAAAAACCTCCTGCCGTTCAGGAAATTTGAACCGATACCCGTAATAGTCTGGTGTTCCATGGCGCCCATCTGCCAGAGGAATTCAGCAACTCCGTACTTTTCTTTTAGAAAAGGGTATTCGCCAAAAAGCCCCGAGAAGAATTTTATCATTTCAGGATGACCTTTAAAGTCGTTCTTAGCCATATCCAGGTGCTCGGGGAAGGAATAATAATCAATTTTCATGGTATCTTTTGATGCCGGTACATATTCCTCTTCAAAATGCCGGTAATCGGCCGAATAAATACAGATCAGGTACGTTGTAATTGGATAGAAGGTCTTCCAGTGATAGGTTCTCCTGTTCCCGCTTGTTTTTACATCCATAAGACGCCCGTTGGAGACGGAAACTTTGGAGCTGTCGTTTGTTATCCTCATATCAATCAATGCCTTATCGTCGGGCTTGTCGTTACATGGATACCAGGTGGAAGCGTAGACGGGTTCGCTTAATGTATATGTGACAGACCTGCCGCTGAATTTGTCAAAGACAAAAGACCCGAAACCGAGTTTCTTCGGAGTTCCTTCATAAACAACCCTGATATTAAATGTATCGGCATTAAAGGAGTTTAGTGGAACAGTAAGCCTGGTACCTTTCTGTTCAAACTCTGAGGTTTTCCCGTTCAAGGTAAGCAGTTTTATCTGCATATTTTCATAGAAATTAAGATCAATTGCCTTAAGCGGCTTCCCGGTGATTACGCCTGTTACAGTTACATCCCCATTTACTGTTTCCTTTTCAGGGAATAAGTTTATGTTTATATCATAATGAGTGACATCTATCTTACTCTGGGCAGGCGTATTATAAGCATCCAGGTTGTCCTGCTGTGACATTCGGTACTGAACATAATACTGGATAAACGGGGCTCCGGCCAGGAGTGACTTTACCGGCTCATAATGTATGGTCCATGATATAAACAGCAGTGCATTGAAAAAAACAATAGATGAAATTTGAAACGCCCTCAATTTTCTATTTGTCATAACAGTAATCAGTTAAATATAAATCATAATATATCAAAGTTAAGCCTATAATTTAAGTTTGACAAGTTAAATTTTAAGGCTTACTCATCTCCGTGCAGGTTTATTCCGCAGAGGTAAAATAATTGTTAATTTTTTATTTAATGTTTGCTTAAGTCAGGAAATTTTAATTTTTTTATATATCATTAAATAGTAATGGGGAAAAATTATGATGTTTGCAGGTTCCGCACTCTTAAGAGATACTTTATCGATGATACTGGCAGGAGGACAGGGCGAAAGACTGGCACCGCTGACCGAACCCCGCTCAAAACCCTCAGTACCCTTTGGAGGTAAATACAGGATAATAGATTTTACCCTTTCCAACTGCCTCAATTCAGGTTTAAGGAAGATCTATGTCCTGACACAGTATAAATCCGATTCGCTTAACCAGCATCTTTATGAAGCCTGGAGTATTTTCAACCCCGAGCTGGGCGAATTTATCTATTCGATACCTCCGCAAAGGAAAATAAGCGGAGACTGGTATACAGGAACCGCAAATGCAATAGAACAGAATATCAACCTGATAGAAGTAAATAACGCCAAATGGGTGCTCATTTTATCGGGCGATCATATCTACAAGATGGATTACCTGAAAATGCTGCAGTATCACATCGACAGGAAGTCGGATGTTACAATAGCAAGTATAGATTATCCGAAGGAACAGGCAAGCCGTTTCGGTGTACTGAATATTAATGCCGATTACAAGGTCTCGGGATTCGTGGAGAAGGTGAAAAATCCTCCTGAAATTCCGGATAAACCGGGCTATTCATTCGTCAACATGGGAATGTACGTTTTTAATGCCAAGCACCTTATTGACGTGTTCCGTGAAATGTCTGAAAAGAATCTTCCGAATAACGATTTCGGAAAGCACATACTTCCTTATATGATCAAATCGGGCTACAGCATATATGCTTATAAATTTCAGGATGAAAATAAGAAAAACGACGTTTACTGGAGAGATATCGGAACCATCGACAGCTACTTTGCTTCCAGCATGGACCTTATAAGCGTAAGCCCTGACTTTAACCTTTATGATACATCCTGGCCAATAAGGACTCTGCAGCTGCAGCTCCCCCCTGCCAAGACGCTTTCCCACGAAGGTGAAAGAGTAGGCCGAAGCCTTAATTCGCTCATCTGCGACGGAACAATAGTTTCGGGTGGACTGGTTGAGCGTTCAATTATAGGCCCGAACGTCAGGGTTAACAGCTATTCCTATATAACGGATTCAATTATTTTCAATAACTGCAACATTGGGCGCCATGCCAGGATAAGACGCGCCATAATTGATAAAAATGTAAACGTCCCGGAAGGATTTGAGATAGGTTTCGATCCCGAAGAGGACCGTAAACGTTTTACGGTTTCGGAAACCGGCATAGTTGTAATACCTAAAAATTCTATATTGAAAAAGTAGGAATTCGGGGAATAACCTGTTCTTACGGGAGCTATTCCTTGAACCTAAAAGTCGTTTTTAACGTTTAATCCAATTAATGGTATCATTAATTGGATTTTTTATATAGTTTAGCGGGCAATATTTTCCCGAAGTATAATATAAAAGCTTAAATGAACACTGAATTAGAGACAAAATTAAATAACCTTCCTTTAAGTCCGGGAGTCTACCAGTTCCTGAATGATAAGGGCAAGGTGATTTATGTGGGCAAGGCTAAAAACCTGAGAAACCGCGTAAAATCTTACTTCCATACAAATATAGAATCTGCAAAAACCAGGGCTCTTGTAAGTAAAATAGAAGACCTTCAGCTTATTGTGACGGATACCGAAGTGGAAGCTCTCGTGCTTGAAAACAACCTCATTAAGGAGCTGACGCCAAGGTACAATATTCTACTAAAAGACGACAAGACTTTTCCTTATATAGTGGTTACAAATGAGCCTTTCCCGAGAATTTTCCCTACAAGACAGGTAGTAAGGGACGGATCCAGATACTTTGGGCCCTTTACAGACGTCAAGAGCATGAAGAATTCCCTGCGCATGATAAATGAGGTATTCAGAATACGCAACTGTAAATTCTACCTGGATGAGGCTGTAATTGAAGCCAGAAAGGTAAAGCTGTGTCTGGAATACCACATAAAAAAATGCGACGGACCGTGCGAAGGACTAATTTCGCAGATAGCTTACCGCGAAATGGTAAATGAGGCTATTAAAGTATTAAGAGGAAAAACAGACGACCTTATAGCCGAACTGCAGGAGAAAATGCATAGTGCCGCAGCGGCCTTCCAGTTTGAAAAGGCAGCTGAAATAAGGGATAAAATTGATCACCTCAGCATTTATTCAGCAAAACAGAAGGTTGTGGCTTCAGATATGATAGACCGCGACGTAATTTGCGTTGCATATGAGGGCAAAGATGCCGCATGCTCAATTTTTAATATCAGAAGCGGTAAGCTCGTTGGCAAAAAGCAGCTTAAGCTGAGCGTGGAAGGGTCTGAGGAGATGGCAGAAGTTTATGCCGCGGCAATCAAATTCTATTATAATGAGCTGGTGGAAATCCCCAACGAGATTATACTTGAAGCAGAGCCATCGGATATGGAATTCCTTGTTGAATGGCTGGAAAAGGCAGCTGAAAGAAGAGTTAAATTTGTAGTGCCAAAGATCAGCAGCGATGTAATGTCGCTTATGAAGATGTGCAAGCAGAACGCCATACTGCAGCTAAAGGAAATTCAGCTGAACAAAATGAAAAAAGAAGGCAATGTGCCTTATGTCCTGGCTGCACTAAAACGCGATCTGAAGCTCAACGTAATTCCTAAAAGAATTGAATGTTTCGATATTTCAAACCTCCAGGGTACGGATACCGTTGCAAGCATGGTGGTTTTTGAAGACGGGAAACCAAAGAAAAGCCAGTACAGGAAATTTATTATTAAGAGTGTAGAGGGGCCGAACGACTTTGAGAGCATGCGTGAAGTAATTGAAAGAAGATACAGTCGCCTCAAGGAGGAAAACCAGCCGATGCCGGAACTGATTATGGTAGACGGCGGAAAAGGACAGCTTTCAAGCGCCATTGAGATATTGGACAGCCTGGGCTTAAAGGGTTACAATATTATAGGACTTGCAAAACGCCTTGAAGAGGTGTTCTTTCCAGGAGAGTCAGATGCCTGGATAATACCTAAAACATCTTCCAGCCTGAAACTGCTGCAGCATGTAAGGGATGAAGCGCACCGCTTTGCAATTACATTCCACCGCTTAAGGCGTAGTAAGAGAACTTTTACTTCTGAGCTTGTGGAAATTGAAGGCATTGGCCCCGGCACGGCAGAAAAACTCCTTAAGGAACTAGGCAGCCTGAATGCGGTAAAAGCCGCATCCAGGGAGGACCTGGCCAAAATTACGGGCAGCGCCAAGGCTGAAATAGTGTATAATTTCTTCCGCAAGGAGGATAAATAAGTCAAAGGTAAAAGGCCGAAGGAGTATTTTTAACCTTCACTTTGCTTTTTCTTTTAGGTTTTTAATTTGTAACTTTCGCCTTGTAATTTTAATCATGTCCCTGGAAATCTATGAAAAAGTTTATTATCCCCTTTTTGTTAATTTTTACTTTATTTGCGGGATGCTCAAAAGAAGGTAAATTAAAGAAATTAGCTCCTGGAAATTTCAAGGAACTGATAACCCAGGCAATTTCGGGAGATAAGGACGCCAATACTGCACTGCAGGGATTAGTGGACCAGAATCTTCCTGTCAATACAGAGTATAATACCCTGGTTGCAGACAGCTTTAAGTCAAATGGCCAGAGGTATTACTACATAATGCTTGAATACTCAAATCCAATGTATAACCGTTATGCAATTTATAACAGCAGGTTCAATCTCCTTTTACTAGATAAATCGCTTAACGGGGACATGGCGATGGATTTCTTTGTTAAGGATGACATTACATTTATAAAATTGGCGGAAAGCTTTATTTCAAAAGAAGCTCTCAGTCTAAAGAGGCTTTCATTATACAAGATCGGTCCGGATAACATTAAGCTGGCATTCCGTGCTTTTTATTCTCTTAATAAGCCCGATGCATTCTTTTCACAGGAGCCGGGAACGATTTCCAAAGATTCCATTATAACTGACATCAGCGTACCTGAAAGCGTCTCAACAGTCAAGAACGACAAATATGTGTATTCTCCTAAAGAAGAACGCTATATCAGCCAGAACAACTATTTTGATCAGATTGTAAAACAGCAGGTTAAAGACTTTGACTTCCCTGCTACCCTGCCCGAAATAAAGGATGAAAAATCGGCCAAAGAAATTTCTAAGTCCAGGTAAGAATTTATTCCTGAAAATGTATTACTAATTTATATTTAATTAATTATGTACAAAATCCTGATCTTCCTGAAGAAAACCGGTGATGAATCTGTTTTAACCCGCTTTACGAGCAGTACTCTGCCTAAGCTTGAAAGCCTGACCGGACAGAAAATACATTTAGCAGAAATTGAAGGTGCGATGTTAAGTCAGGAGAAATTCTTTAAGTATTGTGAAGCCTGGTTTTCCAAAAGAGAAGATCTGGACAGGCTGATGCAGACTGCTGAAGGAAAAGAATTCAATAAGGATCTTGCAGGCTACAGCAATCACCTTTCCGTCTTTTATGCAAATTACGGAGAATAAAAGTGAACCTTTATCTGGTAAGACACGGTGCGGCTGAAGACAAAAGTCCGGGAGGAAGGGATTTTGACCGGGAGCTGACAGAAGAAGGCAAAAAGAAAATGTCTGCAGCAGTCAAAGGCTGGAAAAATATTATTCCGAACTTCGATACGCTGGTTTCCTCCCCACTTATAAGAGCTCTTGAGACAGCAGAAATAGTAAGGAAAGCCTACGGGCTGAAAGAAGATGTTATTCAGGATAACCGCCTTATGCCCGGAAGCAAAACCGAAGAGGTAATTTCTCTGGTCAATGAAATGCCTGGAGATAACATAGTCATATTCGGGCATGAGCCTGACTTTTCGACGCATGTTTCAAGGCTGATATCCAATTCAGGGGCAGAGATTGACTTCAAGAAAGGTGCAGTTGCAAAGATTGTTTTCCAGGGACGTGCACGGCTTTCTGCAGGCACGCTTGAATTTCTGATACCGGTAAAAGCCTTCGGAGCCTAGCCTTTAAAAACAAAAAATCCAGGCTGCCGGCTACACAAGCTTCGTACTTACCACTGCTTCCTTCCGGACCTCGTGGGGTTGGGCACTGACTCATTAGCCGGGCCTGGAAAATCTATAAATCCAAATTCCCGCTATTTCATTCAAGACTACAAAGATATTTATTCCACGGGATAATGTCAAGCTAACAAATAAGGGAAAACATATTTTTGTTTTTGCTTTATTCACCTATATTTATCCTGGTTAATTCCTCCAATAAATTCCGGATTAACAATGAAAGCTATTTACCTGTTCGTTCTTATTATATTCTGTTCAATAACTTCTTTTGCCCAGCAAATCACTTTTAATTGGGACCATGATTTGCTCCCACAAGGCTATTCATTTCAGCCTCAGCTTAATTCTTCCACTATCGGGTTAGGTAACCCGTCTTTCCTGAGCCGCTTTGAAGGAATTTCCGCAGGACTTTCCTATCAGTACGGCACGAAGATAGAAAATGTTTACTTTGGTGGATTGCAGGGCAATAGCCTGATGAATGGACTGCCTTATGCTGCTGGAGTTTCATTTCAGACAGGCAGTATTCACATTGGTGCAGCAATAACACAAAAATATAACCTGAAACTTGAAATACCCAATATCAAGATAACAACAGAAAAAAGCCCTGAGGTTATCGGAGAGACTGTGGAATATTTTGCAGGCAGGGATATACACGATTATTCCTTAATTTCTGCTTACCGGATAGAAAACCTGCCCGGAAACAATTCACTGTCTCTAGGGCTCAGGATGGCTTTAGAACGGCTCAGCTATTTTGATCACGGCTCAAACACCCTTCCGGCGATAGAAACCTCAGCCTATGCGGTCAGTTTTGCATTTGGCGCAGATTATATACTTTCAATTGGATCGGGTGATTTACATTTAGGCGCCTCGTTTGAAAAAGGCTCCGGGTTCAATAAGGATATAATGGTAGAACCTCCTGCTTACACATACACCACATATACAGGCAGAAGCCGCATGGAGGCAAATACATGGCCGGATATATTTAGAATTGAGGTAACAACACCGGATATACTGAGGCTTGACATTGCAATGGATCTTCCAAGAGTTCAGGTGACAGCAAGCCTCTCGGAAGTATTCTGGAGCTCTGTACAACAGAATCATAAAAACAACCTGGATATTGGTGCCGGTATCAGCTATAAGGCAAGTGAGAGGCTTTCGCTTTCGTTAGGTGCGTTTATGAACGACAGGAAAAACGAAATATTCCATCCTTTACTGCCTGAGTACAAGGCGCTATTTATCTCACTTGGGGCAGACGCAGCATTCGGAAATTATACCATAGGTTTTTCAATATCAGACAGCCATTTGTTTTCGGCAGAAGCCAGGAAACAGACTATTGGCAGGTTGTTACTGTCTTACCAGTTTTAGGTTTTTTGACTGGCAGGGTTTACCGGATTTATTGTAAGGCAAAACCGTAGCGGACCTGCATGGCCTTAAGGCGTCACTGTGCACAGGCAATTGCAGAACTTTCAATTTCTATTAATTCTTAATTTCCTTAATTTAACGCATAATTTTTCATAACAAAAGTGGATTTCCTGATGAAAGCTATTATCCGGTTCTGTTTGATCCTTTTGTGTTCCTCTGTTTTATTTGCCCAGTCAGATTCCGATTTTCTTCTTCCTGAAGGTTATTCAACACAGCCGTCTCTTTATAATATTTCAAACATAGGGTTTTTTAATCCATCTTTCCTGAGCCGCTCCAATGGAATTTCAGCTGGTATTTCTTACCAGTACGGCTCCAGAATTGAAAAAGTTTTCAGTGGATTTATTGGGGAAAGCATTGCAAACGGACTTCCCTACTCCGCCGCATTTTCTTATCAGTCCGGGGATTTTAATGTTGCGGCAGCAGTAACACAAAGATATAATCTAAGGATTAAATCTACAGCCGGAATATCTGGCATTATTATTCATAATCCTGACGGCACGGAAAAATCAGTCAATTTAAAAGTGGAAAGCGATATTCATGACTATTCAATACTTTCTTCTTACCGTATACACAACCTGCCGGAGGGAAATTCTTTATCCCTGGGTTTCAGGTTATCTCTTGGACAGTTAAGATATAACAGCCGTTATGACCCAGCAATTCCACTACCGGATATGGACTATTCCATTACTTCATCTGCCTTTGCCCTCGGTGCCGATTATAAAATTACGTTTGATAAAGGTGATTTAAGTATCGGTGCATATTTTGAGAAAGGGATGGATTTCCAAAAGGATATTCAGGTTAAAAGTTTTAACAAAATTACTAAATATCGGATTGAAACCGGTACCCCGGATGCGCTAAGGCTGGATTTTTTGCTGGACTTCCCAAAATTTCAGATTATTACTAACTTGTCGGAAGTATTCTGGCATCCCCTCTTTAAGGATTACAGAAACAGCCTCGATTTCAGTACAGGCATAAACTATAAAGCCACCGACAGGCTGCATCTTTTCATGGGAGTTTATATGACTGACAGAAGATATGTAAATAACTATAATAGCGATATACCTGATAACAAAGCGTTGTTTCTAACTCTTGGGACAGATATAACGATTTGGAACTACACATTAGGCTTATCATTTTCAGACAGCCATTTGGTTTCAGCAGATCCAAGAAAACAGACTATCGGCAGGTTAACTCTCGGGTGTCAGTTTTAGATAATTCAGACGGGACCGGTAAAGCTTCTCTTCCGGTCCCTATGAGTATATTAATCTAATAGCAGAGAAAGATCAAGCTTTATAAAAAGTGTCTATAGGAAAGTTTTGTAAAAGAGCCTCAAGGGATAAATAGTGGAGCTAAGCGGGATCGAACCGCTGGCCTCTTCGTTGCGAA